>JARBTN010000064.1 GCA_029240195.1 Chlamydiales bacterium
TTGATGGCAGAGGTCACTCGGCTGGCCTCTTGGCGAAACATCACGGCGCTAATTTGCGCGCCAGCATCTTTTAAAGAGAAGTACCAATGGCCGGAGGATTGGGCTTTAAAATTGCTCACTTCGCCTTGCAAGACAATGTGGGGAAACGCATTTTCAAGCTGGAGCTTGATCGCTTGCGTCAGCTGGGATACCGAAAGGACAAACGCGTTTGGCTCTCCTTGAGGCCCTCTTTGGGCAGACTCTAAATTTGGTCCCTTGGGAATAAAAGCGCTCATCTGTTAAACTTTTGTTTTAAAAATAGCTGACAAAATCTTAGCATTGGCCGCTATTTTTCATAAATCTCTTTATTTTAAACCCAAACAGCCATCCCTTTGCAAGTGAGGGGCCCGTTTCGGTTTTTTCGAAAAATCAACCCAAGAGTAGAAGATGGCGACAGTGAAGCGTGTGATCGGCAATTGGAAGATGCATCTGACATTGCCAGAGGCCAAAGATCTGTTAGACGGATTGAAAGGGTATACCCCGCCTCCAGCGCTAAAGGTCGGAATTGCTCCTTCCTTCCCTTTGATCTGGCCCGTTGCCCAGCATTTGCGAGAGCGCCGAGCGGGCGATTTGGCTGTCGGCGCGCAAAATTTGCACGAAAGTGATGCGGGGGCATATACCGGGGAAGTGTCAGCCAGGCAGCTTGTAGATGCCGGCGCCTCCTTTGTTTTAATTGGCCATTCGGAGCGGCGGCGCCATTTTGGCGAGAGCGAGGCGCTCATTCAAAAAAAGATCGGGCGCGCTTTGGAGCATCATCTGACGCCTGTCCTTTGTATTGGCGAGAGCTTAAAAGAGCGCCAGGAGCAGCGCATCGAGGAGCGGCTCATGGAGCAGCTGCAGCCTTTACTTGAGCTGCCCGATCTGTCTCATGTGGTGCTCGCTTATGAGCCTGTATGGGCCATTGGCACGGGGGAATCGGCAACTTTAGAGGTGGTCGAAGAGGTGCACCGGTTTATCAAAGGCTGGCTGCAAGAGAAAAAAGGGCTTGCGCTGCCTGTCCTCTATGGAGGGTCGGTGACCGCTGATTCGGCGGCGCCTTTGAGCCGAGGGGCTTTTGTGGATGGCTTCTTGGTCGGGGGCGCCTCTTTGCGCGCCGATTCTTTTTTAAAGATTTTGCAGGCTTTCAATTAAAAGAGGGGAGAGAAAAATAGCTTTTGTGCTATTGTATCTGCTGTATTTTCAAGAAAAACAGATGGCTATTTTATGTTTTTTTACTACACCGCATTTTTCGTCTTTATCTTGCTTTGCATGCTGCTTTGCTTGGTCATTATGATGCAAGAGAGCAAGACATCGGGACTTGGCGGCTCTTTTGGGGGCGAATCGCACGATTCCCTTTTTGGCGTCTCGACAGCAGAAGTGCTCAAGAAATTTACCGGGTGGCTTGTGGCCCTGTTTTTTATCTTTTGCGTGCTTCTCTCATTCTGGACTTCAGCCATTGGCCGCTCCGGTCAAAATTTAGACCAGCTGAATACAAAGCCGATGCAAGAAAAGGCGGAGTAATTTTCAAAGAACTCTCCTCCTCGGCGGCTTGGCTTTTCCAAGTCAGGCTTTGAGCAAAAAAGCCTGGCGCCCGAGGAGGGAGCTCTCTTTTCAAGCGTTATTGGTACCGCTTCTTAATGTCTCTTAAAAACTTTTCCGCCTTTTTTCTCTCTTTTGGAATGACGCGATCGATAAAAAGAACGCCATTCAAATGATCATTTTCATGCATGATGCATCTGGCTGCAAAGTCTGTTAGCTCTTCGACAAAAGGATTGCCGTCGAGGTCGTAAGCTTTGATGGTGATGCGAGATGGCCTTTCCACTTCTAAGTAAAGCTTGGGGATCGAGAGGCACCCCTCCTCTAAGAAATTCGTTTCAAAGCCAGGATTGGACAGCTCTGGATTGATGTAAACTTTAGGTTCCCCTTTCTTCACATCTTCTTCCCCTTCAGGAAGGGCGACGGCAATAAAGAGGCGCTGCAAGACGCCGACTTGGGGCGCGGCAAGGCCCACTCCTTTTGCCTCAAACATGACGTCGATCAAATTTTCCGCCAGCAGGCGCAAATCTTGGTCAAAGGACAGGATGGGGGAGGCTTTTTGCCTCAAGAGAGGATTGCCATAATAGATGAGAGAATGTTTCATGAAAAGCCTTACGCGTATCGCTTGTTTTAAACGAAAACTATTCTAACTGTTTGAGGGTCTTTTGTTCAAAGATAAGAAAAGAGTCAAAGAAAAAAGCCCCCCGGAAAGAATCCGGAGGGCTTGTACCCACTTAAATTTTAGAATTGGAAGAAACGCTGGGCAGACTGGACAAGTCCATTTGCTTGGGCGATCACAGACTGACCGGCATTCATGAGCATCTGTTGCTTCATGAAATTGCTTGTCTCTTGAGCCACATCCACATCGCGGATGGCGCTTTCGGCATCGGATAGACCATTTAAGTAAACTTGGGTCACGTCCATTGTTCTTTCAATACGGCCGTAGTGCGACCGGGCTTTATTTCTCAAGGAAGCTAAGGACGCGGCCCGTGTCTTCAGCGTGCTCAAAGCGGCGCTGGCGACAGTGGCGTTAATCAAGCTCATTGAGCCGAATGTAAGAGCCCCAAGCGAGATAGCGCTAAAGGAGGCTGTATCTGTCGACTCGATACCGATGCGGATGGTCAAAGCCGTTCCGAACAGGTTTTGGCCGTTATACTTAGAGTTCGTTGCCAGCAAAGTCACTTCATTGCTGAGCGATTTAAACTCGGCGTCGAGCGAAACGCGGTCAGCTGTCACTTTCGTGGTGTCGACAGCGCTTGCCGATAGCTCAGCCATCCGGGCAATCATGTCGCTGACATTTGAAAGGACCTGATCTTGTGTGGCGCTGTAGCCAAGCGCATTTTCCATTGTGGCTACGATTGCTTGTGTCCCTTGGATGCGGCGTCTCATCTGATCAGCCACTCCCAGCTCACCAGTCCCATCAGATGGGGAGGCACTCTTATGGCCACTTGCCAATCTCGCAGCGGAATCGGAGAGATTGTTCAAGCTTTTTAAGTAAGGAACGTATGCAGCGCCAGAAATTTTATTATTTTGGATGATCATATGCTAACCTCCATGTTCGCTATAGATCGTTTTTATAAGCGCAGTGGCTCTTTGAAACGCTTTCAAAGGCCTTAAGGTTCTTCACATCCTTATGTCGAACCTAACTGCTGTCTTATGTTTAAAATGATCGGCTGCCGGCCAAAAAGCTGGAGCCAGGAGGGGGAGACGATTTTTCTTAAGTTGCTTATAGAGAAGTAAATAGATGTGTATTTTTTTAATTTAGAGCTCGATTAAATAGAAAAGGCGGCGAGAAAAAACCTTTTTCCTCGCCGCCTTTGGAGATTAGAATTGGAAGAAGCGCATGTTATTCATGATCAAGTTATTCGACTGAGCGATCACTGACATGCCGGCATTCATGAGCATTTGTTGCTTCATGAAATTGCCTGTCTCTTGAGCGATATCGACATCGCGGATGGCGCCTTCAGCTTCTTCAAGTCCATTGACATACGTGTGCACCACATCGATGGTTCGCTCAATCCGGCCGTAGTGTGAGCGCGCTTTGTTTCTCAAGCAGGCTAAAGATGCAGCTCTCGATTTTAGCGTGCTCAAAGCGGTGCTGGCGACGGTTGTCGTGGTCAAACTCATCGAGCCAAAGGTCAGAGCGGCAAGGGACACGGCGCTAAAAGAGACTGTATCAGCCGATTCAACCCCGACGCGGATCGTCAACGCCGTTCCGAACAGGTTTTGACCATTGTACTTGGAGTTTGTCGCCACTAAGCTCACTTCATTGCTGAGCGATTTAAATTCCGCATCTAAAGAGAGGCGGTCGGCTGTCGCTTTTGTAGGGTCGACAGCGCTTGCCGAAAGTTCGGCCATCCGAGCGATCATATCGCTGACATTGGACAGAATCTGATCTTGTGTGGCGCTGTAACCCAAGGCATTTTGCATGCCACCTAGAATGGCGTTTGTGCCTTCAATGCGGCGTCTTAGCAAGTCGGCGGCTCCCAATTGGCCGGCGCCGTCAGAAGGATCTCCATATTTAGATCCGCTAGCCAGTCTCTTTGCTGAGGCGGCGACAGCGCGAACGCTTTTGCTAAAGTCAGTGTATGCGGCTCCTGCCACTTTGTTTGATTGAATGATCATAATAAACCTCCGTGTTTCTACACGCTTTATTTGTTTTTATTATTAACTGTAGTTTCATTTTTTATTATATTTATATTATCGATCTTAGTTTAGATTTGTTTAATAAATAGTTAATCTAGATCATCAAAAATTATTTAAACTTAGTTGGTTATGATTTTATTTATTTAAAATAAATTATAAAATAAAGGCCTATTATTGAATTATTAACTAATAAAAGCGCCTGTTATTAATTGATTTTCAAAGGCGTGATTGTATTGAATTGGATTTTGAATGGGTGAAATTGCTTGGGAGGGATAGAAATTGAGAAGCTTTAGCTTGCCAATTGGAGGGCAAGATGTAAGTCATCAGATGGAGTTAAGGCCCATTTAGAGAATGCAGATTCCAAAGGGCGTCACTGTTTGGCTAGAGGAGGGGCTTAAGGAGAGGGCGAAGCCCTCTTCCCAGTGAAAATTACCCTTTGACGACGAGGCGGGGCGTCAGTTTGGCCACGATATGGGCAAGCTTTGCCGATTCTACGGCTTGTACGACTAAGTTGACATCCTTATAGGCGTCGGGCATCTCCTCGGCAATGGTGCGAGGCGACTGTGCTTTGACAGTGACCTGCTGCCGTTTCATGAAGGCAATCGGGTCTTGGCCGGCCCATTTCTTGAGCGATTGGGTGCGACTTCTCTCGCGGCCGGCGCCGTGGCAGCAGCTGCAAAAGCTTAAGGGGTTGCCAAGCCCCCTCAAGATATAGCTAGCCCGTCCCATGTCGCCTGGGACTAAGACCGGCTGCCCCGTCTCTTGAAAGGCCGCTGCCAGCTCTGGATGTTTGGGGCCAAAGGCGCGGGTGGCCCCTTTGCGGTGGACGCAAAGCTTTCTCTTCTTGCCATCCACTTCATACTCTTCAAACTTGGCGATATTATGGCAGACATCGTAGAGGAGGCGAACCTCTTTCGGGTCGATGCCGAGCACGTCTCGAACAGCTTCTCGAACGGCATGCAAGATGAGCTGGCGGTTGTTAAAGGCAAAATTTGCCGCAGCGGCCATGGCTTGAAAGTATTTTTTCCCTGCTTCGCTATGGATGGGGGCGGCGGCCAGCTGGCGGTCCACAAGCCCGTCGGCAAATCCTTTTTGCATAAATGCATCTAAAGTGTCTTGGCACACCTGATGGCCAAGCCCGCGCGACCCCGAGTGGATGAGCACATAGAGCTGTCCGGGAAAAAGGTGCCATTTCTTGGCCGTCTCCTCGTCCATGATCTCTTCAATGCGGCCAATTTCCACAAAATGGTTGCCCGAGCCGATGGTGCCGAGCTGCTCTTTGCCGCGGCCTTTGGCTAATGGGGAAACCTGCTCTGGAGAGGCGCCCTGGATGACGCCATGGCTTTCCATATGCTCTAGATCTTCTGGATAGCCAAAGCCCTGCTCGATGGCCCACGCCGCTCCTTTGATGAGCAGCTGCTGATAATCGGCCTCTGAAAGCGCCTGGCGATGTCCATGCCCTTTACCAATCCCAGAGGGTACTTTACGAAAGATGGTATTGATGAGCTTTTCTCGGCTCTTTTCATTGAGCGCATCAAAGGAGAGGGGAAGAGTAGCCAGGCGCACGCCGCAGTTGATGTCATAGCCGACGCCGCCGGGGCTGATGATGCCATTTTCGGCATCAAAGGCCGCCACGCCGCCGATGGGAAACCCATATCCCCAGTGCATGTCGGGCATAGCAATGCTGTAGCCGACGATGCCGGGCAGGCAAGCTACGTTTTTAACTTGTTCTAAAGGTTTGGCTGACTCATCCGTTAAGAGGGCATCGGTGGCGATGACGAGGCCCGGCACGTTCATGCCCCCCTCTTTGGGAATGAGCCAGCTGCTCGGTGCAATTTGCTTAAACATCGATGATCATCTCCCAAGTTAGAGTGGAATGAGTGGCTATTGAGCCATGGTAGCTGACAGCTTTAAAGGGGGATCCCTCTTCTCGATCGAGCTCGCTTAAGGAGGCATTGAGCGTGCGGATTACGTCGTCGAGATGGGTTAAAGAGGGGGTTTTGATATATTTGGCAAAAGGTGGGTAGGAAAACGCGATTGCCAGGTGAGCATTTTGATAGAGCTCAGTTAGATTTTCTCCCCGAATGAGAAAGGCCTCATCGGCCGTGTGGTCGATCACATCAAAAGGGGGCAATAGAGGTGCTGTCCAAAGAGGGGTGTATCTTAAATCCCCTAAGCTTTGGTAGAGGTGAAAGCCTTTTAAAAAGAGGGGGGTTGGTCTAAATTGCCTTTGCCAGGCGGCTAAGTCGGCAGGGGTTCTGGCCAGGGTGACATGGGGCAAAAAGGGGTGATCGTCCATTTTATAGCCCATCCCTTTGAGGTGATCTTGGAGGTTGCTTTGGAAAAGAAAAAGGGCTTCTTTTGCAAAGGGCGCCACTTCCCAGGTCAGAGCGCGCGGTCTTTTGGGGGGTAGGGGCAAGAAGCAGTTGAAGAGGCCTCCCATGCCAATTTTAAAGGGAGGAGGGGGGATTTGGTCGATTTGCTCTAAGAGCTTTCTTGCGTCAACTTGGCCAAGAAAGGCCAGGGTCAGATGGCGCTCTTCTAGGTTTAAAAGGCGCGCCTTGGGCCACTCTGATAAGTCCGTTTCCGGAGGCATTTGAATGCTGAATCCAAAGAAGAGAGAGGGCATTGCATTCTCCTAAAGTATAGAAGAAATTATGGCATGCTCATTTTTTCTCGGCAACAGGCAATCATTCCTTCACTTTGAAAATCCCTTTGGCAAGTTGGTTTCTAAGCTTTATTTTGTAGGGCAATCCTTTTTTTAAATTCATTTGCTATAAAGCTAGTTTTGTGTTTTAATTTTTATTTTCTTAATGCTTTATTTAGTTTATTTTTAGGTGATTTGTTGTGAATTCGATTCAAAATGCAGCTCGTTTTATTTTAAAGGGGATTCCTGTTCTCACTCCAGCCATTAAAAAAGAGGGCGATGCCTGGGAAGCGGATTTCGCTCTTTTAAAAATGAGGATCTATGCCGTCGCGATACCGGCGATCGCTTTATGCGCTGCCTCAACAGCGGCGCTGCTTTTCGTTGCACCCTTCATTGCTGTACCTCTTCATATGGGAAGCGCTGTTTTAGCCATTAGTCTGCTCTTCTCCCTTTCAATCGACCGTCATTGCACTTCAAGAGAAGTGAAAAGGCGAAATATTGAAGAATTCTGCCGTTTAGAAGCTCCCTCTCATTCTCTAATGAGGAAAATTGCCTTTGATATGGACTGTATCAAGAAGGTCATTGAGCAAAAAGGGGACTTGAATAAATTATCCTCTCCAAGTGAAATCTCGCCGGATTTGCTTGCTCTAGCTTCAGAATTGAACATAGATTATTCAACGAGGGACTCGCTATTAGATGTGGTAATTCAAGGTGACTGTTCTCCTTCTTATCATCTTGAAATTATCGATCTTTTGCTTGAAAATGGGGCAAGCCCCCTAAAAGGCCAAAGCTTCATGAGAGCCATAAATTTAGACTATAGGTATACGAGCCATCTACCTAAATTTTTAAATGCCATCCAAGAGGAAGAAATCGCTTCTTTGAAAGCATCACCTGATCGATGGGTTCAAATCTTGAGAGCGCTTTCCTATCATGGACAAGAAACAAAGAACGCTGTGCTTTTTAAATTACAGATCTCTTTGGACGAGATGGAGAGAACGCTGCACGAGTACCGTCAGCTTGGGCCTGACTTATCTGCTGCCAGCTAAAAAGCAAGATAAAAGGGAACAATCATTCTTTGGCGTTGAAGATGCTCATCGGCGTGTAGATCACTTCATCGCCCGTCTTTAGCTGCAGCCCAGCTTTGACCTCTTTGGAGAGGTAGACGCTCTGGCGGCTCTTTTCGAGGGGCGCAGCAATGCAGCGAAAGCCTTCTTTGCGCGTGTTGGCAATGAGCATCAGCTCTTGGGGCTGGATATCGCGGCAGCCGGCAAAAGAGGCGCGTTTGCTCTCTTTAATGCTGCGGATATTTTGTACCTTGCTTTCGATATAGGGGCCGCCATCGATGACGTGGATGTCGTGGGTGAGCTGAAAGCCCTCTTGTAACAGCAGTTTGAGGGCGGGCTTGACGTTTGGATGGGCTTTGCCAATGGAGCTTTGCGCTTCTTTGGGGAGCAAGGAGAGATAGACCGGATAGGAGGGCAAAAAAGGCTCAATTTCCTTTTCATTTCTCATCATCTGCCAAATGCCTTTGGAATCGATATCAAAGAACAATCGGCCAAAATTTTCCCAAAAGGGGCTAGTGCCATTCTTCAGCGAGCAGCCGTTCAAGGCGGTCATCAGCGTTGCCGGAAAGGCGCTTTGAAAGGCGGCGATGAATAGGAGCCTTCCTAGCGAAAGGAGGCGCCCGTAGCCGCTTTTCCTCTCCTCTGGCAAAAGGAAGAGGAAGCTCAGCTCGGCCGGTCCCTGTATGAGCCTTTGCCGGTGCAAAATCTTTTGTTCCTTTAAAGAGTGGTGCTCTTTGGCAAAATGGATCTCTCTGATGTGATAGGTGCTGATCGGGTTGACATGCCCGCTCTGGCCGGTGAGGGCGCTCATGCCGATCACTTTTTTGCTGGCAGTGTCTTCGAGGAAGAAGAGATAAAATTCGCCCCCTTTGCGGAGCCCGCCTTGAAAAGAGGCCAGAGCGTGATGGAATTTGCTCTTGAGCAAATCTGCATCATCGGGCAGATGGGTTCCTTCTCGGTTAGCGACAGCTACCATCTCTAAAAAAACAGCGTAATCACTTTCTTTGATCGGTCTAAATAAAATCATCTTTCTGGGTCTACAATGATCTTTTGACAGGGTGTATTGAGCATAGACTGCACCTTAACTGCCGGGCCGTTTAAAATAAAGAAATTTGTTAACAGTTTTTTGACTTTTTTCTTGCAGGAAAAGAAAATTTTTCCCATCGCCACACTTATTTTTTGTCTTAAAAAGAGCTGATAAGTTAATGTACGCTCAATAGACAAGAGAAAGGGCCGTTTTGCCTTAAAACCCAATTTGACGCATGATCGGCCTTTGCCCTCATGTTTAATCGTAAATTTTGAGGGAATTGGATGCATGCCGATGTTCGTCTGCAATTAAAGAAGCTGCTTGGCAGTCAATACGCTTGTTACGTGCTGATCGCTTGCGGGCACCCAAAAGAAGATGAAATGGATGTGGAGATGGCTTATGAAGGCGACCCTGTCTTGGCCTCTTATCTTGTAGATACCGCCCAATCTAGAATCGATGAGGAAGCTTTTGGTTCATTAGACGAAGAAGAAGCGCTTTTGGAGAGCAAGATTCAAGGATTTCCTTGAGGCAGAATGGGTTTTCAACCCTTTCTGATTGACATCGCCCATTAGCTCATCTTATCATGCCTTTTTTTTCAGTGCGCTTTATAAAAAAGGTTTCGATTTCAAGATGAAAGCCCATTCGTTTCTTCAGCTAGATGTGACCCTACAAATTTTTCTTTTTGGGGTGCTCAGCGCCCTTTCCTTGCTCATACCGCTCATGGCCCTCTCCTTGCTTGGGATTGAAGGAAGGATTTTGGGGGGCTTTTGCCTCTTAAGCAGTCTTTCTTATGCCATCGGTCGACAAAGGCCAGCCCTCCTTGGCTTTATTTTCTTTTTCCTCTTGTTTGCAGTGCAATCTAAAGGTTTTGCGCCCTTTTTTTTAGCGCTCTTTAGTATTGGCGGGGGAGTGGCCCTCTTCTCGTGGCAAGGAGTCGTCAGTCGGATTGAACGTCTAAAGGGCCAGAACCTAGCAGATTTTGCAAAGGTGAGGCAAGAGGCGCTTCATGGACGGCAGGCCAATGCCTTCTTAAGGAAAAAATATGGCGCTCAAAAAGAGCGCGCAGCGCTTTTAGAGCAGTCTTTAGAGCACCAATTGCTCTCTTTTCAAGCCTTAGAAGAAAAGGCTGCCTTTTGGCAGGCCGATGCCGAAAAGTCTCAAGAGAAAGTGTCGTATTTCTTAGGGCAAGAATTATTTTGGCAGTCCCAGCTTGAGGAAAAAGATCACCTTTATCGCTCGATCCGCAAGCGCTTTTTAGATCAAGAGAGCCTCCTGATAAAGATGCAGGCGGAGCTGTCTCATGAGCAGGTGTCAAAGCGCTCTATAGAAGAGTCGTTAGCAAATGCTTTAGCTCAAGTTGAGCTGGAAAAGCACTCTGCAGAGTCTTTAAAAGAGAAAACCTGGCAAGCTCAAGATTTAGCGCAGCAGCTGCAAGAGGCGCGCCAAAGCCTTTCTGCGCTGCAAGCCCATCTCGAAGACCAGCAGGCTGCCTCTTTCATTTGGCAAGACCTTTTGGCTCAAAGCGAGCGCGCTCGCTCAAAGATAGAGCAAGCTTTAGAAGAAAAAGCCGCTGAGCTGCAGCTGATGAAGCAGGCTCTGCCAGTCGAGCAGACCCCTCCGGCAGAGCCTCAAGAGGTGATCTCCCAAGTGCGCTTGAAGCTAAACGGGGAGGGGGAGTCAAGTGGGGAGCTTCGGCGGATGCAAGGGCTCTATCGACAGCTTAAAGAGCAATTTGAGGAAAAGCGCCTCTCTCTCGATGAAGCGCGAAAGGCGCTCTTTCAGGCCACTGAGCAGGCAGAAGCTTTGAAAAGAGAGATGCAAGAAGAAGAGGCCTTTCACCGCATTGCCAGCGCCTTTGAAAAGGATAGCATCCGCCTCCGGCAAGAGCTCGAACAAGAGTTGTCTTTCGTACAAAATGAAAATGAGTCGTTGCAAGAGCTCATCGCCGCTCTCTTTGAAGAGAGCCGACAACAGGCGAAAAAAAGCGACAGCCGCGCTCCTTTATCTCGCATATCCTATAAAGAGGCCGCCTTCTGTTAACCTTCTTTTAAGGCCTTTTTTTGAAGGGCATCAAAGCCCTGTCAAGCAGCCGATGCTTGGCAGGGCTTTTTTTTAAGCGGATACTTTGGGTGACTTCCCTGGGTCAGAGAAATGCTTGAAGTCAGAGAGAGGTCTGGCTCGGATTTTCCTCCGATTCACAGCGATGGCGATGGGGCTAGTTTGGAAGCTTGGCGTTTGAGCGAACTGGTTTGGCGCCAATTCCCTATGCCGCAAGGAATGCTGCTCCATAAACTGGGCGCACCGCTTCATCGATTGAAAAAAACGGTCGCCGACTATGAATAGTGTGTCTTTAGGGCATTCTAGCTGATATTTTACCAAGTGCTGGCATTGGGAGATGTCGACGCGCCTAAGGGCGGTGAATGTTCCCTCTAGCGAATAGAGGCAAGAGCTGATTGCCGTCAAGATCTCTAGATTGGGCGCCTTTAAATTGGCCATCGTCTTTAAAGACGTGCAATAGGAGATGTTTAAAGATTTCAAAGCGACAAGTTCATTTTTGGCCTCTAAGCTTTCAATATCGCTTTTAAGTAGCGAGAGCTTCCGAATCTTTGATAAGTTAGACAATGAAAGAGAATGGATGCCGCTGATTCCATGTAAATAGAGCTTTTCCAATTGAGGGGTGTGGGAGAGGAAGGATAGCGTCGGATGAGATCTATGGTTCGTTGTCCCTCGAATCTTTAAGGACTTTAAATGAGGGCAGCTTTTAAGCATCTCCTCTGAGAGCGGCCCATCTAGCTCGATGTTTTTTAAATAAAGTTGTTCGACGGCATAACCGACTTTATCGAGCCGCTTTAAAAGCCGTTCGTCGTCTCTTTTTTGATGGCCTGCAAAGAAAGATTGTTCGAGCAGTCTTGGCCAGATTTCATGGCGCACCTCTTTAATGCCGTAAAATTCGCAGTCGCTATACTTTGCGAGGATGCCGACCGCCACCTGCCGAATGCCCTGATTGTTCAAGCGCGGAGAAAAGCCGATCTCGGCCAGTTTTTTGCGCCAAAAGGAGGGCTGCAGCAGCCTTTCTGAGCTTTTGAGGTAAGCGACTGTCTCGAGAAGAGATTGCGCTGTCGGTTGCAAGAGCCTTTGGGGAACTCTCTCTCCAACAAGAGTCTGCAATTTTCGAGACAGCTCATTTGGCACGGCACCTTTTCTTTCTCCCTTCGTCAGCTGAGTCATCAGCTTGTCGATAGTGTCCATCGTGATCATAAATCAAAAGCCTTTTGATTGAACATGGCAAGTTAAAATTTTAAATGGTTTAAGGTCAGCGTTCTTAGCGCTGTAGACTTTCTCTCTTTGGGGCAAATCAGATAACAAATCGGCGATTTTTTAGAAAGCCCTTATTTCAGTGTATGTCAAAAAAGCAATTATTTTAGAGCCCTTTTACTCAATTATCCGATCCTCTCTTGAGAGCAATTCCTTTTCTTGTTTATAATGAGTCGATTTAAAAATAAGCGGAGGAATATGATCGGACGCAATGACGATTGCTTTTGCGGCAGCGGAAAAAAATGGAAGAAGTGCCACTTTCCCCATGTGAGTGCCACCCCCAAAAGTCTCTTTGAAGAATACCAAAGAAAATACCAAATCATGTTAAAGACCGATGCCGAGATCGCTAAAATCCGCCAGGCCGGTCACTTGGCAGCAGAGATTTTAGATCAGACCTGCCGGATGGCCAAAGCCGGTGTGACAACCAATGAGCTGAATGCCTATGCCCACGAATTGCATTTGAAAGCTGGGGCCATTCCCGCGTGCCTAAAATATGGCTATCCTCCTTTTCCCAAAAGCATCTGCACCTCACTCAATGAAGTCATCTGCCACGGCATTCCCGACGATCGCCCTTTGCAAGATGGCGATATCTTGAATATCGACGTCACCGCAATCTTAGATGGTTACTATGGAGATTGCTCAAAGATGGTGCACATCGGTTCAATATCTCCAGAGAAAAAGCTGGTCTCTGATGTCGCCTATGAATGCCTGATGCGCTCTATCGCCACTTTAAAACCGGGCGTGCCGATTTATCAAATTGGCAATGAGATTGAAAGCTATGCGACAGCGAAGGGCTGCTCTGTGGTCTATCAATTCGTCGCCCACGGCGTCGGCAAAAAATTCCATGAGGCGCCGCAAATCTCCCATGCTGTCAACCGAATGGCTATTCCTCTCGCCCCCGGCATGACCTTCACCATTGAGCCGATGATCAATCTGGGGCAGCCAGAAGCGGTCATCGATAAAAAAGACCGCTGGACAGCGCGCACCATCGATCTCCTCCCTTCAGCTCAATGGGAGCACACCCTCCTCATCACAGAAGACGGCTATGAGATCTTGACTCCCTGGACGCGTTAAAACCCAACTTGCCACCTATTGCCTTTTCAAACTTAAACTTTCAGGCAATCTGCAACAGAATGCATTTTGCCAAAGTCTAAAGACTTTGCCTTCAATTGCTTTAGCAAAGCGAAACTCATAGCTTAGCTTGGGCGACCAATCGCCCCTAAGGGGCCCCAACTTCGGCGTGTGATTTTCGTGCAGTGGGGTTGCTAGCTGCCCTTGTAGGTAGATTTCATCTTTCAAAGTTAGCAAGGCCGCCCCTTCTTTCCCCGTTTCCTTATAAAACGCGCCGATGCTCGCTCAAGTTTTTGTCATCAATGACGATATTCAGGTGAGTTGACTGATCGATGCCCCTTTAGGGGACTATTAAGGAGATCCCCCATGCAGATTGTAAGCAACGGACTTTCTAAAATATTTGCTCTCAATTATAGCCGACATAACAGCAAATTGCAAAAGACGATGCAATTCATATCAAACGGTAGAAGAGAGATGTCTGGCGCTGACATCGGCATCAGTGAACGCTTTAAAAATCAAATTCGCAAAGGCTCAGAAGCCTCGCGCGTCATGCAAAATGGGATTAACTTTTTACAGACAGCAGACCGCTATTTAGGTGAAGTGAACGAGATTTTGCAACGAATGGGTGAGCTGGCGACGGCGGCATCGGATGGCTCGAAAAACCAAGCGGATAGAGATCATTTAAATGTTGAATTTCAGCAGCTAAAACAAGAAATTCATCGCATTGCAGAGCATGGAAAATATAATGGTCAAAAACTCATGAGTCAAACGGCCATCGCCTACTATGACGGGGCTAAACAGACAATTAACTTTTGTGACGAAGATGGCTCTTTTATTAAAGCGCTTCCCGTTAATTTTACAAGGCCCGATAGCCATGGCGTTCCCCATGCTCTTAGTCGATCCTTTAGCCTAACTCCCGATGGCCAAGATTTAATTTATTATGCGTGGCAAAATAACGTTTCACCGCCAATCACATCGCAAAATACCCTTTTGAAATTAGAAATTGCCTCGGATCGAATCACAGTCGGCCCAAACCTATCCTTCTCAGGCGATTCTTTAAATGCCAGCAACCACGCCCATTTCATCGTCGATGATAAAAACCGCCTGTGGGGGTCGATTGTTTCAAGTGGCGGTATCTTTGGCTCACTGAGAAAGCTACAGCTGATTGACCCGGATCACATGACATTAGATGGGGGAGGCGCTTCTGCGGCTAATCAGTGGAGCGGAAATGGCAGTGTTCGCCTAACTTCAGGGTTTGCTAGATTTACAGTCAACGACGACTACGCTTACTTCTTTACGAGAAGCAATAACCTCGCTTCCAATCCTCTTGCCTATGTCAAACAAAGTATTTATAATCCTCAAGACCTGACAGTTCTTCTCTCAGATCTCAGTGGGTCAAGCTACAGCCTACAAAAATTTGATGCCTATGCCGTCAGCCCCGACGGGCAGTACATTGCTTATGAAGAGAGCAATGGAAAACTTTCGGTCATTAATGCGCACTCGGGGCAAAAAGCGTCGCGCATTGTCGGCTCCCATGCAAACTCGATTGGGGCTATTGGCTTTGATGCAAATAACAATCTTTATTGGAGCGATAGCAACTATACAGGCTCGCCTAATGCCCTGAAAAAAGCGACGATCGATATGGGGGCGACCCCCACCCTTTTAAATGAGCAAATTGTTGTAGAACGTTTAGCTCAGGGATCGGCCTTTTTTGGGCAGGGGTTCAACCTCAATCCCTCATCTCCAAATCCAGCCGCCCTTCGCTCTTCTCAAGTGGGAACCGAGGCGGGGATGACTCTCAATTTTAAAGCGGCTGATGTCCGATTAGGAATTTTGAATATCGGAGCGCTTAGTTTAGCAAATCAAGAAGATGCCGGTAAAGCCCTGAGTGGCATTGCTAGAGCAATCGACACCGTGGCAAGCCAAAGAGCTGGCTTAGGGGCGCAAGTCAAGCGCTTTAGCGCAGCTCAAAGTGTCAATGACCGCCAGGTTAGCAATTTTGCCCAGGCTGATAGCTTGATTAGCGATATTGATACAGCTAAAGAAGTTTGCGAAATGACAAAAGAGCAGATTGTGATTCAAGCGAATTTAAATGTGATGGATTCTATTGCTCAGGCAAGGCAAACGGCATTGCAATTAGTTGGATAAGCCTCATTTCTGAAAAAACTCCTTTAAGCCAAAAGTGCTGAAACACTCACAAGCAGCTTCTATTCAATTTTTAAGCCTGGCATGACCTTCACCATTGAGCCGATGATCAATCTGGGGCAGCCAGAAGCGGTCATCGATAAAAAAGACCGGTGGACCTGCGCGCACCATCGATCTCCTCCCTTCAGCTCAATGGGAGCGCACCCTCCTCATCACAGAGGACGGTTATGAGATCTTGACTCCCTGGACGCGTTAAAAAAAGGCGCTGGGAAATTTTCCTTGGCACCTTTGCTTAAGAGGCCCCCTTCTAATGGCCGAGAAATTGAGCGATCTGCTCTTTTAAATCGAGCCTCGGCCTAAAAGAGGTGATCGTCTCCCGGCTAAAGGGGCAGGTGAACGAAGCTTTGCCCTCTCTCAACTGATCGATGGTTGCCTGATCGAGGGTATAGGAGTGGCCGTTAGATAGAGTGTATTGATAGGGCTCCACCATGATTTCTTGTGAGATCGGGCAACGGTATGCTTCCGGAACTTTGACTTCCGGCATCTGCCTCTGCAATTTGGCCAGTCTTTCCTTTAAATCTTTGAGCAAAGCCTCAAATGCCTCAAGCTCACTGGCCACCGCCTCATTTTTTTGCGCTGCCAGCACTTCTAGCTCCTGGCTTACTTCTCTACTCCCTAAATCTAAAATTTGCTTGATCTGCTGCTCTAACATTTGCTTGGCCATTGTCAAAGGGTGCGATAAAATGTTGACGATCTTTTGCCCTTTTTGAATGGCGTCTTGAATCTCTAATTGACTGAGCTCCTCTTGAATCCACCTTTCAAGCTCCCCTTTACCCATGATGCGATGGATAGGGTCTAAAATAGCATTTAAGCCATTTATTTCGAGAAACGCTTGTTTTTGCTCTAAACTGCTTTGCTTGATCAAATTGTCATTTGGGTATTTCATCAGTAGCGCATGGAAAGTTTCTTGGTTGAAGAGAGGAATGAGAGCCTGCTGCTGTAAAGGATTGAGCCACTTAAAATAGGCGAGAGGAACTTGTTTTAAAGCTGGTTTAAAATCGTTCATAAAAGCCGCCGCTAAAAGAATAGGGGGCACCTTTCCTAGGAGATGTTGATAATCGACCAACATATCTTCATTCGTGGGTGCCAGCGCTTGTATCTCATCTTCAAAACTGAGCGGCAGAGAGAATTTAAGTTTTTGCTGCAGACGCTCAAGATAGGTGGCGGCAGAAATTGGCGAATCCTCCTCCTCCTCTATTAAATAATATCTGTTCTTTTCTAATAGTTTGTGGATGATTCCGGACGAGATTAAAGACATCGCCTCTTTAATCTGAGTTGGCCCTAACAAGGGCAGCACGTTCCTTTGAATGGTAAGGGGCACTTTTCCCTCTAGCCTTCGGTCGGCTAGATAGTCGCTGACCGCTTTGGGAAAATTTTGGCAGAGTTGATAAGCGGCGAAGCTTTTGGTCAAGCAGGCGTCTAAAATTTGATCGCGCCCCTTTTTTTCTACAAAGAAAGACTCAAATGCAAGGGGCAAAGAGAGAGGGGCCTTTAAGTGGCTTAAAAGTTTAATGAAGTCCTTTTGGTTCAATAAATGGGATAGGATTAGCCCTTTTTCCTGTATGACTTCTTCCAAGGCCTCTTTTAGTGGAGAAACCTCCTCATCTTGATAAACTTCTAAGATCCAATGCTTCCCTTGGCTGTTTTTAAAATTAATCCGTTCTTCCCCTAAAATAGGCATCAGCAAATGCTTAAATGTTTCTCTGGAGTATTGTTTTTGCAGTAAGAGCCAGAGAGGGGAGTTGTCGTATTGATACTCAAATTGGAATCGGCTAAGAGGCATTAAATAAATAGCTGTTTCTATCTGGTTCTTGTTTAACGCCTCGTTTAATGCTGTAAAGCTCTGCAGGTCTTGGCTTTTAAGAGAGGCGCCGTTTCCTAACAAAAGTTTGACTATGGGCAGTTGGCCAAAGCTAGCGGCCATATGAAGAGGAGTAAACCCTTGCCTATCTTGAATTGCGATGGTCTCTTTGTCGGTTTCGATCAGTTTTTGAGCAATCTCTAGAAAGCCCTTTTGACAAGCCATATGTAAGGGGGTCGAGCCATCTTCTGCCTGGCTATCGATTTGGGCGCCGTTTTTTAACAAAAGTTCAACCATGGGCAGTTGGCCAAAGCTGGCCGCCAAGTGAAGAGGAGTAAACCCTCGCCCACCTTGAATCGCGATGGTCTCTTTGTCGGTTTCGATCAGTTTTTGAGCAATCTCTAGAAGGCCCTTTTGACAAGCTATGTGTAAGGGGGTCCAACCACCTATTATCTGACTATTGACTCGGGCGCCGTTTTCTAATAAAAGTTTGACTATGGGCAGTTGGCCATAGATAGCGGCCATATGAAGAGGAGTAAACCCTCCCTCAGCTTGAATCGCGATGGTCTCTTTGTCGGTTTCGAGCAGTTTTTGAGCAATCTCTAGAAAGCCCTTTTGACAAGCTATATGTAAGGGGGTCGAGCCATCTTTTGTCTGACTATCGACTCGGGCGCCATTTTCCAACAAAAGTTCGACGATTGGCAGGTGGCCAACTCTAACGGCCATATGAAGAGGGGTGTCTCCATCTATGTCTTTAAAATGAAGGATTGAGCAGTCTTGGGAGATAAGAGCGCTGGTGGCCGAAATGCGCTGATACTTGAGAGCTAAATTTAAGAGGCCACCAAGATTAACTTTTGGAAAAAGCTCAAACAGATCTTTGTGGAAGATCGCAGTTTCTAATCTTTGCCAGGAATGGTTCAAAACAAAGTCAAATACATTAAAGTTGACGTATTTAAAAGCGCTCTTGATTAGCAAATCATAGGCCTTTTCATCATCTTTGTTCTGATATAGGCTTTGGACTGTATTTTCTAACTGGGCGAGTTGC
>JARBTN010000065.1 GCA_029240195.1 Chlamydiales bacterium
TATTACTTAATGACATCATCAGAGTTTCCTTTGCCTTGGATTACGATCTTGCCTTCCTGATCGAGTTTCCTGATGATGTTGACAATCTTCTGCTGCGACGCATGCACAGAAGAGGATTTGACAGCGCCCAAGAAGGAAATCTCGTCGTTGATCGTATCCGCTTGGCGTTTGGAGATGTTGCGGAATACTTTGTCACGAATCTCGTCGTTGGCTCCTTTAAGAGCTAAGACAATATCGGCTTGCTCGATCTCTTTGAGCACAGACTGCATCGATTTGTCGTCGATGAGGACGATGTCGGTGAAGACAAACATCATGTCCTTGATCTCGCCGGCCAGATTGACGTCGGTTTCGGAAATGCGGTCCATGATCGATTTGCTGCCTTCGCGGCGGAAGAAGTTGAGCACTTCGGCGACAGCTTTTGCCCCGCCCACTTTCTTGGACTTTTTGCCGACGCCAACGGAGCCAAGCGTGGCCGTCAGGCTCTCTTCCATTGCATTGACAATGTCTTGATCGGTCTCTTCGAGCTTGGCCATGCGCATCAGCACTTCAAACTGCACATCGTTTGGCATCTCGGAGATGATTGCCGCGGCTCGCTGCGGGTCTAAGTGTCCCATCATCAAAGCTACCGTCTGCGGCTGCTCGTGCTTAAAGTAAGAGGCCAATTTGCGTGGCTCTACCCGTTTGAGAATGCGGAAGACTTCATTTTCTTCCTCGTGGGAAAGGTCTTCGATCAATTCCTTAGCACGCGAATCGCCCATCATGCCCACTAAGATATCCATCAAGTACTCCCGTCCGCCTGTGGAGGCCAACGATGTCTTGGCGACTAGCTTGTCATAAAATTCGCGGATGATCTTTTCTGTCACTTCCTGCGGCACATAGTTGATGCGATTGATCCAAAAGGAAACCTTTTTTACCTCCTCTGGCTTCATCAAACGCATCATCTCAGTGGCCCATTTCTGCCCCAGGGCAATTAAAAGCAAAGCCAGCTTTTGTGAACTTGTCGGGTTAGTAAATGAAATCTCTTCCGATTCTCGGTCCGGCATAAAGCAAATCTCCTAAAAGCTCTCTAACTTAAGCTTATTTTTTACTGCTCAAAGGCTCTTTGAATTCGCGCTCTTCAGCAAGCCAATCTCTCATGCTGTCGACCACCAAAGTGGGATCGGTCTGGAAACGAGTCTTAATCGATTCCACCATGGCTTCAATTTCAGCAAGAGAGGGCTCTTGCATGAATTCGAATTGCTCTTCGTGATCTTCCTCTTCCAAAGATGGAGGCTGCTCGATATGCCTTTTCCAGAAGCGGTTGAAGGTCCAAAACATCCCCAAGACAACAGCCAGGGCAAAAATAGCGGTACCGGCTTGCACTAAGCCCTCCATCAATGTCGACCATGATTCATCAGCAATTTTCTTGTTAAACTGCGTCCTGTCAAACTCGACAAAATCGACAGCCGGGGTGATCTTCACTTGATACCCTTCTAATATCTTTGTCAGCTGCCGCTCAATCTCATTTTTAAGGAGCTGCGCATCGCGCTTGCCCTCTTTCATCTCACTGCTAGGCAGATCGGCCCGCTCATCGACAGAGATGGTCTTATCGATTAAGACAGCAATCGACAAGTTATCAATGCGGCCTGGCATCGTGTGGACCTTGATATGGTCAATCGGCACGGCCATTTGGCGCACTTGCTGGTTTTTACTCTCATCGCGGTTCGAGATGTCGCTGCCCGTCCCGGGGATGGCTCCAGCGACCGCTTCTTGGTTGGAACCTGGCGTGCCCATCTCGGCCCGCTCTCTTTGGCTAAGCTGCATGCCCATATCGGAGATGCTCATGGCCACCGGTTCGCCGAGGTCGATGCCATTGACCTTTCCGCTGAAGATCTTGCGCTCTTGCACCATCTTCTCGCGGCTCATCGTCACTTGCACCGTGGAGTAGAAGTTATCGAGGCCGACAACCATCGCCAAAAGCCCATCGACTTTAGCTTTAATATGCTCTTCTACAGCAATTTCGGCGTTGCGCACCGAGTCGATATCCCCTTCCGGGTCAAAAGCTTGGTAAAGCTTACCTGTCGTATCGGAGATGGCCACCATGTTGGTCGAAAGGCCTCGCACAGCTCCTGAGACGTGAAAGGTGATCGCTCTTAGCTGCGATGTATTGAGGCGAGCGCCCGGCATTAGATTCAAGATCACCGACGCCTTGGTCTGATAGGCGGATCCGCCAAAGAGGCGAGGAGGGGCGATATCTAAAATGACGCTGGCATTTTTGACATTTTCATAACCGCTGATATCCTTTTCGAGCTGCCCCTTTAAGGCGCGCATCTCGAGCACCTGCAATTCCTTTTCCCCTTTGATCCAAGTATTTTGGTCAAACAGCTCAAAGCCTTTGCTAGTGTTCATTTTGGGAATGCCGATTGCCGCCAAATCCATGCGGATTCTGTGCACTTGCTCTTCTGGCACCATGACCAAAGTATCCCCTTGAATCTTATAGGGGACATGCGTTCCATCCATATAAGCTTTGATCTCGGCGGCATCGGAAATGTTCAACCGGTCTGCTGGATAGAGCGGGGTATAGCGCGTGTAGCTGGCATTGGCGATTAAAAAGATCATCATTCCAGTTAAGAAGGCACCGACTAAGACGACGGTGAACTTTTGGTAGACCTTGATTTCGCGCCAAATATCGGCGAGCTGCTTCCCTAAATCTTTTAGGAAATCTAGGTTCATCCTCATTTACCTCTTGGCAATAAAGTCGTTACAGTTTGAAAGTGTGCATCGAAGGCGCCCTTTAAGCCCTCTTTTCTGATGGAAAATGAAGATAGCTCTCCGAAGGGAGAGTGAGGCGTCGCCTCGTCGAAATCCACAGCTTTCAACAAAAAAAAGGTCTCTTTGATTCGATGATTGATCACCGAATTTTAGGTGCAAATGATGGCCCATGCATTCTCTTTCTGCTCTGGTCAAGCAGCATGCGCATTTTCGTGAGGAGAGGGTCGGTAGGCCTTTGGGAAAGGCGCAGTCTGAAATTCGTTTTTCCTTTTTGTCTATGTATAAACAATTCCATAAGAAAGCAAAGCTTTTCTTAAAAAAAAATTAGGAAAACGAAAAGGGGAAGGGCGCTGTTCCCTCCCCTCTCTAGTGCCCGACCACATTTGTGGTCGGGCACTAGAGAGGGAAAATTTTTTTATACCTTGGCAGAGGGCGCGAGGGCCCCCTTAAGGATCAAGATAAGAGTGGATCAGGGTGAGAGGGCCTTATGAATGGCTGAAAGGACCTCTTGCACTTCGATCTGCTTCATGCAGGCAAAGTCTAAGGGGCACTCTCTTTGGTAGCAAGGAGAGCAGGGCACATGTTTATGGATGACTAGCCCTTTTTGATAGGGGCCGGTCTTGATGGCGCTGGTGGAGCCAAAGAGGGCAACGGTTTTGATGCCGAGGGCGCTGGCGATATGCATCGGGCCGCTGTCGTTTGTGACGAGCACATCGACTTGGGAAAGGATGGCGGTCAGCTCTTCGAGCGTCGTCTTGCCGGCCAAGTTGACAACAGGCAACCCTCGGCAGATGGTATCGACGAGGGAAGCGCCCTTGGGATCGCCGAGATAGATGATCTGCCTCCCCTCTTTTAAAAGAGCTTTTGTCAGGGTTCTATAGCGTTCGGGAAGCCAGCATTTGGCACTGCCGTAGGCTGCCCCTGGGTTGATGGCGATGATCGGCTGGGATTTAGACACTTTTAAATCAGACAAGCGCTGCAGAGCTTGATTGATCTGCTCTTGTTGACAATGAAGAGCAGGAAGAGTATTAGATAGAGGCAGACCAAGCGGCCTGAGCAGCTCTTTATAGGTGGCGACAAGGTGCTGCTCTTCCCGGTTTAAGGGAAAGGGCAGTGCTTTAGAGAGGAGGAAGCGGCGCAAGAAGGCTTTGAAGCCGATGCGCTCTTTCACTTTCCCGCGGAAGAAGAGCCAGGCCGAAGAGAGGGAATTGGTGGTCAAGATCCCTAAGTCAAAGCTGCCCTGCCGGATCTCTTCGATGACCCGTTTTTTTTCCGAGCGCCTTTCAAAGCGATTTTTAGGGCGGTCGAGGTAGATAAGGGCGTCTAAGCGCGGATCTTTTTCTAAGAGCGGGGCGACATTGCTTTGGACGAGCGCTGTCAGGTGACAGTCAGGAAAGTGTTCCTTGATATCACTCAGGAGAGGGGTGGCCATGACCAGATCGCCGATCCAGTTAGGCATCCTGATAATAATCTTGTGGGGGGTGAGATGGGCCATGAGAGTCCTCAAGAGAGACTTCAAGTCTCTTTTTCTTTTTTGTCGATTAAAATAACATAAAGGGTGTTTTAATCGAGGAAAAATAGTTGCACTTCTCGGAGAAAAAATTTATTCTTAAAAAGCACATTCCCACCTTAAGTATTTCGCCTACAATTGAAAGAGTGGTTTCTTTTCCCTCACTCGTATCATTTACAAAAATGTGCGTCTCCACTATAGCTTAGAAAGACTTCCTTTTTAAGATTTGAGTTTGCAAAGGGATACTTGCTTGATATAGCTGATTGACAGCATAAAATTCTTAGAAATTTTTGATTGGAGAAACGTAGTTGTGAGCCGGACAACTTATACTGAAGACGAGATTAAAAAGGTACTGCGGTCTCTTTTTATCGAAAAGAAAAAAGCGGAGGAGCTGGAAAAGAAACTGCAGGGCCTGATTGAGGAAAGAGACGGGCTCTTAAAGCAGATGCAACCCCAAGAGAACTCTAGCGCCTTAGCTCTCACCGATTTTGAGCTCCTCAACAAAATTGACAGCGTCATTTTAAACCCCGACAATAAGCTGACCTCGCAAGATGGGCGCTTTAACTTTCAAAACCTCCTCTCCTACATTGAGCAGCAGAATACAAAGGTTTTAGAGCTCGAGGAGCGGATTGGGACTTTAGCCTCTAGCCAAGAGAGCAGCGATGCCTCTGAAATCTTCAAGCTCAAGAAAATTGCTTTGACCTTGAAGCAAAAGTATGATGAAGCGATCGAGGAGCTGACAAAGCTAAGGCACTCTCAAGAGAGCTCTAAAGATGCAGCAGAAGGCAGCCTGACGCAGCTGAGGCAGGAAAAAAAGGCCCTGGAAGAGCAATATATCCTCTCCAAGCAATCGCTGAGGAGCGCCGAGCAGCAAATTTCAGAGCTCAAGCAGCGCCTAGACTCTTTGGAAGCGGGAACGCCTCGCGAAGAGCATGTGCAAAGGCTGGAATCGGAAAATCAACAGCTCAGGCAGCGGCAAAAAGAATTGACGCAGATGATCCGCAATACGCAGCAGCAGCTCGAAGAGACGCAAGGCAACCTCAACCGCCTATCGCAAGAATCGATGCATCTAAAAGTGCACGAACGCTCGGCGCAAGAGGAAAATAACGCGCTGAAATCGGATCTGGGGTCTTTGAAGCAGCAGCTGTTCATCTCCCAAGAGGAGCTCAACAACACCCGGCGCGAGCTCAAAGACGTCTTTGAAAACCTCGACTTGACAAAGCATGCCCAAAACGATCTCTTTGAAAATAATAAGCTCATCCACCAGGAAAATGAGCAGCTCAAAAGCCACTTGAAAGGCTTGCAAGACCAGCTACAGAGGCAGTCTTCAGTGGCCGCGCAGTCGAACGATCAAATTCAGATGATCCTTCGCGCCAGCGAGCTCAAGCAAAATGAGCTGAGAGCTGACCGAGAAAGCCTGGCCGAAGAAAATGTCCACCTGCAAAAGCATTTGAGCGAAGCGAAAGAATTTTTACAAATTTCGCAGCAACAAAATTCCAGTCAAAAGCAGCATATCGAAAAGCTGGTCAACCTCATCCAAGAGAAAGAGACGGCCATCACAGAGCTCAAGCAATTCGAGTATAGCTATAAAAAAGCCATCCAAGAGAAGAACAACGTCTCCTTGCTGCTGCACCAAGAGCGCTCTAACCATCTCTACTTCAAAGACGAATATAAGAGCGTTTTGGATAAGATGAAAGAGAGTGAAGTGCTCATCACCTCCTTGAGCGAAGAGAAAGAGCAGCTAAAGGTCCTTTTAGAAGAAGAGCTGCAAAGCAAAGAAGCTCTCCAAAGCAACTTCAATCAAAGAGAAGAGGCGCTGAAAAATACAGAAGAGGCTTTAAAAAAGAGCGAAGCCGAAAAAGAAGAGATTGCCAAACTCAAAGACTTTGAAGCCAGAGAGAAGCGAGCGCTCATCGGCCAGGTGGCCAATCTAAAGGCGCAATACGACTCCTTGACCTTTGCCCTGCAAGAAAAAAATGGCGAAATCGAGAAGAGAGAGGCCTATACCCAGCAGCTGGAGAGCGAGCTGCAAGCGCTTCGCGAAAAAGAATCTGTTTTGCGCAGCCAAATCGATGAAAAAGAGGGCGCCGTCTTTGAAATGATCCAGGAATTAGACCTGGCCAAGCAAACGCTCGTCCGCGGTTTGAGAGAAGCAAAAGAGTTGGAAGCGCGCTTTTTAGAAGTTGCGCGAGAAAAATCGCAGGCCATCTCCCGCACCCATCAGCTGCAACAAGCGCTCGATGACAAGCAGCAGGAGATCAATCAAGCTAAAAGTTCTTATAAGCAACTGGAAGAGTCTTCTACAAGGCAAAAAGAAGCGATGAACGCTCTTCAAGCCAATCTAGAGAGAACAGAAAAAGAAGCGCATAAACTGCAAGAAGTGCTCTTTGAGATGCAAGCGAGCATCACGCAAAAAGATGAGGAGAAGCGAGAGCTGACCGATTCGATGCGCCGGCTGCAAGAAGCGCTCAATCAAAAAGAAGCCGAGCGGGAGCTCTTAGCAGCGGATAAAGATCAGCTGGAGAAGGAGCGCCATCAGCTCTTAGAAGAGAGCGCTTTGATGAAAGAAGATATTGAAAACAAGGCGCTGGAAATTCAAGAAAAATCGGCAAGAGAAGAGTTGCTGGGCGAAGAGCTGCAGACAGCTTTAGCAGAAAAAAGCGTGCTTGCTCAAACAGTTGTCGACCTAGAAGAGCAGCAAATCGAGCTCAAAAACTTCTTGCAAGAGAGCTCTCAGGACATCGAGCAAAAGCAGCAGGCACTATCTGCGCTAGAGAGCGAGCTGGCTACTTTGAGGGACACGCTGAGCGAAAAAGAGGGCGCGCTGAACCTCGTCTCTTCAGAAAAGCTCAATTTAGAAGAGCAATTGATGCATTTGCAAGAGGCGCAAAACAACTTGCAAGGCATTGTTGACGACCAAGATGAGAAGATCAAAGCCGCTCAGCAGCACTTGGCCAAGAAAGTCAAAGAGGTGACCCTCCTGGCCGAACAAGTCGACGAGCAAAGAGGGCAAATCCACTCCCTCGAGCAGGCGCTGGACGGGCAGAAAGGAAAGACCCAAGAGGTCAAAGTGGCTATGGAGAGCCAGCAGCAGCAAGAGCTGAAGCTGCAAGAATTGCTCAACGAGACCATCAAGACTCTCGAAGGAAAGCTGCGCGATTGGGAGAAAAAATACTTCATCCTCTACGATAAGATGCAAGAGACCGAAAGCCGCAACCGCGAGCTGAAAAAATTTGAAGAACAGTATCAAAAGATGCACTCTTTAATTTCCGGTCTCGGCAACTTCATCAATCCGGCCTTCCAACAATATGGATTTCCTCAGCCAGAGGCTTTGCTGCTGAAAGAAGAGCCCAATTTGAGAGAAGAGCCCAAAGAAATTCAAGAGATGAGCCTAAAAGAAGAAGCCAAGCGGCAGCCGCCTGAGATATTTACCTCAAGCCAGGCGCAGCGCGTCAAGCAAGACCTCTTCGACTGAGCAGCGATCTGTTTCTCGACCCAAAAAAAGGCTTTAATCTTTGGTGTTTTCACTATAGCTTAAAGCCTTTTTTCTTTTTTCAGTGCTCTGGGCAGGAAAAGGCTGCCAAAGCCACTTCCGCTCTTGACGGCAAAATCCATTTCCTCGAATCTTGACGCTCTTTTTACTTTTTTCATCAAAGTTTTAGATAAAGAGCCAAAGGGATGCCCTTTGGAAAAAGCTTAAGGAATATGATGCAGCCACTGTCAAAAGTCAAATCCCTAACTCCGTATAGCGCTCTCCTTCCTACTTTGCCTGCGGCCTCAGAGGAAAACTCCGACGCCTTCAGCCCTGATGAACACCCCAATGATGCCCTTTTCAAGAAAAGCTTGGAGAGCAAGCTTTTAGATGCGCAAGGGCTATTTCAAAAAAAGACATCTCTCTCTATAGCTTTAAGCAGCATTGAGCGCTGGCATCAGCTGCTTCATGAGCCCATTCAGCTGCTCTTTTCAGAGGCAAAGAGCGCTCCCCTCTCCTTAGCCTCGCTCTTTCAAGAATTTAAAAGGGCCATTCGCCAGGTGGCCCCCATCGACATCGCCTGGCAATGCGTCGGCAGCACTGTGCCCTGGGTCTTGGGAAAGGAATTTTTCGCCTCCTTTGCCCAAGAGATGGGTATCGAGGCCCGCTACACGCCTAAAAAGCCCAATGACCTCGATGTGCGGGCCGTCCTCATCGCTCGAGGGGGAATTGACAGCGCCGACTATTTCGATCAGCTTCTCGTCGCTCTGGAATCGGTATTGAAAAAACACCTGCCCTTCCACCTGAAAAAAAAGCAATTCAACGACTCCAGGTCTGGGCAATACACCTTGACAAAGCTGACCTTCTTAAAGGAAGGGCAAATCTTTGAACTCGATTTTTTATTGGTCAAATGGCTCACTCATGACAGCCTCTTTTTTCGCCATGGCCTCAGCCTGTCCTTTGACCCGGAACATCCGGATTTACAGCTGCAAGCCGATCCAAAAGCGGGCCTTTTGGCCGATGACCCAAGCCAAGCGCTCTTTGATCTGCTTTCTCATCAGCTCAACTGGCAGCGAGGAGACTACAACACACTGGCAGCGCCCCTTTACTTCAACCACTTGGCCCTGGGGCTGACCGTCTGGCGCGCTGGCATTGCCGAAAAGCTCGTTTCCCATTTCTTAAGGGATATGGCCGGCGGCCATCGAGCGCAAAACATAGCGCTTGGAATCGAGCAGACAAGTAAGCACCTAAAGACAAAGGGATTGGCTCTAGCTAAACTCATCTTAAGCCTATCAGCTTTTAGCCAAGACTCCTCTTCTATAGCGCTAAGTGCAGAGGAATTGGAGCAAATCCGCAGTCAGGGGTTAGAAGCCATTCAAAAGCGCTTTGCCGCGCCCTCCAGCTCTCCCCTCATCGAAAGGCTAGAAAAGGCGCTCAGAACCTTGCCGCTACCCCTTTTTTTCGATGGCCTCAGCGTCATGGCGATGATTGCCTATCACATTGCCGAAAATCCCCTCTCCTTGCGCAGGCATCAAGGGCAAGCGCACTTACAATGGCAAATAGGCGAGGGGGCTTTTCTCCTCTTGCCGCTCAGCGGCCAAGCAAAGACTAGCCCCGCTGCTATCGAAGCGCTCTCCCCTCTTTTTTCTTTAAAAGGAAAATGGGTGGAGCGCTCTTTGCTGCGAGAGCATGCCCAACGGTCTAACAGCATTGAGTTAGCAGCATTCCTAGCAGCACTCTCGGCATTGGCGGAAGACCTGTTGGAGAGCTCTGAGGGCCGCTTCCTCGATCTCGGATACACTCTCTGCCGTCTCTTATGCAGCTTGGGAAAAGCTTTGCCCCTGACCTTTGACCGCCTAAAGAAGGTGCCTCGGGCGCTACAGGCGAGCAAAGGGCGCACCTTTTTTTTAGAGGGGGTCAGCTGCTGGTGCGAGACCACCTACTCTTTGCCCAAGGGAGCGCTGGCTCTAAAAGGGGCGGAATCCGTAGAGTTGAGGACGCTGCAACAAGCAGAAAAGTTTTGGTTGTGCGCCTTGGCCAAGACGGGGCAGCGGTCTCTTGTCCACTTCGCCCATCAAGAGAGCA
Source organism: Chlamydiales bacterium (assembly GCA_029240195.1). GTDB lineage: Bacteria > Chlamydiota > Chlamydiia > Chlamydiales > JARBTN01 > JARBTN01. Next base: position 9,819 of record JARBTN010000065.1, read on the forward strand.
TCCATCTGGGGCTGCTCGATCCGATTCTAGGGCGCCTCCTCTACCAAGCTTTGAGAGTGGAAGACCCAGAGCGGGCCGCTTTGCTCTTTGAGCGGATCGCCCCCTCTTTAGAGGCAGAAGAGCAGATTGCCAAATGGTCTTATCTCTTTAAAAAGCTGCCGATAGAGAAAAAAAAGCTGCTGCTGCCAAGTTTATTGGCTTTGCTAAAAAAGATGGGCGCCGCATTCATCGCAAAATTTCCCCAGGCCGATTTAGAGCAAGCGTTTGCCCTTTGCCAACATGAGCAATCACCCCTGTTGATGACGCTCTTGACCGATTCCTTTCTCGGGGGAAAAATTTCCCAGCCCTTCTTGCAACGCGTGGTCAGTGATAACCCCTTCTATAAAGAGGGAATCATTTTGCGCCTACTGGCTCATAAAGATCCAAGCGCCCTGACCTTTTTGCAAAAGACGGATACCCATCTCTTGCAAAAGGTCACTGAAAGCTTGATCCCCTTCCCCATTCAAGTTTGGTTTGCCGACTGGGTATCTGCTCTCGATCTCTTCCTTTTTGACAACCTCAATCCAGCTGTCAAAGAGAGCATTTTGGCTGTGCTAGTCATTTTATTGAATCGAGGCGAGCTCGCTGAAGCGACCACCTTAATGACCGCGCTTGGCAAACAAGGAGCGGCTTTTTTAAAAGAAAGCATCGACCATCTGCAAAAAGTGCCCTCAAGCGTCATCAGTTTCTATGTCCAAAAGATCGAGAGTTTGTCCATACAAGACCATCAGCTATGGGGCAAGCTGCTCTTGCTCTGCCAAAAGAGCTCTAGCCAACCATTCTTAGAGCAGTTCATCTCCCACTTTCTCCTCTATAAGAGGGCGACATTTGCCGATCCCGCCTTCTACCCTTTTTGGAGACAGGCGCTGGAGCTAGATACCTCCTCATTGGCTCTGACTAACTTGCTAAACTCCGATGCCTTTTTTAAAGCATTGGCCTCAGGGCCAAATGACTTGGCAAAGGGAAGAGGCCATGAGCTATTTAATCTGCTCCATTTGCTGCTGAAAAAACTCAAGCCAGCTTCTCGTCTCATCGTATACCAAGATCTGCAAAAGCACTTTTGGCAGCGAGCCAAAGAGCTGGCTCCCCATTTAAAAGGGGCTCAAAAAGAGCGCTTTCGCTTGTATGCGCAAGTTGTGAAAGAGGCTTTAAGAGATGACCCTGAAGACTTTTCTCAGGCTCTACTTTGGACAAAGCAATCTCTTTTGGAGGGGCAAAGAGAGGGCGCTGAAGCCCTTATTTCCCTCCTTTCGATGGTAAAGGGAAAAAGGCCAGAAGAACTGCCCCCAGAGTTGACCTCAGAGTTGCATAGGGATCTTTTGCAGATTTGCGAAAAGCTCGGCCACCCCTCCCTTTCACCAAATTTGGCCAAAGCCGTCATCTCGGCGACAAGCACCCTTCCCTGTATGCAAGAGATTCAAAAAAAGCTCCAGCTGCTCTATCTGGCAAATTATCAAAAGCACCGCAAAGAGTGGGCAGAGCCGATGAAGCGGCTCGCTTTGCAAAGCATCTTGTCGATGATTGAGCGAGAGCGGGAAGTGATCCCCTCTTTTAGCTTGCAAGCCTTTCAAGATCTAGCAGTCGAACATGTCTTGAAAGACCTCTCTCCTGGCATGCTCATCGAAGTGAAGCGCCTCTATAATCACTTTCTCGTCACCGGCCTTGGATTCCTAAAAACAAACGGCCCTGAAGATCTGGTATCAAAAGGGCAAGTTTTTTTAAACCTCTCCACTTATTATCTGAAATTTTTTCAAAGCTATGACTCGTTTAAATTCATCGTCCACTCTCTCTACCAAGCTTTGCAAGAGCGCAAAAATGATGTAGCGCCTGAAATCTGGCAGGCCCTCTTTTCCAATTTCTTTCAAGGGACAGCGCCTCCCGAGTGCGCAAAATTCTGCATTCCCTACATTGAAAAGATGATCCGAGCGTTCCCTATAGGCGCCACCCTAAATCCTGGAGAGTCAAAAGCGCTGCAGGCCATGCTCTATTTTGTGATCGATAAGAGCTCCCCCTCTTTGGAAAGGGAGGTAGCCGATACTTTTGCATCTTTATTGCTGCTGCGCTACCGCGTCGATGAAGAAAAGCTCAACGTGCTCGACCCTTTGATTCGCGTCTACCTAGAGCGGTTGAAAAAGAACCGGTGGAATGAAGAAAGGCATCTCGACCATATCCTGTTCCTCTCTTTTTTAGTTCCCGAAGAGCTACCGTTAGAAAATGATGTCAGCCGTTTCTTTCAAGCGCTGCAAAGAGGAATCCATGCCGTTTTAGAGGAGAGGGCCTTTTCCGCCAGCAGAGGCGCTGCCAAAGCCCCGCACCGTTTGTACCAACAAGCCTGCCGCATGCTCTGCCATTTTCTCAAGCAATTGCAAGCCAGAAAAATCCCCCTCTACCAAAGAGCGCTGCTGCATCTCATCGGACAAGTGGCCTCTTCCCTGGCTGAAGATCTCTTGGAGGCAGAAAAGCATCCAGAGGAGGAGCCTCTAGTCCTCTCTTTTTTCAAAGACCTCTACCTCCTATTTGACAAAGAGGAAGAGCGGCTCTTTTTAAAACCGGCCCTCTCAAGGCTGGCCAAAGAGATTGCCGTGTTGGCCGCCAAACATCCGGAAAAGAACCTCTATTTCATTGAGATCACTAAAAAGCTCTTCGATGAAGCCAGCTCCTCCCAGCTATTCAGCTACCTCACTGAGCTGCACTTTCAGCGCATCGCCCCTCTATTAGCGGAGATCATCAAAGAAAAAGACCGCTTGGGCCTCTTTTGGTCGGTGTTTTTCCCTTTTCTCATCGAAGCTTTTTTCGATAATGAGGGCAATCACATCTTAAAGCCGGCCGCGGCCTTCATCACGTTGCTCAATAAATTAGCCCAATGGAATGCTCTCGAAAGCCAAATTGCCATTCCCTTCATCTGCCATGATCTAGGGGAAACTTTAAAAGCTGCGCTAGATCAAGGGATCTGCATCATCGACTGTCAAATGCGCTTAAAGGCGCTATCGGACACCGTCATCAATCAAGCGGAGACTCCTATAGAGAAAGAAAAGCTCAAGGCAGCCTTTAGGCGGCTCGATATTGAGCTCGCTGCCCATGCCCTGCCGGAAAAGAGGGATTCGCGCTCCTCAAATTAGCTTTTGGAGAGGGAGTTGGGGAAAGAAGGTGAACAGCCCCTTCCCCAATGAATATCAAACGAATCTGAATGCAAGCGCTATAAATTAAGAAGTTTAAGACTCTGCATATGCACTGCGATTAAAAAAGTGGATGAGCCCATGCTTGGCACTATTAGCGCCCTCTTTTATAACGCCTGCAAAAACTTTCACTTCTTGATTGAGGGAAATGAAAGTGAATGAAATGGAGCTGCTGATGGCAGACATTTGCTTTAAAATGCTATCAAAGATGGGCTGCAATATACCTTGCCAGATGGCTTGGGGAACGGTGACAAAGGCAAAATTTAAAGCAGTTCCAATCGCTTGGCCAACTGGCGCTAAGAGGTGCCGGTAGATTTTGCCCGAGGCATAAGAGACCCCCTCCCAGATGGTTTTGGGAACGGTGACA
>JARBTN010000066.1 GCA_029240195.1 Chlamydiales bacterium
CCCCCCATATTAAGTCAATATGAGGGGACAGGTAGTCGTCGATTCTAGAGGCTTTGACGCCGTTTAACATGCGCAACAACATCTGTGGTCGGGCACTAGAAAGTAAACGGCCGATTAATTTGCAGCTGTTTTTTTATTTACAAACGAGTATCTTCTCCTGGCAAAACTTTTTTTAGAGATCGACCTCCTTAGCTTCGGTCTCTATCTTTAAGCTAATGCCTTTAAAAGGATCGTTGTTAAGTATGCATTCGCTCTATTCATGCTATTCAAACCCTGTCCCTCATCATTCCTTCATTCATGATATCCCCCCTGCTCAAAATACCTATAGCGATTTAAGCAATGGAGGGGGAGCATTTGGAAAAATAGTGGCCATTATTCAGCCCCCCTCTTTTTTTCCCGCCTCCCCAAAATTCGACAGCGGAGCTTCAGGCTATTTTAAACCCAGCCTGGAAGGCGCTCTTTTATCTGCCGAGGAACAAAAGCTTTTGACCGCTCTCAACGTCTACTCCAAAGCCATCCATATTTTTTGCGCGATCAATGAATTTTTGGAAAAGAGTCAAGACCCTGCGGCCTTTAGCTGCATCTTTGTCGAGGGGAAAAAGGTGCAGTCTCTCAAAATCATTCACCCTCATCTGGCGGGGCTCAAAGACAGCGTTTCCTTATCGGCTGTGCCAGAACAATTATTGAATCTTTACTTTGCTTTGATTAAAAGGCGGGGGCTCTCGATGGCCCCGACATTTGACCACTTAAGCTTTTTGAAGGATTCAGAGCGAACTGGTTTTCAGCGCTCTCAAGCCATTCACCCTTGGCAAAGCTGTCTAAAGCTGCTCTGCCCTCACGGGTTAAATTTGATGGAAAGCTTGAACCGTGCCATGCAAGATTTAGATTTCTTGCCGCCGATGCAGGGCCCCCTTTTGGTTGAGCCTGGAAAAAAAATTTCTCCAGCGCTCGTTTTTAATGGAATCCACTTCCCCTTTTTTTCCTATCTCGCCACGCTGCTAGAGATAAAAGAGGTTCAGCCAATCCTCGCCAAGCTGCTATTGAAAAGCCTCATCAGAAAAGCCTCTAGCCAGCGAGAAGATTGGCATCAACTATTTATATATAATATGGAAAATAGCCTCTTGTTTTATCAAGCGCTTGGGACTTGGTCTGCGACGATTGAAAATGGGTTTTGGCACAACCTATGCTCTATCATAAGTAATAGCTCCTTTTTAGAGCTGCACTTACATGCCGCCGCTGGCACCTGGCCTGAACAAGGTTATCAATTATCAGGGTTGATGCAAAAGTTTGAATGCGTTTTTTTGAGACCAGGTTCTCAACAAGGGCTCAGTCGCCCCTGGTTAAAGACCCTTCTTTTAGAGCCAAGATTGACCAAAGATGATCCGCTAGTGGTCAGGCTTAGGGAAGAGGCGGTGCAGATGTACCCTAGATTGGGACCCATGCAACAGGTGCTCATCTCGGCGATGGCTCTTTATCAGCAATATTTAGAGGAAAAAGAGTGCGACCAGCGCTTAAAAGCCATCTGGTATTTTCGCATGCAAATTTTATATCGCATAGCGTTCGGCTTGGAGACCGTTGATAAAGTCTGTTGGCAAAAAAATCTCTTAACAGGAGAGCTGCAAGGGTTGAATGAAGGGCCGATCGATCTCCTCTCTTTTTATGAAAAGGGGGCCGAAGCTTTTTTAAGGGAAGCGTTTTTGTCGAGCAATTTAGAAATGGATGATCCTTTGATAAAGTCAGCTCTTGCAGCCGTCTCTTTTTATGAGTCGGCTATAGAAGTGCCAAATAGAGATGATCCCTCCCTGAAAAAAGAGGAATCCTCAGAAAACTCTGTGCCTTTTCTGATATTTTCTAGCTATGTCCCCATATAATCGGCGCATCAAAAGGCCGCTTGGGGCTTAAAACTTAACTTGCCACAAGCGGCTCATTTCTAATAGAGGCATTTCCCTTTAAACAGGGGGAACCCCTTCATTTTCTGGGTGGTCAAAGCGGAAAAGCGGCAATTCTCCTTTTCCTATAATCCTTGCTGTTATTTCGGCAATGGAATAAGATCTTTTCCCGAAATGGATTAATATCAATGCTTTCTAAGGGGAAATGCCGTGAATGAGCTTTTATTTATCGCACATAATATCTTGGCTACAGCCTTGATTTTGCTTGCCGTGCGGTTTAGCCAAGAGGCGCTCTCGATGCTGATTGTCTTATTTGCTCTCCTCTCCAATTTATTTGTCTTAAAGCAGATCCATCTCTTTTTTTGGGATGTCACCGAAAGCGAAGTGTATGCCGTAGCCACATTCTTGGGCCTCAGCTTGCTGCAAGAATTTTATGGCAGGGAGTCGGCCAGGCGAGCGGCTTTGCTCAGCTTATTTGCCCTGTTGACCTACTGCGGCTTTGCCCTTCTTCACCTTTGCTACATCCCAAATGACTTCGACTGCGTCAGCCCCCACTTCGCCGCCATCTTGACGCCAACCCCGCGCATTTTATTGAGCTCCCTCTTTTGCTATTTCATCTCAGCGAAGATGGATCTCTTTTCCATGCGCGCTCTCAAGCGTCGCTTTCCCAATGCTCCGTTGGAGCTGCGCACCAGCTGCAGCCTCCTCCTCTCCCAAGCTGTCGACACCTCCCTATTTACTTTCTTAGCCCTTTATGGCATGATAGCAAACCCTTGGCACGTCATCATCGTCAGCTTGCTGATCAAGGCCTGTGCCATCTTATTGGCCGCCCCTGTCATCAACCTCACCAAAAAGTTTTTGCTACCCTCTTGAAGGATTATGTCTGTATTTTTTGAACTTCTCCACCAGTCAAAACATTCCAAAGCGCGCGTCGGCCGCCTGCATACGCCGCATGGCATCATCGATACGCCGAGTTTTGTCGCTGTCGGCACCAATGCCACCGTCAAAGCGCTAGATAGTGAAACCGTCTCAGCGCTCGGAACCGATCTGCTCTTTTGCAACACGTACCACCTGATGCTTCAGCCAGGCACCTCTGTGGTGAGAGAAGCGGGCGGGCTCCATCGCTTCATGAACCGCACCAAGCCAATCATCACCGACAGCGGTGGCTTTCAGGTGTTCAGCCTCAACTACGGATCGGTCGCCAGCGAATTAAAGAGCAGCGGCCAAAAGAAAGGGGAGGGGCATGTCCTCAAAATTAGCGAAGACGGCGTCTTATTCCGCTCCTACCGCGATGGCCAAAAGATCTTGCTGACACCAGAGACTTCCGTGCTCGCCCAAAAAGACCTCGGCGCCGACTTGATCATTCCCTTCGATGAGCTTCCTCCCTACCATATGCCCTATGAAGACTTGCTCAAGAGCCTCGATCGCACCCACCGCTGGGAAAAGCGCTCTTTAGAAGAGCACCAAAAGAATCCCGCCGGCCAACGGATGTATGCTGTCATCCACGGCGGCATCGACCTAGAGCTGCGCAAAAAAAGCGCCGAAATTCTCTCCGATCTGCCTTTTGACGGCTTTGCCATTGGCGGGAGCCTCGGCAAAAATCGGCAAGAGCTATTTCAGGTCACCAACTTCACTACCGACTATCTCCCCCCGTCGGCCCCGCGCCACCTGTTGGGCATTGGCGATTTAGAGTCGCTCAATCAGTGCGTGCTCTACGGCATCGATACCTTTGACAGCTCCTATCCGACAAAATGCGCCCGCCACGGCGTCCTTTTGACCGATCAAGGGCCATTGAAAGTCACCCGCGCCGGAGCCGCGACCGCTTTTTCGCCGCCTGTCGAAGGATGCCCTTGCCCCACCTGCTCCAAGTATTCCTTGGCCTACCTGTGCCACCTCTTCAAAGCCAATGAAAGCACGGCCGGCGTCTTAGCCTCCATTCACAACATCTACTACATGAACGCCCTGATGCGCCAATGGCGCGCCCGAATTTTGGAAGGGTCTGTTTAGGGGAAAGGCGCTTTAGGGGAAAGGCGCTGCCTCTCCCCTAAAAACCCCTCTCCGCCAAAGGGCTCGCCCTTTGGAATCTGTAGATCTTTGAGAGGGCAAGGATATTCCATTTGCTGCCGCAAAAGGAATATCCCCGCCCTTCTTAAGCAACTTCTAAAGCAAGACCCTGTAAAACAATGAAGTCTGGCGCTTAATCGTTTCAGCCTTTATGATTAAGCTTGTTTTTCCTCCGCCTTCATCACCCACTTCCAGAGCAGAATAGATGGCCCAATCACGACTGTTTTTTTGAGCGGCTCCCCCTTGACCTGCCCAGAGACAAGTTTCTTGAGCAGGGAAAAACGCCCCGCATAGCTATCGCTCTCTTCTAAAAGATCGTCCAAGTTGCGGCCAATTCGGGCGATGTCATAGCCCAGCCCCATCCCTAACAGCGTGCCTAATGAAATGAGTTCTAGGTTAGATACTTGATAGAGAGCTCTTAGAGTAGAACCGCTCAGCATGCTGACGCCGAACACGCGGAGGGCTACAGTGGTGATCTTGGCCCAGCGAAAGCTTTGCTCCGGGCTGTTGATGATCGACTGGGTATCGCCGACGAGATCGCTAAAAAAATGATAGGCTTGGCTAGAGTAGGGGGCTAAGTCCATTAAAAATCTCCTAGAAAAGTAGGGCGTGAAAAAAAAAAAGCTCCCCATTGCTGCAATGGGGTACCTGAAGTTTGTCATACCATCTTTTAAAGAAGGGGGCAACTTGGGTTTTAGGGGATAGCTCTAAAGCTTACTGAGTAGACGTGCTGAAAGCCCCCTAAGTTTATTTATAGGGGTAAAAGCACACCTACTCGGCACATTAAAGGACAATTTTTAAGCTGCGCACCACCTCTCGCTCTGCCAAAAGCTCCTGTTCGGTCTGCTCGATCTGTCTTTTCAAAGGCGCTATGTCCAATCCTGGAATAATTTCTAAGCGCCCTTTGATCAAGCGGCAAGGAAAGGAAAAGACCAAATCAGGCGCGATGCCATAGGGGTTGTCATCGCTTAAAATGGCAGAAGAAAACCACCCGCCCTCCTGAGTGTCATGGTAGATAGAATAAAGAGCATCTAAGATCGCAGAAGCTGCCGACGCAGCCGATGACTTGCCTCGCTTAGCGATCACTTCGGCGCCCCGGTTTTGTACCGCGCTCATGAAATGCCCTTTAAGCCACTCTTCATCGATGATCTCTAAAGCGCTTTTTCCTTGAATGCGGGCATGAAAATAGTCGGGGACTTGCGTGGCGGAATGGTTGCCCCAAATGGCGACATGCCCCACCTCTCCAACAGAGACGCGAGCTTTTTGCGCAAGCAGCGCTTTGGCGCGATTTTCATCCAGGCGGGTCATGGCATGAAAGTTTTCTTTGGGCAGGCTTGGAGCATGCTTCTTGGCAATCCAGCAGTTGGTATTGCAGGGATTGCCGACGACGAGCACCTTCACATGGCGCGCTGCTACTTTGTCTAGCGCCTGCCCCTGCTCTTGAAAGATGCGCCCATTCTCCCGCAATAAATCGCTCCGCTCCATCCCGATGCTGCGCGGTTTAGAGCCAATTAAAACAGCTAAATCGACCGCTTTAAAAAGCTCGTAGGGGTCGTGTCCGATTTGAACCTCCTCTAAAAGGGGAAAGGCGCAGTCTTCTAATTCGAGGCGCACTCCCTCCAGAGCGGGCAGGGCCGCCTCAACTTCCAGCAGATGCAGCGATATTTTTTCATCAGGTCCAAAGACCTCGCCCTTTGCTAAACGAAAGATCAAGCTATAAGCAATTTGTCCGGCAGCTCCGGTGATGGCCACTCTTTTCATGGGATCGCTCTCCTTTTAAATAGAGTAGATCATACAGAAAAGTTGAATTTTTGACCTCTAGCTCTTCTATGATTTAGCCTTTCTACTGAAATTCTTTTTAGGGGAGGGAGGCTTTGCCTATTGCAATGTCCCTTCCGCCACTCATTGAAAGGAAGTGCACTCTTTTCCGCCTGTCATTGTTTTTTGAATTAGGTGTGGGCGGAGAAGGACTGTCAACAAGATAAACTGATATCGAGTTATAATGCATGTATGTTATAAGTCTTATAATTTTGTATAAATTGGTGTAAATCTACAACGCAAATAAATATATTGAGGTCATACATTATGATTGTCTACGCTTTAGAATACCTAGCAGACGCTACTGGAAAATCAATCTCTTATATAAAAAGCACTGCGCTAGTTCAATCGGTTAGGAGCTCCATCGATGCCATCATCTATGAAATTGCGCAAAAGCGGATACTCCAAACAAGCGCTGCATGGGCGGTAGATGGTTTGGTCGGGGGCGCCATTGTCGGAGTGATCTCCGCATCGATCATTATCAACAAGGGATTAGAAGATATGAGGAAAGACAAATCTTCAGGGTTAGTGCAGGGGCTTTTTTGGATAGGGGGCTTGTCCATCGGCGTCGCAGGAGGCGCAATTTGTGGAATCACAATCATGAGCGTTGCAGGAGCCTCTAAAGCTGCTCTTTTCCATTGAGCGATGCTTTAAGCGCAATCCTTTTGGACGACTCGAAATACTGAACTGCCTCCACTAAATTGAAATTCTAGTGGAGGCTTCTCGACTCTCAGACGGCCGCCTAAAAAAGGTATCATCTCCTTTAAGCTCATCTGAGCAGTTCCTGCGGTAGGCCCAACGACAATATAAGCCCATTCATTTACAAAGAAGAAGTATGAAGAGCTTCATCAGAAAGGACAAATTTTTTTGTGTTCTGGATGTTTGCAAAATCAGGAAGTGTAAGCGCCGTTGGCTCGGCGATTGCCTGCCATACATAAAGCGACGGTAGTCGCCGTCCCTAAAATCATGGATGCCACCGAGGCTGTAGTCATAGCAATCGGGACAGCTGCAGGAACTATGGTAGAGACGACCAATCCAGCAAGCATCGGAACTCCAAAAGCTAGAACAACAGCGATTGCATTCCCTACAAATTTGCCGCCAAAAAACTCAGATACACAAAAAGCCACTTTGGCAGCAGAGAAAAGCCTATCTTTTTGAAGTGAACTGGCCTTCTCTTCTTTAAAAAAGATCTGAGGGTCAATTCGTTTGGGGTCAAGGAGCTTAGAAAGGTTCACAGGGTATGGAACCAAAGTCACCTGTCCTTGAGCCTTTTGTTGCGCCAAAAGTTGGTTAAGTGAGGGCTCCTTAGCGATAGGATTGGAATAGCCAAGCGGTGAGATTGAGTGAAGATCCATGCATTTCCTTTTTATATTTGAATAGGGGGATTAATTTTATGATTGAATTGTTTTTATGTCAAATTCGATTTTTTTAATGTTATAAGTCAAATGATAGAAAAGATGCCTATTAAAGGCTGTCGCATCTTTTATGGAGCATCAGTCTTTTCTTAACGGGGAGCTGTACAGTTTCAAGCCCTTAAGAGAGTGACTAGAAGACACGGAAGTTAAAGTCTCTTTTTGGGCTGGGCGATGTAACTAAATGCTCCGGGAAAGAGTTTATAATTCTAGACGAAGTGGCGCGCCGTATTTTTCTGATCTTTGTCCAACATTATCTGTTAGAGGAGGAAGCTGCATTAGCAGCAGCTATTATCGAGGAATTTGCAACTATATGAAGAAAACACTCGGTAAATTAACGCAAGATATTATATAAGTGAGCTTAGATGCAGTTTAATGATCTTTTTTTATCAAAAAGGAAAGGGGATTTGCTTTAAATTCCATTTTTTCTATGAGTATTATAAGAAGTTCATCTGCCACCAGCCTAACGCATTCATCAAAGAAGAAATTGTCACTATATAGAATACATAAATTAGTGTTCTAAGAGCGGCCTTATTTCATAAGTGGCAAGAGGTGAGACGAAGCAAAAAAACGGATTATACTGCGCTTAGTTTCTTTGAACACAGATTTGCGTTAAACTAGAGATTGCAAATCCTAAAGCATTAGCCAGCAAGCCTTTTTCCTGACCAATTGCTATTGCAAAAGGCCAAGAAAAAGGCTTGCTGCTGACTTAAAAGCGGCTTCTCTTAAGTCATGACGAGTGTGGCCTTGCCATGAAAAAACTAACATAAATATTTGCTGGCGTTTAAATAAGTATTGTTTTTAAAGCGCGATTTAATAGGTCAATCCAAAGGAAACCACATAGTATGAAGGTTAGTTATGGATATATGTGGTTCTAGAAAAGCGACAGATTGTCCCTTCTCTCATCAAGAGGAATTGCTTGGGAAAGGAAATGTTTCGTCTTCGCCTTATGGCTCACTGGCATTCATCAGTGCAGTAGCAGCCCCGGTTTTTAAACTCCTTGGCGCCCTTTGTTTAGCTTTAAGCCCAGCTTGCGCTCCACTGCTGTTTTTAGGAGCTGCTGCTTACACAGCAGCAGTAGGTTGTCTTGCTCTATCTACTCTATTTCTCGGCTTAAAAATCTGGCGCGATTATCAAGAAATGAGCTCGAGCCTTGAACTCTCTTGTAAGTCCATATAAGGGCCCGCGTCTATTAAAAATAGAATAAAAAAGGAAATCACTATGTCATCGCCAACATCATCGACAAACCTTGCAACAAGTGCTGCCCTCTCAGGGGATCCTGTTATAGAAAAGAGCAAAGGACGTGTAAGACAATCGCAGGTTGAAATCATTGTCGCTGCCGCAAAAGAAAAAGCAAGCGTCTACAAAAGCTACTTAAAGGTTGGCATGTTCTGCTTGGCGCTATTTGGCACGATTGGCGCCTTTAGCCTGCAGTTGTCTCCGATCCTACCTCCGCTTGCCTTTGTCAGCACTGCGGCATTTGCTCTTACAGCCGCTTCCTCTGTCGTGAGCTTTATTTTTTATAACTTATATAGCTGGAAACTCAACGAAGCCCAGCGCATTAAGAATATGGACAACTTAGCTCAGGAGCTACAAAAAAATGCAAAGCTTGTTAGGAAACTACAAAAAAGCTTAGTCTAAGCCTCAGCTACCCCCAAAAAAGGCCTGAGGCAAATTCTTGAGCCTTTTGTGTCTTACAAGTTCAAGTTGCAATAAGTCCTTGATATTGATTATTTTATTAAAAATAGAAAAAATTTTATTTATAGTGTTAGCAAAAAAATAACAAAAAAAAAGAGGTTTTAATGAATCCTAGGATTGATAATCCAGAGTATGACGTCCGCATCGGAGGCTTGTTTGAGGCTGCCTGCCAAGAACACCGCGAAGAAGAGTGGGAAAACATCGCTAAACTTCAGGAAAAGGCGGAGTTTTATGAAAAATGCTCTAAGATCAGCAGGTTTAGTATTGCGGTCTTTGCCATCATAGGGGCGATCAGCCTTTGCCTATCTTCGGCCTGGCCACCAATGCTCTTAGTCAGTGCTGCAACCCTTGTCCTTACAGTCATCTCGTATGCTGCAAGCGAGGCCTTTAGTAGAGCCCACAACCGGCAAAATAATGAGATCAGATGTCGAAGAAATGGTACAGAGATGGCCTATTCGCAACTGCATTTGTTTGCTGCTGCAAACGACCTTAAACAGTCAGCTAAAAATTTGGCAGAAACCCTGAGAAAACAAAGAGAAGCCTTGTAGTTTTTTTAAAAACATGAACCTATCCGTAGAATAAAGATTTGGGTGTGCTCTCCTTTTTTCATTAGGAGAAAGAAGGTTAAAAGGCCCGTAGGCCTAACCAATGAGCAATGGAAGGTATTAGGGATTTTTTTACCGAAGAAAAAGAAAAGAGTTGGTTGGTTCACATCCTGAATTTAGAAAAGTCTTAAATGCCATCTTCTTATATGTCCAAAGGGCTGTAGATGGTGTGACGCTCCAAAAGATGAAATTTGGGCTAAGCGCTCGACAGCCCATGAGTGGCTTGGCCTATTTGAAGAGCTTGGAGTTTTAGAGAAGGTCAGAAATTCCATTCTGGTAATAGCAGATTTAGCCAAACAGATTGATTGGAGCGCAGGAGCTGTAAACGACTCTTTTTCCCCAGGGAAAAGGAGAGATCAGGAGATTGATCATGGTTATAAGGGAGAAGGTGTCACTAACCACTTATTAGTTAATGGAAACGGCATGCCTCTTTCTCTTCGTGAAGATCCAAGTATTGGAATGGATTTCTTCAATTGGTTATTTTACTACCATTGGCCAGCATCTTCTTTAAGAAGCGGAGGGGAGATTTCCCAAGATTGGACTGACATTGAAAGCGATCAAACTTGCATCAAGAGGGCAACTTTGCTCAAAATCATGTTGAAACTTCTTTACCCGGGAAATATGCGCTTCCCTCCCAGGATTGTAATGAGCTGAACTCGATCGTCCAACAATTTTTTTACAGGCCGAGTTTTGAGTAACTCATTAAAAGATGCTTCGTCGCCTGTTTTATAGTCAAGACCCTCACACCCTATGATTCGATGGATTTCATCTTCGCTTGGTGGAGAATTTTCGACTGAGAATAAGTGTTGATCCTCCTGACAGGAAATTCTTTCAAAAAAGATGTGCCTTAATCTTCGATAACTGTATGGCAAGATCTCTTGGAAATGGATGTTTGCTATGTTCGATTCCACCCCTTGTTCGTCAAGATTCGTACATGATGATAACAGTTTGAATGCAACATCGTTTGCATGGAATTTCGAATCCCAAAAGGAAAAACCACTTCCCTCATAATTGTTCTGCCACTCTTGTGTAAAAAACTTGCGTGCTTCAGCCGCTGTTTTATTTCTGGTGCTCCAAGCCATCTTAAATGCGTCAACATATCCTAAAGCTCCATGGCATATGGATAAGGCCGCCCGATAGCGGGTTAAAAAGCCATAAGAAATGTGAGGATCAAATTGATATGTTTCTATCATCGCCTCTTCGCGATCATCTATTATTGCGTCACCCATTATTCCCTCTTTGAGATTGCTTATTAATGTAAGTCTTTATATAGCTATATTTTGCATTTATGATGATTTTTATAAATGAATTTCTATCAGAAATTAAAAAAATAAATTATAATCTTTTTATTTATTATAATATAATTAATATTTTAAACCCTATTTATTTTGTAATTGTTATCAATTTGCTTTGCGAGAGCGCCATCTTCAAGGAGTGAGGCTAAATCATTTATAGGGAGCTCTTCACTCTATAGAAGGTCTTTTAGCAAGACTTTTGCGCCGTTTGATGCTCATAAAAAATTCAATTGCCGACTCTTAAGTAGCAGCTGGCGTTTTTAAGGGAGAGATACCTTCATTTAAAAAACATTTTCTCATTAATGAAAGGAGGCGTTATCTTATAAGTTGCTATCTATAAGGATTTTTATGTTTCAAAAAATTGCCCTGTTTTTTGTGCGCTTTGGGGACCGTCTCCTTGGAGTTTTTTTCGTCTTGCTTTGCTGCCAGCTGCCGACATTCATCCAGCAGTACACGCAGCGACTGGGTGGCCACTTAGAAGAGTTGGGCCATTTTATCAGCCGTTGGCGAGAGCTGGCTGCCTTTTCAGAAAAAAACTTGCCGGAGTACATTGCCTCTTTTGTTGGCAGCAGCAACCTCGATGTCAGTCGGCAAGGGCAGCTGATGGAAGAGTCTTTGACTCGCTTTAATGAGCTATCCACTGCCTATGCAGCGCTCAGCAATGCTGGGCCTTTTCAAAAGCCGCTCTTCTTTTTTCGCTATCTCGATCCACTGGTAGCCAAAGGCACATGGCAAGTATTTCAGCCGGGTTTGCCAAGCCCCATGGAAATTGTCGTCTATGCAGTATTAGGCCTGTTCCTGAGCTCTCTTCTCTCTAACCTAATCAAAGGCGTGTTAGTGCAGCTATTTAGAAAGGGGCGCCTTTTTTGCCAAAGGTCGGTGAGCGCCGTCAGCTCAGTAAGTGCTGATCAAAAAGTGCAATAGAAAGGAGAGGAGGCGTTTTTCTCTAGTGAGAGTGATGATTTTTTGCGATTGTTCTAAGGGGGATATTTTTAGGTCATTAAAGACTTGAGAAGAGGAATCTTCTCTTAAAGGGGGGAAGGGCATTTCTGTATGGATTGGATGGATGGCTGGGGGCGGTTGTAGGGATTGCTTCAAGCCATACTGGCTGAGAGCAGAGTGATCAGGGCGGCTGAAATGAAAATTTTGAAAAGAGCGCATTTTAAGAAATCCTCTCTAAAAAAGGGTGCATCAAGGTCAAAAATTTTACTCTTCGCTCAGTTTTTTGGGCAGATAAAAAATGCCTTTTTTCTATCTAATTTTTAAGAGGAAATTGGATTTATGTACCTCTTATGGATACCTTCTTGCACCAGTGCCTAGGCCCTAAAAAAACCTCTAAGCTTTTAGTTTTATTATATTCATTTTGAGAGAAAGCTTCCTAGGAAAATAGTCAGCTAGAGATAAAAAGACAAAGGGCCCTAAAAGGGCCCTTTGTCCGCTCTCCGATTGAGAGGGGAGATATTGCTTAAAGAATGAACCTTAAGCGTTTTTCTTCGATTCGATGTTGCGAATCGCGTCGCCAACTGTTTTGATGTCGTTGGCTTCTGACTCAGAAAACTCACAATCGAAATGGGACTCAAGTGCCATCACAAGTTCGGTGAGGTCTAAAGAATCGGCGTTCAAATCTTCGACCAAAGATTTATCCTCAGCCACGTCGTTGCGGTCAACGCCCAATTGTTCAGCTACGATATCGATAACTTCACTTGCTATAGACATATCTAATTTTCCTGTTAAAGTGTCTTTACGCCGGCCTTGTAAAGGGCGGCTTTTTATTTTCTGGAAATCTGAGAAGGGTACCACCTCAACTTGAGACGCAAGTTGGGTTTACATGAAAAGCCCGCCGTCTACTTTGATGACCTCGCCGGTGATAAAATCGGACATGTCGGAGGCTAAGAAAAGAGCGGTTTTAGCAATATCTTCTGGCCTTCCCATTTTCCCTAAAGGCGTCTTTTCTAACAATGAATTTTGTACCTGGTCTGCTAAAACTTTTGTCATGTCGGTCACGATGAAGCCGGGAGCGATGCAATTGACTAAAATATTGCGGCTGGCCACTTCCTTGGCTAAAGACTTGGTGAAGGCGACCATGCCCCCTTTTGAGGCGGCGTAGTTGCACTGTCCGGCATTGCCGTGCAACCCAATGACAGAGGCGACGTTGATGATGCGCCCTCTCCTTTTTTTGATCATGCCGCGGATGACGGCTTTGGCAGTGTTGAAGCAGCTCTTTAAATTGGTGTCGATGACTAAATCAAAGTCCTCTTCGCTCATCTTCATCAGCAGGCCATCGCGGGTCACGCCGGCGTTGTTGACTAGGATATCGATAGGTCCCAATTGCTCTTGCACTTGATCAACAGCTGCTGCCACCTCGGAGGTGCTTTTGACGTCGACGGCAAAAAAGAGCGCCCTTTGGCCGCTCAGCTCTTCAATTTCGCGCGCTGCGGCATCGCCTTTTTCTTTTTGAGTGCCGAATAGGGCCACTTGGGCCCCTTGCTTGGCAAAAAGAGCGGCAATGGCCTTGCCGATGCCGGCCGATCCCCCCGTTACTAGTGCGACTTGTCCTGTCAGTAGTCCTTCCATGTCACTCTCCTCTTGAGGGGCTCAAAAATT
>JARBTN010000067.1 GCA_029240195.1 Chlamydiales bacterium
CCCCTCATATTGGCTTAATATGGGGGGACAGGTAATCGTCGATTCTAAAGAGCTTTCACGCTCGTTTGACACGTAAAAACAAATGTGGTCGGGCACTAGAGCTGATATGTACCTTTAACTTCCTAGGCTTAGGCAGCATAGATAAAACTCGACATCTAAAAAAATAGGGATGTTTGCATTGCTTTGAATTTAAAGTATATGCATACTTTTCAAACAAGAAATATTCAAAAGCGGGAAATTAATTGATGATTAGTTTTGTAGAGAATTTTATTGTAGATTTTAAGATTGCCACCTCAGTTGAAGAGACCGTTTTAAGACAAGACGCAGAGCACAGCCTGATGGCGCGCATTGTAGCTATCACAGCTATCGCCTGCACAGCTATTGCCGCACTTTCCCTATTCCTCCTGCCTACCTATTCTATACCCTCTTCTCTAGTCGTAATCGCCATAAGCGTCGTCATCGCCCATGACGCGACCATCATTGCCAACCACTTCCATCAAAGGGCCATTCAACACATCTCTCAACTCGAAAGCCCTAAAAGTAGTATCTGGCAAAAAACCAAAGCTGTTTTCGGCCTTGGTACATTCTTGGGTAAAATCTCTTTAGGGGACAGCAACGAATTCTCTTTAGAAGGCACTTGGGTGGCCAAAAGCATCTATGCGCTCTCTAAAAGTTTTCGCGCCTAGAGAAAATTTTTAGAGAAAACTTATGGCCCGCTCAATGAGCTAAATGTCCTCGACGCGAGTTAAGTAAGTTGAAATTGGCCACGGCCAATAGCTTAAAGCTTTAAGCGACGTTGTATTTGCGCTTCAAAGCCTGCACCAGCTGCCTTTGACGCTTCCAATTGACGCGATAGAGGCGGATGTTATTGACCCAGTGGAAAAGATAGATCAATGACAAAAGCACTTCAATAGGCGAGAAGTTGGCCATCGCATTGAGCACTATAAATGGCCAAGTGACGATGCTAAATAAAAGCAAGCGCGTCCCCCTCTTTTGATAGTCGCAGTAATAGGTGAGCTTATAACCCAAGTAGATGAGACCCGATCCAAAGAGCAGCCTAGAGGTGTAGAAGCCCAGGTTCACTGCCAGCGACTGTCCGGACAAGGCTCCCTCTTTAAAAAACAAGGTAAAGGTCATGATGGACATAAAGCAAAAGAGGCCGGCAGCCAAGTTGATGAAATAAGTGCGGCGCCATTGAGCGCGCACAATTTCCTCATCCGCGCTCTCAAACTGTTCAAAAAGAGCCGGTTCTTGTGAATATGCGGGCAGATTCCCTTGGCAATTGGCTTGGGAAGCGGTCCGTCGCTGGCTTTTCGCACTGTAGATAAAATAGACGACCGCTAAGATCAAAAAGGCGGCTAAAAATCCCGCTAAGATCTCTTGATAGGAATCAAAAATTCCCCTCAAAATAAAAATACCTTCTTTAATTTCCATCAAAAAGCGCTCCTAAATTTAAAATGAGATAGAAAGTATAGCTCTTTTAAAACGATCCTGTCACAGCAAATTTAAAGGGGCCCTTTTTCACATGCGGTTTTTCCTGTATAGAGGTCACTTCCCCCTTGCATTTTTCCGCTTTTCCCCTTAGTATTGCTGGACTTGGCCCTTTAGGATAAATAGGATTCGACTGCCTCTCTTTTAAGAAAAAAATCCTGGAATTGATCCTTGGGCAAACTAGAAATAACTCTTAATTTTAGATCCAGATGAAAGACACTCAGGCCCACAATATTTCGTTGATTAGAAACTTTTCCATCATTGCCCATATCGATCACGGAAAATCAACCATCGCCGACCGCTTGCTAGAGCTCACCGGCGCCCTCTCGGCAAGAGAGATGCAAGAGCAAGTGCTCGATGACATGGACTTAGAACGGGAAAAAGGGATTACGATCAAAGCCCACCCTGTCACCATGTCCTATCAGTCAAAAAGTGGCCTTATCTACCAAATCAACTTAATCGACACCCCCGGGCATGTCGACTTTAGCTACGAAGTCTCCAGATCCTTGGCCGCCTGCGAGGGAGCGCTGCTCGTCGTCGACGCCACACAAGGCGTGCAAGCTCAAAGCCTGGCCAATGTCAACTTAGCTCTGGAAAGGGATTTGGCCATCGTGCCCGTGCTCAATAAGATCGACTTGAGTGCTGCCGACGTCGAAGGGGTCAAGGCCCAAATTGAAGATCTCATCGGCCTCGACACCTCGAGAGCGATCGCCTGCTCAGCAAAATCGGGCCTTGGCATTGACCAAATCTTAGAGCGGATCATCGAAGAGATCCCCGCGCCGAGCGAACCCGAAGATTCTTTGCTCCGAGCGCTCGTCTTCGATTCCCATTATGACCCTTACCGCGGCGTGCTCGTCTACGTGCGGATCATGAGCGGCGAAGTGGCTAAGGGAGCTCAAATTCGGCTGATGGCCACCAATAAAACTTTTGAAGTGCTCGACACCGGCATCTTTGCCCCCAAAGAGACGAGCGTAGCCAAACTACGCCCCGGCGAAGTGGGCTACATCACCGCCAACATCAAAAACACGGCCGATGTCAAAATTGGCGATACCATCACCTTGGTCAAAGCACCTGCGCCAGCGCCGCTGCAGGGTTTCAAAGTGGTACAGCCTGTCGTCTTTGCCGGCATCTACCCCATCGACTCGACCGACTTTGAGCCGCTGCGCGAAGCTTTAGTCAAGCTGCAGCTCAATGACTCCTCGCTGCACATCGAGCAAGAGAGCTCTACAGCGCTCGGCTTTGGCTTCCGCTGCGGATTTTTAGGGCTGCTCCACCTAGAGATTATCTTTGAGCGCATTCAGCGTGAATTTGACATCGACGTCATCACCACAGCGCCAAGCGTCATCTACAAGATCGAATTGGACAGCGGCGAGCGCAAAGACCTCGACAACCCCGTCTACTACCCAGACCCCTCTACTATCTCTTCTATCGAAGAGCCATGGGTCAAATGCCACGTCATGATCCCCAATGAGTTTTTAGGGGGGCTGATGAATTTAGCCACCGAAAAAAGGGGCATCGGCCTTCAGACAGAGACCATCGACTCTAGGCGCATGCTCTTGACCTATCGCTTTCCTTTAAACGAAATCATCACCGACTTCAATGATCGCCTAAAATCGCTCACCCGGGGCTACGGCTCTTTTGACTATGAGCCCGATGGGTATGAAATGGCCGATATCGTCAAGCTCGATATCCGCATCAATGAAGAAATTGTCGATGCCTTCTCTCACCTCGTCCACCGCTCTAAAGCCGAGGGAAAAGGGCGCGCCATCTGCCAAAAATTGCTCGATGTCATCCCCAGACAATTGTTTAAAGTGCCCATCCAAGCTTCCATCGGCGGCAAAGTGATCGCGCGCGAGACCATCAAAGCGCTCACCAAAAACGTCACCGCTAAATGCTATGGCGGAGAC
This sequence comes from Chlamydiales bacterium, assembly GCA_029240195.1. Classification (GTDB taxonomy): domain Bacteria; phylum Chlamydiota; class Chlamydiia; order Chlamydiales; family JARBTN01; genus JARBTN01. The sequence continues at coordinate 3,399 of JARBTN010000067.1, forward strand.
ATCTCGCGCAAACGGAAACTGTGGGAAAAACAAAAGAAAGGGAAAAAGCGAATGAAGGAGATTGGCAAGGTTAACATCCCGCAAAACGCCTTCATGGAAGTATTAAAAGCCGGCGAATAATCCCCCTTTTAAGCTTAAGCTCATCAAAAGATGGGAAGCCCCTTCCCATCTATCCAATCACGCGAGAGTCCATGCCTAACTTCAGCGCTTTGCAAAGAGCTCCTCATCAAATCGACCCAAGTAACATCCCCCGCCATATCGCCATCATTCCCGATGGCAATAGGCGTTGGGCCAAAAAACAGGCCAAATCATTCTTTGAAGGGCATCGAGAGGGCGCAAGCGTCGTCTTAGAGATTGTCAAAAAAGCGAAAACTTTAGGCATCGATACGCTCACTGTCTACACCTTTTCGACAGAGAATTGGAAACGGCCGCAGGCAGAAGTCGACGCGCTGATGTTCATCTTGGAAGACTACTTAAAGCGCGAAACCAAGAGCATGGTCGAAAGCGGCATTTGCTTCCACACCATCGGCAACCTCGAGCCCATCCCCGCCTCGACAAAGCAAGCGATCTTAGAAGCGAAAAACCAGACCAAAGACTGCTCTGAGATCAATTTCATTTTGGCCATCAACTACGGCGCCCGCGATGAGATGTTGCGCGCCTTTAAGCACCTCGCCGCCGATTTAAAAAGCCAGGCCGTCTCTATAGACGCCCTCGATGAACAGCTGTTCAAACGCTACTTAGATACAGCTCCTTGGAAAGACCCCGATCTTTTGATCCGCACTAGCGGAGAAAAGCGGCTGAGCAATTTCCTCCTTTGGCAAATTCCCTACACGGAAATTTATTTTACGCCTGTGCTTTGGCCTGATTTCACCTTGCAAGACCTGATAGAGGCGATATTAGAATATCAAAGACGGGAAAAGAGACTGGGCAGATGAACTTTTTAGCTGAAAAAAATCGCCCTTTTTCTTAAAAGGGGCTATAGAGGCTATAGGTCAAAAGGGATTAGAAACGACAAAAGGGCGATCTCCATCAAAAACACCATTCTTGATCGATCAAAGGAGCTTCGACGATTCTTTTACACCCTCTTTCAAGGTGTTAAATCTTAAAAAATGAGTTTTTTCTTTTATCATGCAGACCATGTGGCCCTATCTGATCTTCACTTATTTCGCCTTCAAACTCCTCATTGGCACACTTTTCTACTCTTTCCTTAAATCCTCTAAATACCAGCACCTCATGATCTTCAATCGCCTTAGTAATCTAGGACAACGGCTCATCATCAGCGCCATCGCCATCACAGTCTTTTTGATCTTAATTTTCTTCTCCTATGAACCCCTCTTCACCCCCATCTTTATCGCCGCCATCGCCCTCGTCATTGGAACCGCCCTTTGGGAATATCACCAGCTTGTACTCGCAAAAGGGCTCACCCCCTTGACTCGCCTCTCTCTGGCTGGGTCTAGCCTCTACATCTTGGCGGCCGCGCTGCAATCTTTAGGGTGGCAAGCCCCTTTCAAGGAAATCACGCTCTCCCTTTTAGGCGCTTTTTCCCTCCTCTCGTTTTTTAAAGGGGGCAAAGACCCCATTTTAAATGTCTCCGCTTCGTTGTTTGGCGTGTTCTATATCACAGTGCCCCTCGCCTATATCATCTCCATCAACTACTTGCACCATCCGCTGACAGATGGCAGGCTGTGGCTCCTCTACCTGCTGGCAGTGACAAAAATGACCGATATTGGCGCCTACTTCACCGGCAAATCGATCGGCAAAAGAGCCCTTGCGCCCATGCTAAGTCCAAAGAAGACGATTGAAGGCCTCGTCGGCGGCTTGCTGGCCTCTGTCTTAGCAAGCCTAGCCATCGCCTTTATCGACCAATCCCTGCACAATCAGCTCCAGCTCCCTCTCTTAAAGGCGGCGCTTCTCGGAGCGGGCATCTCCCTTTTAGCTGTCATCGGCGACTTAGCCGAATCGCTCCTTAAAAGAGACGCGGGCACAAAAGATAGCAACCAAATTCCCGGTCTCGGCGGCCTCCTCGATGTCGTCGACTCTTTAATTTTTACCGCTCCTTGCTTGTATTTCTTCTTGCAAATCCGCTATTTTTAAGGATAATAAAGCAGCAGTTGAGGCAAATCACTAAAAAAACTTTTAACAGGAATGCATGTTATGATAATCACCATTGATGGTCCAGCAGGCTCAGGAAAAAGCACGATAGCAAAAAGGTTGGCCAACAAACTTGCCTTCACCTACTTTGAAACTGGAGCCATGTACCGCGCAGTCACCTATGGCATGATTAAAGACCATATCGACCCTGACGATTTGGGAGCTGTCAAAGATTACCTCGACCAATTCCAATTGAAAATTCGCTCCATCATGGGCGTCAAGCATTATTTTATCGGCACGCTCGACGTCACAGAGCAATTGAGAAATTCCGACGTCACCAAGCTCGTTTCCAAAGTCAGCGCCCTCGAAGAAGTGAGAAAGAAAATGGTGCACATTCAAAGAGCGCTTGCTAAGAATGTCAATGCCGTCATCGAAGGGCGCGACATCGGCAGCGTCGTCTTCCCGGATGCCGAGCTGAAGATTTTCCTGACAGCCAGCCCCCGAGTGAGGGCAGAGCGCCGCTATGAAGAGCTCAAAGCGCTCCCCGGCAATGAAAACCTCTCTATAGAGACCGTGCTCGAAGAGATTGTCAACCGCGATAATTTTGACTCGCAAAGAGCTATCTCCCCTTTAGTTAAAGCTGAAGACGCCATTGAAGTGGACACCTCCAACCTATCCATTCAAGAGGTGATCATCAAAATTCAAGAGCACAGCGACATCAAAAATAAGAACTGCAAAATCACTTAAATTTTCCAGCGCGCATCGGATATTTCCACTCTCAGCTACTGCGGTTAGATTGGGAATATCCCCTCCTTAAAAAGGGTCTTTTTTAAAGATGTCCAAGCTCAGCAATTTTGCCACCTCATCTTCAGAAAAAGCTATTTTTAAGGGGTCAGGCTTTGGCTGATTTCTAGCATCTGGAAAATAAATTTGGTACAGCTTGGCAATCGGTTCCTTGAGCAGGAGCGCGATCTCCCTCTCCTCAGCCAGCGAGAGCGGTTCCAAAACTTCCTCCCTTTCTGCCTCTCCCTCTAGCAAAATCTTTCTCTTCAGATGGCGCAGCATCAGCGGCGGCAAGGCGGGCAAACCGCCGACTCTCAACAAAACATCCGCTTCTTTTTCTCCCCTCATCCCTTCTAAAGATAGGCTTGCTGATTCAATGAGCGTTGCCATCTCTTTACGGCTTAGGTGAAAGTGAAGGTCCTGACCCAATAAAAATTGCAAGGAGCGGGTGATGACCTTGCGCAAAAGGTGGCCTTCACCAATGCCAAATTGCCTGAGAGGATGCTTGTAGCGCATGCGCTTCTTTTCTAAAAGGGGCTTGGCGTCCGCGATGCTATTTTCTACCATCTCCGTTTTAAAATTTCGGTAGAGCTCATGGCCGGCCTTTTCATTTTCAGGGCTGCCCTCTTGATTTAAAGAATCGTGCAGCCAAACCATCAGACACTTATGGCTGCAATTATTGACCATCCCTTGCTGTTTATAACCCCTTCCTGAATTTCTCTCGGGCTGGCCTTTTGCCTTTAAAAATTCATAGAATCGATTGACGTGGCGAGTCTGCTCTAAATTGCGACTATGCAGAGGAATATTGGCAAAGCTGACCAACTCTTCAAAAAACTGGGGCGTCAGTTTATCTGGGCTGAACTTTAAATGGAGCGGAGCATAGCGCTGCCCGCTCTTCCAGTCTGTTTGTTCATGATTTTCGATCCCCATTCCCGTATTGAAGATGCGAAAGAGGTATTCCCCATCTTCTAGCTTGACATCCATAGCCACAGCATGGCCCATGGCTCTAGGATCAGAGCGGTCTCCTTGAAAATGGCCACCGGGCAATAAGCGCGACTCCCCCTCTTTCATGCCAAAGATGGCGCCTTGTAAGTCTTTTGCTAAACTTGCTGCGATAGCTTCTTTTGAAGAGCCGACAGAGTCGATGAGCAGCCCTAATTTTAAAAAAAGCGGCTTGGCCTGTTCTAGCTTCTGAAAAGAGGGGTTGAGCAGCTTCTGATCGACTGGGCTCTGCTTTTCATAAAAAGCACTCAATTGTTGGTGCAAGCTTAAAAATGAGCGGTCCGGCATCGAATAGTCGAGTACTTTATGAATTCTAGCCTCCACAGCCGAGGAATTGAGGCGAGCAACCCGGGAAAAAGTTTGAAAATAGAGGCGTTGCAATTTATGCGAGGAGCTATTGAGGGCTTTTTTTAGAGAGGCCTCTCTTTTTGCTAACCCTTCTGGTGATAGAAGGCGCTCTGGCCGATTCAAAGCTCTATTCTCTAGAGCAACCCGCACTAGCCCCAAAACAGGGATGCACTCCAAGAGACCTTTGGCAAATAAAGAGATGCGCTTTTGCTTGGGCGCCTTTTTTGCAAAGGCTTGCTGAATGTGCTCAGCTCCTACTTTAAACTGAGAAAATACGTTTAAACGGTCGACCATAAAAAGGCTCCAAATAGAAATAACATAGTATATTTCTTATAATAAAAATTATAAAATAAATTCTATATTATTAAAATAAAATAAAGATAGGAATACTATATTAATATAAAAATAAAAAAGAAACGCTAGTACTCAAATCTTGACCATGGTATCTGTTGTCTTTTAGCAAAGTTTATTCTATAGTGAAGACACGGCTGTCACGCTTTCACAGCCAAACATTTTCAATCGCCTTTTGCGGCTTTAGCTTTTATGAATTTTTTTTATGGCACTTGCCGAAAATTTTTACAGATGATATTCAAGCTATTCTACCGCCATGAAGTGCATGGAGAACAGCACACTAGGCAGGCTGGAGGTATCCTGGCCGCCAATCACCTCTCTTTTTTAGATCCCCCCCTCATCGCCATCTCTACTCGGGAAGAGATCCATTTTCTGGCCGAAAGCTACCTCTTTGAAAATTTTCTATTGCGCGCTTTAATCCTAAAGCTCAATGCCCACCCCATCAAAGGGACGGCTGTCAGCTTAGATTCTTTAAAGACAGCCTGCCGCCTGTTAAATGCCGACAAGAAAATTGTCGTCTTTCCGGAAGGGCAGCGCTCGCTAGATGGAGAGCTTGGCAATTTTGAAACGGGCATCGGCATGCTGGCTCTGAAGACAAAAAAGCCCGTCACCCCCGTCTACATCTCTGGAACTTTTGAAATTTGGGATAGCGCTCGCTTTTTACCAAGGCTATCAGGCAAGACGCTCTGCATCTTCGGATCGGCCATCCACCCCGAAGCTTTCAGCCACCTCGATAAGAAATCAGCCCAGCAAGCCCTAGCTCATGAAGTGCGCCTGGCCATCGAAGGCTTGCGCCTTTGGCATCAGCAAGGAGCTGTCGGCCACCCACCCTAAAAAGATTTTTCCTATCGATCAAAAGCAGATTTATTTTTAATAATCAAAAAAACCTTAATAATTCCTTAACTATTTTATTGTATATTAACTATAATAAGCATAGCTATAATATAGATTTTCCACCTCTCACTTTAAGGATTCCTACATGTGGTTCTTGCTCCTCCTTTTACTGACTTTTAGCTGTCAACAGACCAAAGCTCCGCCAAAAGCTCCCTCCTTTCAACAAAGCTCTATATTGGAACAAAAAATTGGCAAAGACCTTTTGGAGCTCATCAGCCACCCCGACCAGGTGCAAAGCTACCGTGTGACGCCCAACTTAGAGAAAAGCATCGAGCGCGTCGGCCCCTATGCCCTCTTAAGGAAAGGACCTAAAGTGAAAGGCCCTGTTTTAGATCATTTAAAGTCCTTGATTGCCAATGATCAAAACTACATCTTTGACAAGCAGAAGAAATGCCCATTTAAGCCAGAGATTGCCTTTGAATTCATCAAAGGGGAAGAGCGCCTCCTTATCTTTATCAGCTTATCGTGCGAGCAGATGCAATTTTTTAAGGGCAACAAAAATACGTTGATCGATACAAGTGTAGAAAGAGCGAAGGTTCAACAAATAGCCCAAAAATTATTTCCTTTTGATACAAAGTTCCAATCTAATAGCTAGCCAAGGATAGAAGAGATGCTTAAATATTTGCTTTTTAGCCTTCTCTTGTGCACGCAAGGGATCAGTGCCGCAGCCATTCAAGCCATCTCTGTCGGCGATTACGGCTCGAGCATCAACAGCTCCACGGAAAAAGATCTGCTGCAAATTGAGAACACCCTGCAAGAGATCTCCTGCTACACAGGAATGAACCTCCACCATATCGAACTGCCCACTCTCCAATTAGACCGCGATGCCGTCCTAGATGCCATAGACGCCCTGCAAGTGGAAGAAGACGATGTCCTCTTCTTTTACTACTCCGGACACGGCATGCGTTCTAAATCAAAGGATTCCGCTTGGCCAGACCTCTTCTTTGGCTGGCACCAGCTGCGCCTAGATCTAGACTTAGTCATCGAAAGATGCCTGCAAAAAGGAGCGCGCCTCACCCTCATCATCACCGATTGCTGCAATAACGTCGTCGAAACCCCCTACTACTTCTTTAAATCGCTTGGTGGCAAACTTTCAAGCGAAGAGCAAATGGCCAACTACCGCGCCCTCTTCTTAGAGCACCAAGGCATACTCGTCATCTCTAGCAGCCAGCCGGGAGAGCTCTCTTGGTGCAATAGCGACGGCGGATTCTTCACATTCTGCTTTTTACAAAGCCTTGAGCTGGAGCTGCAGCACAAAAATCCCTCTTGGCAAAGCCTCATCGAGCGCACCTCTCTTCTCCTCCCCATCTACTTGCCCCAAAAAAAACAGACCCCCCTCTTCGAAATCAACCTTCAGCACACTGACACGATGTTCTAAAAAAGGAAAAGGGGAAAGGCTACTCGCCTCTCCCCTTAACCCCCTCTCCAGCAAAGGGGCATGCCCCTTTGCAATCCTAAAGCGCTAAAACTTTGGCTTTCCTTCTATTGCTAGCGCAAAAGAAGGAAAGCCAAATATTTTGAAACCGCTATCCTAGGATCAAAGCACTAAATTGCAATCGTCTCATCTGCTTTATAACAGGGAGGGTAGTCGGTCAAAAGAGGAAGAGATGTCTCTTTCCCATGTTCATCCACAACCTGGCCTATTGTGTAGGTAGTGTCTAACGAATCGTTGTCAGGCACTTTCCATTCTGTAAAGGAGATGGGTTTATTAGTGGCAGGATTATTTTTAGCGAAATCGCTCATTCCTTTTATTTTTCTCATCGATGTGATCACATGCATTTTTAAGGGAAAACGCTTATCAAAATGCACCTTTTCTTTCATCCTATTGATCAAGCGCTTTTCAGCTAAAGCTGAGATGAAAGGAATGACCAGGAAAAGCTTTCCTTTTCTCTTTTGCTTGGCAAGATGTGCGCCTAATTCTGAAATGATTGTCATCGCTTGCTGGCCTGAGTAAGAAGCATCATCAAAGATGACAAACTGCTTGCCTTTAGAAATAAGCTGAGATTGCCGCCCCCTTTCAGAACTTATCGTATCGGTAGAATGCTCAAAATAGGCAGCTGGAGAAACACTCAGATAGGGAAGAGCCTGCTCCGCAATCCACTGAGAGCTTTTTTTGGCGACAAACCCTAATTGGTAGAGGGGTTTTAAGCATGAACTTAAATATTGAACACAAGGGGGCAGCGCCTCCTCTAACTCCCGCACAGTAATCTTATCAAGCCCCTCCCTTAGAAATTTTTCATGATTAGCGCGCATGTTCAGATCTCGAATCGAGGATAAATACGTTTCAATGGCCTCATGGTCGAAATCATTGAGCTTTTCCTGCCGAGGCGGATTTTGACAGTTCAAAGCAATGCCGGCGCGGTTAAGTTCCTCCTGCAATGAGGCGACCCTTTCAGCATCCTTTTCTACAGGCTCTTTGCCCAATACCCGTGTGATTTGCAAGGCAAAGCGCGTCTCTTGTTTTTGAAAGACAAGTTGACGCCACCGATCCCGATACTTTAGCGATGTCAAAGCACGCCCGAGAGAAAGAAACGCTGTGCAGCATAAATCGATAAACATCTTTAATTTATCCCACATTGTATAATCGACAGAAATGCAATGGGTCTCTAACGTTACGTCATATTCGGGATTTGTGATATGGCAGATTACTGGATTCACGAAAAGTCCCTATTGTTTAATTAAAACAATTAAACTATAGAGTAATTAGTAGATAATTAACAACTGAAATTAAAGACGTGTTCGCACCCCATTTCAGCCAATTTTATAGTGCAAAGCCCGCTTAGATGGAATGTGAAAAAAGGAGGCTTGTCGCCTCCTCGCTAGAAATCATTTTAAGCGTTGTAAGTTGTGGAACTGACAGAACCGCCTGTTCCCGTCCAATTGGTGTGGAAAAACTTCCCTCTCGGCTGATCGATCCGCTCATAGGTGTGAGCTCCAAAGAAATCGCGCTGAGCTTGCAGCAAGTTCGCCGGCAATTGGGCCGAGCGATAGCCATCGTAGAAAGAGAGGGCAGTGCTAAAACAAGGGATTGGGATGCCAGCCATGGCCGCTTGAGCGACAGCTGTGCGCCATCCTTCTTGGCATTTAGCGAGCTCTCCTTTAAAGAAGTCATCGAACAGCAAGCTTTTGAGGTCCGGGTTTTTGAGGTACGCCTCTTTGATGTTGCCAAGGAATTGACTGCGGATGATGCAGCCTCCGCGCCACATGAGAGCGACGTTGCCCAAATTCAGCTCCCAGCCATAGTTGGCAGCCGCTTCGCGCATCAGCATAAAGCCTTGCGTGTAGCTGATGATTTTTGAAGCGTAGAGCGCATTTCTCACCGCATCGATAAAGACTTGGCGATCTAAAGATATTTTAGATTTGGGGCCGGCAAGCACTTGGCTTGCAGCCACACGCTCTTCTTTGAGGGAAGAGAGGCAGCGCGCAAATACAGCTTCGCCGATGAGCGTGACGGGCATCCCCAATTCCAGAGCATTGATCCCTGTCCATTTTCCGGTGCCTTTTTGGCCGGCGACATCTAAGATGTTGTCGATCAAAGGCGCGCCGTCTTTATCTTTCACTAAGAAGATTTGGCCGCTGATTTCAATGAGGTAGCTGCTCAGCTCGTGAGCATTCCACTCTTTAAAGATTTGGTGCAGCTCTTCACCGGAGAGGCCGAGGCCATGCTTTAACAGATGGTAAGCTTCGCTGATGAGCTGCATATCGCCATATTCAATGCCGTTATGCACCATCTTGACATAGTGGCCAGCGCCTTGATCGCCCACCCATTCGCAGCAAGGCTCTTTAGAGTCGGCTTTAGCAGCAATGGTTTGGAAGATCTCTTTTAAATGAGGCCACCCTTCAGGGTTGCCGCCGGGCATGATCGAAGGGCCATGGCGAGCGCCCTCTTCTCCGCCGGAAATGCCGCAGCCGAGGAAGCAGATTCCTTTTTCTTTGAGAGAAGCTGTGCGGCGATTGGTATCGGGATAGAAGCTATTGCCTCCGTCGATGATAATATCCCCTTTCTCAAGATAGGGCAGGCACATTTCAATGAAGGCATCTACAGCATCGCCTGCTTTGACCATCAGCATCACTTTGCGCGGCCGCTTGAGCTTTTTAAAAAATTCTTCGAGCGATTTTGCTCCGATGACTTGAGACCCCTTGGCGGGACCGGCTAAAAACTCATCGACTTTCTCTACAGTGCGGTTATAGACGACCACTTTGAAACCGTGATCGTTCATATTCATGACCAAGTTCTGGCCCATGACGGCAAGACCGATTAAACCAATATCAGCTTCAGACATAATCCTCCTAAACGGAAAGGTCGCATTTGCTTTTTTTATGGGAAATTTGGGAAAAAAAAGCAACTACTCAAGGTTTTTTTGCGTTGCGGCTTGCCATCCAGGCCGCTTTTTTTTTAATATTGCTTTAAACACTCAATATTCTTATCCTATTATTTTCTTTCACGTCCTCGTAGCTCAGTGGATAGAGCGGTTGC
>JARBTN010000068.1 GCA_029240195.1 Chlamydiales bacterium
TATAGACCATATCGTCAAAGGGAACCGAGGGGTCAGCAGCGGCGGGCTGGACAGCGAGAGACGCCTCGACCCCCGCAGGGGTTGTCAGCTGAGGGACATCGGCCGCTAGGTTTGCCATTCCAAGGAGGCAGAAGGAAAAAAACAGCTGAAAGCATTTAAACATGGGCAGCTCCTTAAGAAAGCATCTTCTGAAAGGCATTTTCGATGATGAGCCATTGATTGGAGAGCTGAGCGTTGATGATGCCCACTTCTGTCTCAATGCTGCACCCGCCGGATTCGATATCGTCGCGAGGGCGGATGGATAGCGACTCTAAAGATTCGCACATTTTCTTTAAGCGCTCTTTGTGCTCTTCGATCACTTCCAGCTCATCGCGGTTGACGTAGATGACGATTTTCTTGTGCTGGCTGACCGCTTTTAAATTGCTGGCGACAATGTCGACGATGGTCGTTGGATCGAGGGCAATTTCGCGGCCGACAATTTTTTGTGCGGCTTTGATGGCCAAGGGCACGATCACCTGCCGAAGCTCATCTTTGGCCCCTTGGATGGTCTCTTCCAAATGGGCAATCTGGCTGAAGAATTTGGCAAATCCAGCTTCAAAGCCTTGCTGCTCAGCCAATTCCTTAACTTTTTCAGCTTCGATTGCCACTTCCTCTTTGAGCTGCAAAGCTTCCCTTTCAATCTCTTGCAAGAGCTCGCGCCCTTCCAGCAGCTTGGAAAATTCCGCCTCTTTGATCACTTTTTGATTGGGGGAAATGTGCACTTCATTTCCATAAATCAGGGAAAAAAATTTTCTGTTCACGGTGACTTTTGATTTTTGATGAATCCGATAGCGTGATTAACTTGCAAGCTAATTGCTGGCGTCAAGCCAGGAACTTCTTCCCGAGAGAAGCGTTTGAGTAAAAAATCCCCTCGCTTTTTATCAAAGCGATGGCAAAGGTGCCACATAAAGTCTTCTGATAGTCCGGATAAAGCGCATGCTAGGCGAAGCAGCCCTCGGTAATGCAGCGCTTTTCTTAAAGGGTCGGCTCTTTCATCCCAAGCAGCTAGGTTTAACTTGGCAGAAAGAGATGAATCGGAAAAGTGCAGGCATGTCCTGAGGTATTTGAGCTGCAAAGGGTTTAAGGTGGCGTAAATTTTTTGCAGCCGCTTGGTCTCTACAATATGGCGTATTTCTAAGCTTAAGTCATGCATGCCGAGCAAGTCAACCAAGACCAGCAGCTCTTGTTCCGAAAAATTCAAGAGGAGGGAAAAGGGATTTTTTTCCAAGAAGATCAAAGGCAGAGCTGAAGCCAGCTCCTGCTCAATTTTTTCTTTAAACTGCGTCAAAAAATAGTCTTTGATCAGAGGCGCCAGACAGCGCCCGCTCGCTATAATATCGCCTGAAAGCTCCATCTTCTCTTGTAAGGAGAAGGGCAGCGATTGCAAAACAAAGCCCTTTGCCTCCTCAGTCATCTTCTCTAGGTAATAGAACAACCATGAGGGGTGAAAGGGATTTAGGAAAGACTCTAAGGGCTGGGCAAAATCAGACAAAGAAGCCTCTCTTAAAGGCGCTTGCTGCACAGCTTCGCTTTCCTCAGGAGGGAGCAACTCTAAAGAGGCGCCCTCCCTTCCGGGATGGGCTTGAGAGATCAAAGTTTTTAAGAGCAACCATTGGACGCGGGTCATACCAATCTCAATCTACTTTTTGGTCTAGATTATTTTCCAGCTTCCCTTCTTTAGTCGCTTTTTCTTTTTCCCCTTCCGCGGCAGGCAAAGCTTTAGCTCGGCTATCGAGCGGCTGGAGATGAAAGAGAGCGGGCAATCCACCGACGCTTGACAAGAGAGGGAATATTTTCCACGTCACCCAAACTAAAGAAAGCGCTAAGGAAAGAACCAACAGGCAAAAAGAGAAAAATACAACGCGGAATAAGCCCAGCGACTCTTTGGCAACGAGCATTCCCCAGACTTTCATCCACTGCACATCTTTTGGCTTTTCCTGCGCCATTGATTCGGCAAAGCGAGCGCGGTCTGTGATGACGGTGACATTATCAAATTCAAGGCCCGGAATGGAACTGGCGACAAGGCGCTTAATTTTGGTGATGAGGTGGCTGTTTGGATCGTCCATCACCCCTTGGTGCTTGACGTAAACAGAAGCTGTCACTTTTCCCTTTTCGGCATTGGGAAGCCCTAAGGCATCCTCTTCTGGAATGGACAGCTGAATATCGGCATCTAAGATGCCATCAATCTTGCGGATGATGCCGGCAATCTGCTCGGCAAGCCCTGCTTGGTACTTGATCTTTTCTTGCATTTCCGACGGAACCAGCCCGCTGGCAGAAAAGAGGTTCAGCAAATTAAGCCCGCGCTTTTTAGGGAGGCCGTTGGCGCTTAAAATGGCCATGGCCTGCACGCTTTTTTCTTTGGAGACGGTGACATCCCAAAGGATTCCTTTATTGCCTCCGCCTCCGGCGTCCGGGGCCGCGGTCTTTGTCGACTCGATGCCATGGCCGGCTAAGAAGACGACAATTTCATTAGCTTCTTTTTCATCAAGTCCGTTGACAATCGCTTTCTTCTGCTCACAAGCGGTCAGGGCGAGAGCAGCTAAAGCAAAGAGCATCAAAGAAGTGAGCGAGCGCATTTTGCTAAGCATTGAATAAAGAGTCTTTTGCATTTTCAACCTTGTATGGCTTCTGACTGATGGAAGAATGTTCTTTTTCTCTCGTTGATTGGAAAACGGCTTAAAAAAGCCTCACTGAAAAAAAAGATCTATTTCTTGTTGGTTTAATCGGTATTGGGGAGGGAAGTCAAGCGATTTTCAATGGGCGCTTCTTTATCCTCTTTCAATTCATGGCTGATCGGCCGCTGCGCGATCAAGCTAAAAGCCTCGTCTTCTGGGGGCTCCCCTCTCAAAGCTTCCATCAATAATACCAGATATTTTCCGAGAATGCGATAGAAGATTTTATTGAAAGCTCTTTGGCAAAGGTGCTGTGTAAAAAAACCACACCTCTTTTTATAAATAGTTTAATTAATCTACATATTATATAAATATTAACCTTATTAATTGTGGCATATTAATTGCATAGTTAGTTTTGTAATAAAAATAACTATCCAAAATAGGATGTGTTACATCTATGGACAGACAGCACAAAAATGAGAACTCCTCTCTTGGTTTGGTCTACTTTGAATCAGGTGTTGAAAAATTTTTAGACGGGCAGCACGAGGCGGCCGAGCAAGATTTCCAAAAAGCCCTCTCCTTAGATCCGAGCATTGCTTTAGCCTATTGCTACTTGAGCGCCATTGCCGCTGAAAAGGGGCTTGCCGACGAGGCGCTGAGGCTCTGCCAAAAAGGGCTAGAATTTGAGCCGGACAACACCTTTTTGCGCTACTGCCTAGCCGCCGCTTACACACAAAAAGGGATGAGGGACCAAGCGCTTTTAGAGTACTTTCACTACCTAAAATACAACCCGCAAGACAGCGAATGCCTGTTTAATATCGCCACCACCTATGAAGCTATGGGGCAAAAAGAAGAGGCCAACCTCTACTATGGAAAGCTGCTCGCTTCCAATCCAGACCATATCAAAGCCAACTTCAATCGGGCGCTCCTCTTGGCCAGCCAAGGGTTATTTCAAGAGGCCGTCCCTTTATTAAAGAGAATCACCATGCTGATGCCTTCTTATTCTAAGGCATGGCTCAAGCTTGGCATCTACAGCTCTAAACTAGGGCGCATCGAAGAGGCGATTGAAGCTTATAAAGTATGCCTTGAGTCTTACCCGGAATTAAATGACATTCACTATAACTTAGGCATCAGCTACCGGCTGCTCGGCAAATTTGAAGAGGCGTCTCAATGCTTTCAAAAGTCGCTGCAGCTGCAAAAACAAGATATTGAAGCGTGGTATAATCTGGGAGTGGCCAAGCTTGAGCTGCAACAATTCCCCGAAGCGCAAAATGCCTTTTTAAATGCGCTCTGCCTCGACCTCAACCATCCAGAGACCCATTACCGCTTAGGCTGCCTCTACATCATGCAACAAGATATTCCAAAAGCTAAAAAGGAATACACCTTTTTAAAAGAGATCGACTCTCCCCTGCAACATGCGTTGCAAGAGTGCTTAAAATGAGGCCAAGGCCCCTTTGCCTGAAGTTTCGCCCTTTTTGACGGTGATCTTGATGTGGAAGGAGCTGCCTGCCCCTTCCACACCATCCCCGGCCAAAGGCAAGCCTTTGGAATCCAAGTTCTATATTCCGCTTCCTAATTGCCTATCGCTAAAGCGAAAAGCAATTAGGAAGCGGCTTGATCTCAAGCCGCTTTAATAGGGTCAGCTATATTTGCTAACACTCATAGATTGTAGGCTAGAAGGCAGAGGCTTTTCCCTTTCTTTCGGCTCAAATTGTGGGTAATGGGATGGCCTTTGCCCTTTGATGGTTGGGAGGGGAAACGCCCTCTCAAAAAAAACGCTCTATTCTCCATCTGAGGCTTGAGAGGCGTGCGCCGCTTGGATTTCGCGCCACTTCAAAGCCATGGCGGCGGCCAGGGGCGCGGCTTCGCGGCCATAGCCGGAAAAGCGCAGGTGGACGACGACGACGAGCTCTGGCAGCGCTTGCCCCTCTTCAGAAAAGGAGATGCCGCCAAACCAGGTGTGGCGGTAGCGCTTAGGCCCTTTGAAGTCGATGTCGAGCCGCTCCATCACTTCAGAGGTGCTGCTTTTACCGATCATGTAGGGAGCCATGGCTTTGAGATAGCGGGGATAATTGGGCTGTTGCTTAAAATAGCGCTGAAAGAGGGCTGAGCGATCGTTGATGATCGAGTCCATGACGCGGCGCATCCCTTGTAAGAGCAGAGAGCGGATGGGGGCGGGGCAGAAAATGGCGCGAGGGGCTTTCTTAAAGCGCGCCACTCCTTTGGGCAGCGCTGCCAATGTCGCTGCTGAAAGTAGCTGAGGTTGAAGCACGTGCCCTTCGTTGACGAGGGCCGAAAGCATCACGGCCGCCTGCAGGGGCGTGGAGGTAAAGGCATGCTGGCCGATGGCAAAAGAATAGAGGCCGGTGCGATTTTCAGCTAAATCCGACGGCAATTTGCCCGGGCTCTCCATGGGCAAGGTGATGCCGGTTTTGGCGCCAAAGCCAAAGCTTTTGGCCGCATCAAGCAGGGCATCTGGCGATTCGATCACTTCTCCGGCTAATAGGGCAAAGTAGGGGTTGCTGGAGGTTTCAATGGCGCGCACGATATCGACGCGGCCGATGTTTTTGGCCGCGCTCCTAGGGATGCGCCCGCCCTGATAGATTTGCGGGATGGCCTCCCCACCTTCTCTATAGCCGACATACCACCTTTTGCCGATGCGATAGACTTGGTCGTGAATGGTGAGCGGGTTTAAGTCCATCGCGCGCACCTCTTGAGAGAGGTGGCGGTAGCGCTCTATAAGTGCCTCATAGGCTACGACTAGTTTGAAGATGGAGCCGATGGCCACTGGCTGGCGATAGGCCAGATTGCGGTGGTAGCCGGGAGAGTAGAGGCGGTAGAAGGCTCGGGCTAAATCTTTTTCTAAAAAAGTGTTTTTCACCTCTGTTTGAATGGGGTATCTGCCATAAAGCGGGCGCGTCAGCTCTTTAAAGCGGCGCATGGTCTGCAAGTAGGCGAGCGTCTCTGGTTCATCAAGCTCTTTGATCCCCTCTAAGAGGAGAGAGTAGCTCTTGGCAACAGGAGATGAGAGAGCACTTTTGCTCCATTGAGCGAGGGCATCGCGGAAGGGAAGCGGATCTCGATCCTCTTGCTCCTCTTTTTCGTCCTCTTTATCGAGGAAGGCCAGCAAAAAGCTCCAGCGTTGCTGCTGCCAAAAGTCGGCAAAGAGCTCCCTTTCTTTTTGATCGAAGTAGTCGAGATAGGGTTTGGCCCATTGCTTCTTTTCTTTTTCTTCCCGCCTTTTTTGCCTTAAGAACTCCTTTTCATGCTCTTTGCGCCACTCGGCAAAGAGATGATCGCGAAAGAGCGGCTGCACCTGTTCTTTTAAGTATTCCTCGATATGGAATAAAGAGCCTGACAAATCCCGATAATGGGATAGAGTCTCTTGCCCTTTGAGGGCGATTAAATGGTCGGAGAAGAGGTCTCCATCGACAGCAAGGCGCAAGAGATCGAGCAAAAGAAGGCGTTCGCGCTCGTCGTCGATTCCCTCAAAATAGGGGGCGAGGATTTGCCGGGCAGCGCTTTCAGAGGGGTCGCTTGAGACCTTCTTTAAAGCCTCTTTGAGCGGAGCCGCTCCCTCTTGCAGCACCTTTAAAGCGCGCTCAATCTCAATGGCTTCATTCAATGTCGCTTTAGCAATCTTGGCGCGCACCCCGCTTTGGCTTGGCAAAATCAGTTCGAGATACCACTCCCAAGAGAGATAGCGAGTTTCTTCATAAAACTTGCCCGCATGGGCCAGCTCGCGAGAGAGGGGCTCCCTTTGGTCCCAAAGCTTGGCGATATAGCTCTCATTTTCAAGCCACTGCAGCACACGGTCTTTAGCGGCGCGCTCCTCTTTCAAGGCGGCCTTTTCAAAATCATTGGGGTCATAGCGGGGGTGGGAGGCCAGCGCCAGCACCTCGCCGGTGATGGGATCTAGGGCGACAATCGATCCGCCCTTGACCCATGGCTGCTTGAGACTTTCCGCCTCGGAGACGTCATGGCTAATTAATGTGCTGCGCCCTTCGCGCACCTTTTCATTTTCAGCGAGGAGCTCTTCAGCAAATTGCTGCAGCTCGCTCGATAAAGAGAGCTGAAAGTGAGAGCCCGGAGAGGCGCTTTTTTCTCCGGGCAAATCTTTTAAAAAATTGCCTTGGGCATCGGTCAAAAAAGAGCGCCGGCCATAAAGGCCGCGCAAAAATTCTTCAAAATAAGACTCCACGCCCGCTTTTCCGACGCGATCGTTGACGGTGTAGGCGCGCCGAGAGAGCTCTTCGAGCCTAGCTGTCGCTTCTTCAAAAGAGAGCTCGGCATCGACCTCCTCTCCCCGCTCATATTCGCCAATCAGCTGCCGCAGCGAGCGGATTTCCTGGGTGATAGCGGCATATTGCCCGTGGTTGATCGCTCCCAAATAGCCGATCAAATCGGCCGCCACCTTGCCTTTGGGGTAAAATCGGCTCGGCACTTTTTCGACCAGCAAACCGGGCCAATCTTTTTCCTGCACCTTCAGCCTGTAGTACTCTTCTTCTGTGATGGAATCTTTTAAGATGAAGGGCATTTGATCGTAGAAGACAGCATGGGAATAGATTAAGTCCTCCACCCGTTTAGAGGAGAGCCCCGTCTCTTGAAAGAGGTGTTCGGCCAGGGAGCGGATGTATGCATGGCGCTTAAATACTTTGACTTTCTTGTTGTCGATGGTCCGCCATTCGATGGCACGAATTTGGCGGATTTTTGAGTAGACGACAGAGACTCGATAGCGAATTTTATTGACTGCTAGAGGCTCTTGAAAGCGATCGACAACCTCAGCTCTCGGGGCGGGATCGATCGACAATTTATGGCCGAGAGAGTGGATAGCCTCTTGCCGGTCAGACCCGTCGCCCATTGTCAAATACCAAAGGCGGAATAAGAGGATGATCATTCCAATTAAGATGAAATGGAGAACGCGGTTGGCTTTTTCTTGGATAGGCATGGCAAGCAAAGCTCCAAAAGAGAAGAATAGCAGCGCTTAAGAGGGAGCCGAATCCTTTTGCTGCTGGCAAAAGACCATAAATCTCTTATTGATAAACTGCAAGCCCATTTCCCGAAATGGGGCAATAAAAATTATCGCTTGCTTAAAAAGCGGTGCTTCAGCTAATATTTTTAATTCATGCGCCTGTAGTTCAATGGTAGAACAGTAGCCTTCCAAGCTACGAGTGTCAGTTCGATTCTGATCAGGCGCTATTATCCTTTCCTAATATCTCCTCCCCTTTCCACCTATTCCCTTAAGCGATCTTCTCTTGTATTAAATGTTCCTAATCGCTTATATTTTTCTCACGCCTCCTCGAGATTTCCAATCGCGAGACAAGGCGGCTATTTTTTTATCACCAACCAAGACCGAAATCCCCTAAAACTGCTGACTGTCAGCATGTTAAAAAAGGGGATGCCGCGTTAAAATCTTATAGAAAGGGACAAGGCTTGGCTACTATTAAGGAACTACTAGAAGCAGGCGTTCATTTTGGACACCAAAAAGGTCGCTGGAATCCAAAAATGAAGCGCTTCATTTTTGAAGAGCGAAACGGCCTTCATATCATCGATTTGCCTAAGACATTGCACATGCTCAGAGAGTGCTCTGAAGTGGTCAAGCAAGTTGTGGCCGATCATAAATCCATCTTGATCGTCGGCACCAAAAAGCAAGCAAAAAGCGTTGTCAGAGAATGTGCCGAAGAGATCGGTGAATTCTACGTCAACGAGCGCTGGCTCGGCGGCATGCTCACCAACCTCCCCACGATCCGTCAATCTGTCAAAAAGCTGGAAAAGATCGAGAAGAAGATTGCCACCGGCGGCGGAGATTTGACAAAGAAAGAACTCTCCCTCCTCTCAAAAGATCAGATCAAATTAGAAAAAAACCTGTCTGGAATTCGCTCGATGCGCAAAACTCCAGGCCTGGTGATCGTCGTCGATCCAAATAAAGAGCATTTGGCTGTTGCAGAAGCGAACAAATTGGGCATCCCAGTGATGGGCTTGGTCGATACCAACTGCGATCCAGATCCAATCCAATATGTCATCCCTTGCAATGACGACGCCTTGAAAAGTATCAAGATCATCTTGCAAACGATTGCTGACGCTGTCTTGGAAAAGAAAGAAGAGCAGCGCACAAAGCGGATGAAAGAAGGCGATGAAATGGAAGCGGAAAAAGCTGCTAGACTAGCCGAGAAGGAGTAACTTGTATGGCCGATCTCAACATTGAATTGATCAAAGAACTCAGACACCGCACTGGCATCAGCATGGGCAAATGCAAAGAAGCCCTTCAACTGGCCGGCGGCGATTTAGAAAAAGCGATTGTCGAGCTAAGAAAGAGCGGCATGGCCTCTGCCTCTAAGAAAGAGGGAAGAGAAGCGAAAGAAGGCGCAATTGCCTTTGCAACGAGCGATAAAGGATTTGCCCTTGTCGAGATCAATGCCGAGACAGACTTTGTCGTCAAAAGCGACCTCTTTCAGAAATTCTTGAAAGAAGTGGCCGAAGACGCCGCTCGCTTAATGCCTTCCTCTTTAGAAGAATTGACAAGCCGCCCAAGCTCGCAAGATCCGTCTTTGACAATTGAGCAATACCGCTCGATCCTCATCCAGACGCTTGGCGAAAATATCCAAATCCGCCGCTTGCACACAGTCGCTAAAAAACAGAAGCAATCTGTGGGCATCTATTCCCACATGAGCGGCAAGATTGTTGTTTTGACGGAAATCGAAGGATCTGACCAAGAGGAAGCTCTGGCCAAGGATATCTCGATGCATGCAGCCGCACAGTCGCCTGATTACCTAGAGCCGAGCCAAGTGCCCGAGTCGGTGATCGCCAACGAAAAAGATATCGCTGCAAGCCAAGTCAAAGGCAAGCCAGAAGCGATGGTGGAAAAGATTGTGCAGGGAAAATTAAACGCTTTCTTCGACAGCGTTTGCCTGCTCAGACAAAAATTTGTCAAAGATGACCGTTTGACAGTGGCTGAGCTCGTTGAACAAAAAGCGAAAGAAGTGGGGCAACCCCTGAAAGTGGCTCACTTCACCCGTTGGGTCGTAGGCAGCTAATTTAAGGCGCTTTTCTATACAAAGGGCTCTTTTCCATATCTGGTCAAGAGCCCTTTTTTTTTAAAAAAATAACGCTTTGTCAGCTGCTTTTCAAGCTTGACCAAGCTCTTGGTTTAAAAAGCCAAATCTAAAATATGTAGGAGACCGATGGCTGACTTGATTAAAGAAACTAAAGAGAAAATGAATGCCGCTTTAGAACATTTTAAAAAAGAGCTGCGCTCAATCCGCACAGGCCGCGCCAATCCAGAGATTCTCGACAACGTCACTGTCGAAGTGTACGGATCGGCGATGCGGCTTCGGGATATGGCCACGATTTCAGTGCCAGAGCCCCGTCAAATCCTGATCACCCCGTTTGATGCCACGAACTGCGGAGCCATTGCCAAAGGGATTGAGAAAGCGAATTTAGGCCTTCCTCCCCGCATCGACGGCAAGGCGGTGCGCATTCAGATTCCCGATATGACAACAGAAAGACGCCAAGAGATGAAAGATGTGGTGCATCGCAAACGGGAAGATTGCAAAGTGGCCATCCGCAACCACCGCCGCGACTCTAATGAATTGGCGCGCCGGCAAAAAAGCGATGGCTTGATCGCAGAAGATGTGATGAAGAAGTTGGAAAAAGGAATTCAGGAATTGACGGATAAGTCTTGTAAAGAGGCAGATACGATCGCTGAACAAAAAGAAAAAGAAATATCCACAATTTAACTTGCGGAAAAAATCGCGCTTTTGATAATATTGTTCTTTCGAAAGCGAAACAGGCAAGGCCCCATCGTCTAGTCTGGCCTAGGACACCGGATTTTCATTCCGATAACAGGGGTTCGAATCCCCTTGGGGTCATTAGTCAAAACAGGGTTTTGACGACATTTTTTTTGGGTGTTTAGCTCAGTCGGTTAGAGCACCTCCCTTTTAAGGAGGGGGTCGATGGTTCGAGTCCATCAACACCCATTTTTTTTTCTAAGCAACCAGGTTTGTTTGATTTCACTCAAGCTCTCCTATTCGCTATTCCCTTCATGAGCTGCCACTATTATTTGGTTCTCCACTCATAAACCCACCTTCTCTCTTTTTCCTACCTCTATCCAAATTTGCATATCAAGTGAATGTCAAGGCCAGTCAAATGGGCCGCTTAAAACCTGACAAGTAAAGCGCAATCTTAAATTTTTTTAAATCTATAGCTTTTCTATAACTTTTAAGTTTTTTTAAGCTTCCTTTAAAGAGCTCTTGGCAAGTCCTGCCCTTTAAAGAAATGCTGCGCTTTTTGTTCAGGCAACTGAATTTTTTAAAGTAAATGATTGGCGTAAATAACTTCAATATTTTTTTTATCTCTTAAGCCATTTCAAGTGCCAAAAGTAGGGCCTAGCCTTTTTAAAGCCCAAACATTGAAGCGCGCACCAAGAATGGCTCACTAAATAAAAGGCTTTTAACGATGCTCAGCTTTAAACGCAAAGTTTTAATCAGCTATGCTTTAGTCTTTTTAACAATCCTGACCTTTATTATTCCGTTTGTCTCCAACTCAATCCGCTCCATTGGCCATAAGGCCATGTGCGACCGCACTTACGACCTCATCAGCAAGATCGCTTCAGCGGAAAATGACTTCGACTTAGTCAACCGGCTAAAAAATCATAAGTTCCAGATCTTTTTTCGCGTCTCGATCATCACCGACGACCGGCGCATCCTCTACGATTCCCATACCAAGCGGCTGCTCGGCCACACCTTTTCACAACAGTATATTGTCCACCATAAAGAGGTGACCGAAGCATTTAAAAAGGGGCTGGGCTACCACGAAGACTATTCTGAGCTTTTAGAGCAGGAATTTGCCTATTTCGCCCAAGCGTTCGATTTTCACGGCAAGACATACGTCATGCGCACAGCTTTCCCCTACCAATACTTAGCCGATGTCAAACGAGACTTAGAAGTCGGCATCGTCGCAGTCGTAGTCAGCATCCTCCTTCTCTTTTCAATCATTACATGGGCGATCTTCAACCACCTCACTCAGCCCATCCAGCAGATCATCGAAGCGATCAAACCCTATCAGAGCGGCAAGACGCCTCATATTCCTGAGATCATTTTAAAGAACCTCAATCCGGAAGATGATTTCAGCCGATTGGCAATGACACTCAACACCCTTTCTCAAAAGATGCAAAGCTACATCAATACATTGATCGCTGAGCGCAATGAAAAATTGGCCATCTTAGAGTCTTTGATCGAAGGGGTCATCGCCACCAATAGCCAGATGATCATCACCTATGCCAACCCCACATCGCTCAAAATGCTCAGCATCGACTTGGAAGATTTGCTGCAAAAGCCCATTCAATCGATCCGCCCATCGGCACTGCGCGATCTTTTAGAGGTGTGCCAGCAAGAGAGGCGGGTCATCACCAGTCAGCTGGAAATCAAGCAAGGGGGCAAGAAGCTCTACCTCGATGTCATCGCCTCACCTAAAAAAGACCAAAGCGGAGCTGTCTTGATCTTGCAGGATAAGTCACAGCACCGGCGCATGATCGAGATGCGCAAAGACTTTGTCGCCAATGCCTCCCACGAGCTGAAAACTCCCATCACCATCATCCGCGGCTTTGCAGAGACCCTGCATGACAATCTCAACTTGCCGACGCCTGTCGTCGCCGAGATCACCGATAAGATTGTGCGCAACTGCGAGCGGATGACGGCGCTGATCAAGCAGCTGCTCACTTTGGCCGATGTCGAAAATTTGCCCAAATCCCATCTGGTGCGCTGCAACCTGCATCTTTTATTGCAAAGCTGCAAGCAGACCATTCTAGAGATCTATCCCGCCACCCATATTGACATCGACTGTGACGTAGAAGAGGTCTTATTTGCCGATGCTGGCCTCTTAGAATTAGCCCTCATCAATCTGCTCACCAATGCGGCCAAATACTCTGAAGAGCCGGCTCAAGTCCGCGTCTCTGTTCAGGCAGAAAACTCTCATCTCAAGATCTGCATCTCCGATCAAGGAATCGGCATCCCTCCAGAGAGCCTCGAGCATATCTTTCAGCGCTTTTACTCGGTCAATAAGCAGCAATCGAAAAAGATGGGTGGATCAGGCCTTGGCCTCTCGATTGTGCAAACGATCATCGATAAACACTTTGGTTCCATCTCTTGCCAATCTGAATTGGGATTGGGCACTACCTTCACCATCTTATTGCCGAGAAAGCTGCAAAACCTCCTCGACTGATCCATGGGTCCCTAGCTCTATCTTTGACTCTGGCAGCTGGGTAGATTTGTAAAACCAACAAAAAAAGAAATCAGCGCCATTAAGGATCTTGGCCTTTAGAAGGAATAGATCTTCTAGAAATGACTTTTTATTTGTCAAAAAAGGGGATAAATTGGCACTATCTTCTACACTATATTTTTGTTTATTCAAGAGAGAATAGGTTTTCTTCAAAAACAATCTTTAGGCAGAGGGAATTCAGGATCAAGGGGCCACCTTTTTTCCAAGCATTAAAGAGCGCGGGTAGCTCTTGAATGCTTATTTTTTAAGACTGTATTCTTTCTAGTGCCCGACCACAGATGTTTTTACGTGTCAAACGAGCGTGAAAGCTCTTTAGAATCGATCGATTACCTGTCCCCCCATATTAAGTCAATATGAGGGGACAGGTAG
>JARBTN010000069.1 GCA_029240195.1 Chlamydiales bacterium
AAGCATTGTCGAACTGGCCTTTTGAAATCTCGTCTTTCAAATGAATGACTGCTGCTAGTACCATACCTTCACTTTCCCTAGCTATTTTTGCCTTGCTTGGCAGCTGCGTGCCTTAATCTTCCAATAGATGCTCCTCCGGCGGCAGATTCTATGCCATCCAGCGATCCCAGAAGCTTCCCGGAGCATCGGGATCGTCGACGATTAAAGCCAGGCTCTCTCCCTTTATAGGGATGGCGCTGAAATCAAGGGTCGGGCTGATCTCTTTTCCCTGGCAGGTGTGTTCAGGGGGAAGTGGAGCGGCCAATGTTGCGTAGGCAAAGCCGCTTTTGGAAATTATCCATTTATAATTTTGTGTTATTTAATTGGTAATTTGAATATAATATTAATATCAAAATGGGGTTTTAATATGATTTATTCTAATTTTCAATCTATGTCACAACCTTTTTTAAAGGTAAAAGATTTCTTGGGTAGAGAGGCCAGCCATATACAAAAAGCCTTTTCCCCCAGCGATTTCACGTTAAAAAATCCTTTCTCAGATCGGGAAAGTGCGATTCGAGCAGTGGCAGCAGTTGCTTTGGTGGCAATTGGGGCTATTTTTATCGCAGCAGATGTGGCTTTAGGAATATTCTGCTTACCGGTTGCGGCACTATTCATGGTTCCCATCAGCTGCGCTGCCATCTACCTGCTGGCGACGAGCATCTTAAGCGAAAAGGCGACGGCCTCCTCATTTTCAACGCCAGAGGTCCCTGTAACAGAGATTAGAGATCCCTTAGAAGACGAAGAGCTAGTAGACGAGGAAAGATTAGACTCTTTTCAGGGAGTGCCCCCGGAAATGGCTCAAAAAATCTTCAATAACTTGTCGCTTCGAGATTTAGCTGCCATACAAGGTGTCTGTCGGTCATTCTATCACCTAGCTAAAGAGCAAGTTATTTTGGAAAAAAGAAAGCAGCTAGAGGAGATAATTGGATCTACAGCTGAGATTCCCGATGATCAAGTAGATCGCTATTGTGCGGCAGCTCAAAACGTCAAGATCTACCACCCAGGCTTGATCAAAGCGTTGGGAGGCCTTTTAGAAGTTGAGCGCCTTCCTTGCCTGAGGCTGCCGAGAACTCAGTTGCATCAATCGGCTGAATTGTCGCTCTACTTTACTCTGAGTAACAATCATATCCTCTTTAAAAGCATGAACGCTCCTGTCATGAGAGGTTTTGATAGTTTAGGGCGTCCGTTTATTGCTATCAAGTATAGGTATAATGAGCTTGATAGCCCTTTGCCTAAAACAAGGGTCTTGGTTCTTTTTCAAACCGAAAATATCAAAGAATGGGAGGCAGTAGCCTCTTACCAAGACCCCGACTATTCACAAGAGTCTATCTCTGAAGAGACGCCCGCATCTTTGTGCCTTTTAGATCGCATTTCTCGCCTGGTCAAAAGAGAACCTGTAGGTCGATTAGATGATTTGGATCAGGAACATAATTTAAGAACTTTGGCTGATGGCCGAAGCATTGTCGAGCTAGCAGACAGCAATTGAAGTCTCTATAGGAGAGAGGGCGAATCTCTCTCCTCTGAGTACTTTTCTTGGCTTGGCGCCTATGGGGCAAGAGCTCTTTCACACCCCACATCTTTTGGCGCTTAGGACTCACCTTTTTACTAAAGTAAGGGATATCTACGCCGTCAATTTGATGGATTTTAATCCAGGCAAGAGAGTTTTTGCTTCTATTAGGCAGAGGCTCTAAATCCTTAGGCGATAGCCTATGGATTTAGAGCCTCTGCTTTTTTAATCAAAGGGATTCAAAGGGGCCATGCCCCTTTGCTTTTTGATTTTTTTCTATAGAGGGCAAAGCTTCGGCTTCGAGGAGGGTTTTTTCGATGAGACAGCGGTAGTCTTCTAAGGAGATGCTGTCTGGCGGAATGATGGGTTTGCCGAAGGTGAGGTCGATGGTGGAGAAGGGCTTGGGGATCTGCATCCGATCCCAGGAGCGCAGCTTCCATGTTTTGGAGGCGGTCCAGGAGATGGGGATGATGGGAGCTTGGCTTTTGAGGCTGAGAAAGGCGATGCCATTTTTGACCTGGCGGGCGGGGCCACGGGGGCCGTCGGGGGTGATGACCGGCACGAGGCCTTGTCCGATGGCATTTAAGATGGAGCGGAGAGCTTGATGGCGCGAGTCGTGGGGCACTTTGGCTACGGCATATTTTTTGACTTGGACAAGGGCGGAGAGCAGGGCGCCGTCGCGGCTATTGCTGACCACCGCTAGATAGGGGATGGTAGGTTCTACTTTAGAGAGCAGTGCTAGCATGGGCGCTAAGTGCTCGTGCCAAAGGGCTAAGATAGAGCGCCCTTGCTTGGCTGTCAGGAGGTTTTCAGCGCCGTGCACGCGGATGCGGCAGGAAAAGAGGAGCAGCTGCAAGATTTTGTCGGCGATGAAGGCGAGGGTTTTGATCAAGAGGGGGCGTCTTAGTAGCTTTTTGAGCATGGCTGGCTTTTTGTTGAGCAGATGAGGTCAAGTATGGCCTGAGCGCTATTTTGGCTGGGTTTTTCTCTGCCAAGTAGAGGATGCAGGCTTTGGCATGATTCTAGGCAGCTTTGCCGGGCGGGAGTCTCTCGATAGAGAGAGAGGAGGGCCTCTGCCAGCTGCTCAGAGCTCGGCTTTTCGTGAATCAGCTCCGGGAACACCTCTCTTTGCATGAGGATGTTGACCATGCTGAAGTGGGGGAGGCGGAGGCGAAAGAGATATTTGGCGATGAAGCGGTTGAGAGCGCTCGCTTGATAGATGACGACGCTTGGCACTTGGTGGAGGGCCAGCTCTAAGCTAATCGTACCGCATTTGGAGATGGCGGCTTTTAATTGAGGCATGAGAGCGTGGTTGAGGTGTCTGGGGATGAGAAAGACATCGCAGCCGATGGTCAGCCCGGCCTGTTGCACGGCCTGTTTGATCATGTCTTCATTTCCGCAGCAAGAGAGGGCGAGGGCGGCCTCTGGCTCTTGCCTTCTAAAGGCTTGAAAGGCTTTTAGGCAAAGGGGGATATTTTCCTGGATTTCGCTCGTGCGGCTGCCCGGAAAGGCGCCGATGAGGTTTTTCGGCAGGTTTGGCAGCAAATGGGGGTCAGCGTTGCGCTCGCTCCACTCCTCTTTGACGGGGTTGCCGACGTAGAGGCACTGGAGGGGCGTGGCTGCAAATAGATCTTTTTCAAAGGGGTAGATGCTCAATACGCAATCGTAATAGGCGATGAGCGTCTTTAGGCGGGAGGGGCGCCAGGCCCAAATGGTCGGCGAGACGTATTGGATGATTTTTCCGGTGTATCCTTTTTTGCGCAGGCTTTTGGCCAGGCGCAGGTGAAAGTCGGGGGCGTCGATGAAGATGACTGCCTTTGGAGCGCTCTCGAGGATAAATTGAGAGGCCTGCTGGAAGCGGCGATAGATGGTGGGCAGCTTTTTGATGACGTTGACAAAGCCGATGATGCTCAGCTCTTTCATGGGAAAGAGGATGTGGGTCTTCGTCTCTTTGAGGAGAGGCCCGCCGATGCCAGAGAGGGAGAGGGAGGGATCGAGATCGGTAAGAGCCTCTGCCAGGCGCTTGGCCATTTGGTCGCCGCTCGGCTCTAAGGTGCTGATGAAGAGGTCACAGTTTGGCGGCATGGCTTTCTTGCCTCATGAGGATTAAGTTGCGCACGTAGGGGATGAGGCCAAAGAGGGGGCCGATTAAGTTGACAGGGTCGTATATGCGGGCAAAGTAGATGATGGAGAAGATGCCGCCAATGAGGCTGCTCCAAAAGAAAAATGGGCTGAGAGATGCCGTCTTTGATTGTTCCGACTGCATCCACTGCACCCAAAAGCGCAGTGAGAATAAGGTGATGGCTATGATGCCAAAGCATTCGAAGAGGAGCGAGGTCTCTTGAGAGAAGGCGCCAAAAGGAGAGGCGTGAGGGCTTGGCGGCGTTTGGGCAAAGAAGGCGAGGACCGCGGCCGTGAGAGAGGCCAAGAAAATAAAGAGAGAGTGGCGCAGGGGGAAGGGCTGTTTGTTGGGTCGGCTGAGATCGAGGTGGCGCCACGAGATGAAGGCATTGATCACTTGCACCATGTAGACGGGGAATTGCCATTGGATGAAGGAGTGGAGGGCCAAGGTGAGGTTGCCGGCCAAAGAGAGCTGCCAAAACGACCTGGGTGTGACAGCTTTGCCCTTTGCTTCGCTGACCAGCCACTGTACGGCAAAGCGTAGAGTGAAGCAGAGGGCGGAGAAATACCCTAAAGGGTATAGCATTTGCCTCATGCTAATGTCGAGCATCGGCATTGGCATCAAGGGAGCTCCTTGTCGATGGCGTAGCGGAGCTTACGTCTGCGCATCCAGACCACAGCTAGCATGTCGAGAAGGGGAGAGAGAGAGCGGTTGAAGAAGTGGTATTTGCTGACCCCTTTTTGGCGGGGGCGATGGGAGACGGCAATTTCAGCGACTTTAAACCCTTCGATGATAAAGAGGGCTGGCAAAAAGCGGTGCATGCCATGGTAGAGCTGGACCTTTGCAAGTTTGTCTTTGCGGTATACTTTTAAAGAGCAGCCGGTGTCGTGCACGCCATCTTGGCAGAGAAAGCTGCGGATCGGGTTGACGATTTTTGAGATGATGCGCTTGCTCCAAGGGTCTTGGCGGCTTTTGCGCCACCCGGAGACGAGGTCGCACTGCTCGGCTAAATTGAGCATTTTAGGGATATCTTTGGGGTCATTTTGCCCGTCGCCATCTAAGGAGATGACAAAGGTGCCTTGGGCGGCCTTGAACCCGGCATCGAAGGCGCTCGATTGCCCGTAATTTTTATCGAAGAAGATCAGTTTGAGGAAATCTCTAGATTTTTTTAACTCTAAGAGGATCTCTTTAGATCGATCTGTGGAGCCGTCGTCGATGAGGATGATCTCGAAGGGGCGGTTGAGGGAGAAAAACACCTCTTCCACCTCTTGAATGAGGGGCGCGATGTTATCTTCTTCATTTTTGATCGGAATCACGATGGAATAATCGGTCATAGCTAAAGGCCTATCGATCTTGAGAGTTTCGAAATGGTTGAGGTGTTTAGCAAGTGCCAAGGCCACATCAAAGTGATGCGGCCTTGGCACTCTAGCGCTAGTCTGAGAATAGACGCTCTTCTTCTTCCTCATCTTCGCTTTTGCGGTGGACGCTCTCTAAGCGAGAGAATGTCGGCGCAGCCTTTTGATACACCTGTTTCCAGTGCTGGCAGATGGACTGAAAGTGCGGTTGAATTTCAGCTCGGATGGAGAGCAGCTCGAGCGACCAGGGAAATTCGAGGTGTTGGAGAAAGCGGGGGCGGTGCAGGCGGTGGTATTTGACCAGGGTCAAACGGTATTGCATGGCTAAAATGTATTCCATGCTGGCACTGACACGTCTTGGAAAATGGGAGGACGAAGAGGTGATGACGCCGCGGACGATGGAATTGATCAATCCGACGATGTCGCCCATCTTAGGGGTCAAGTTGCGGCCAAAAAATTGCCTTTGCAGCTCTCGGTCGACAATAGGATAAAGCAAAAGAGAAAAGAGGAGGGGCCGGGCAAAGGGCTTTTCCTGTTTTTTTTGTCGCTCATCGGCCGCGGCAAGGAGGCGGTAGACGTCGGCGCCAAATTTCCCTTTGATGAAGGGGCTCAGGCAGGGGAAAAGAATTTCCAGCATCCCTAAGTCTGTCATCAGGCGGAAGAACGGCTCGGCATATCCCGACTCCAGCATGCGGAAGATTTCCTCCAAAATGCGGGTCGGCGAGCTCTTTAAAATTTCTTTTTTGCAAGAGGCGAGGGCTTTCAAAGTGGCGTCGTTGGCGACAAATTCCAGGCGGGCCATGAACTTTAAAAGGCGCAACATGCGCACAGGATCTTGTTGAAAGCGCTTAGCCGGCTCGCCAATGGTGCAGAGCACTTTAGCATGCACATCGCTGACGCCGCCGACATAGTCGATCACTGTCTGGCTAGTTGGCTCGTAAAAGAGGCCGTTGATGGTGAAGTCGCGGCGCTGGACATCCTCTTCGGGGGTGCCAAATTGGTTGTCGCGCACAATCAATTCGGCATGCTCTGGGTCGCCAGCTCTAAAGGTGGAGACTTCCAAGACTTTATTTTGGAAGCGCACGTGAGCCAAGCGAAAGCGCCTGCCGATCAGTAGGCACCGCTTGCCGAACAGTCTCTTGATCTCTTCGGGTCTTGCGGAAGTGGAGATGTCAAAGTCTTTAGGGGCGCGGCCGACCAACAGATCACGGACGCTGCCGCCGACTAAGTAAGCGATGTAGCCTGCCGCTTGCAGAGTGGAAATGACATAGATAGCATCAGGATCGATTTTGGTGATGTCGATCCCATGTTCGTGGGAAGCAAAGGTTTTAGGGCGCACTCGAATGAACAGTTTTTAATAGAGCTTTACAATTTTAATAAGCTTAATTACTTTTAACACTGTAGTGCAATCGGATTATTCTGTCAATCCTTGAGCGGAAATGCCCTAAAGTAAAACGAGATGTCGGCAATGCAGGATGAAAAAAAGGAGGAAAATCGGTTGACAAGAGCCATTCAGGCCCTTTTAAAAAGGCGTCTGAGCCTCTCTTTTCTCATCGCCGCCCTTTGGCTATCGCTCTATAGCCCGCTGGCGATCTTTCTCTTTTTAATCCCTCTGTTATTTTTCTTTAAGCGCACCTTCTCAATAGGATGCGTTCTCTCCTTGCTGCTGGCTCTGTTTTCTTTAGCGCATCCCGATGAGCGCATCCCCTTTCTTAAAGTGGTGAATTTAGAGCTCATGGACCTATTTTTCTTAAACCGCGGTCCCATTGCCCCCTCGAAGTCGGTCGTCATCGTCGACATCGATGAAAAAAGCTTGAAGCGGGCGCAGTGGCCGTGGCCAAGGTCTGATGTGGCCAAGATGATTGAATATGTGCTGCAAGATGGGGCCAAGGTGGTCGGCCTGGATATGGTCTTTGCTGAAGAAGACCGCCTCTCTTTAAAGGATTGGGCGAAGAGGTTGCAAGATTTGGGGTTGGCGATCTCTTTGCCGGGCCTGGGCTCTATAGAGAGCCGCTCCCAAATCGCTGCTGGCTCTTGGAGCTTGCCCAGGGAAAATCTCTCCTTTGCCCCGTCCAAAGAGCTGGCTTTTTTAAGTGAAAAGGAAGGGTCGCTGATCATCGACAACGACCAATACCTGGCAGAAGCTTTGGCCCATCCTAAAGTGGTCTCTGCCGCCTTTTTTTTGACGGAGGGCAACCATTTTCTCAAAGAGCGGACCTATGTGGTAGAGCGAGGCGATGACTTCTTTCGCTCGATGCACAGCGGGTCGGCGATCATCGACCAGCATGCGGTCTTTCCCAAGATACGTCGTTCAATTGGCCAGATTCTCAATAGCGAGACCATTCAAAAGAGCTGCCACCATCAGGGGATGACCAATGTCGTTCCCGACCTGTCAGGCACGGCGCGCAGCTGCCCGCTCATCATGCAAGTGCCGTTGAAGCAAAGGGGGCTGGCCTTAAAGAATGGCTCTGGCGCCGTCCTCTCTAAAGAGAATTATGAAGAGCAAGAGGTGGAGTGCTTTCCCATCTATCCAAGCTTAAGCTTGGAGATGTACCGCTTAGCGGAAGGCTATGACAGGGCGGTGCCCTCCTATTGCTCGGGCCAGAGGCGAGCTCTCACTTTAAAGTCGTTGGAGCGGCGCCTGCACATCCCCTTAGATGAACATGGCGACCTTTATCTGAATTTTCTAGGGTATGGCGGCCCTTGGCGCGAAGAGCTGGCCTATGGCCCTGAGTATTACTTCACCTATCTTTCGGCGGCCGATGTCTTAGAGGGGTCGCTTCCTGCCGGCACCTTTCAAGGCAAATGTGTTTTGATTGGTTCGACGGACCCAACCCTGGCTGATTTGATCGGCACTCCCTACCGCTCGACCTTTCCGGGGTTGGAGGTGCACGCTGTCGCCCTCGACAACCTCATTCAGAAAAGCTGGCTCATTCCTGAGGGGAAGAGGGATCAGCTCTATCGGTTTTCATTTCTGCTGTTTGGCGGCTTAGCCCTCTCTTTCATTTTTTCTATAGCGCCCCTTTGGCTATCCCTCATCAGCGCCGCTTGCGCTATGGCCGCTGTTCCCCTTTTTGGCTATCTATCCTTAATTTACTATCGAGAGATTTTTTTCCTCTCCTATCTTTGGCTGTCGCTCGCCCTCATCTGCCTGCTATTGCTCATCTTTAACTACTTCTTAGAGGGGAGGGAGAAGCGCTTTGTCGTTCACCTTTTCTCTGAAATGGTTTCTAAAGAGGTGTTGGAGCAGCTCTCTAAAGACCCAGATGGCTCCTCCTTAAATGGGCAAAAGGCCGAGGTCAGCGTGATGTTCTCCGATATTGAGGGCTTCACATGCATGGCTGAAAAGCTGGCGCCGAAAGAGGTGATTGCCCTTTTAAACGAGTATCTCAAGCCGGTGACGGAGACGATCTTAAAAAGCGGCGGCTTTATCGATAAGTTCATGGGCGATGGGGTGATGGCTTGCTGGGGCGTGCCCTATCCGGACCCTGACCATGCGCAAAAGGCTTGCCTAACTTGCCTTCAGCAGCAGGAGATGCTCAAAGAGCTCAAGCCCTATTTTCTCTCTAAGTACCAAGTGGAGCTCTCGGTGCGGATGGGCATCTCTTCAGGAGATGTCTTTGCCGGGCTGATGGGGGCTAAAAGCCGCAAGAGCTTTACTGTGCTCGGCGACACGGTCAATTTAGGAGCGCGCCTAGAGTCGGCTTGCCGCTACTTTGGCGTCAAGATTCTGCTGAGCGAATCGACTTATCTCTTAGCGCAAGATTTCATCGAAGTGCGCTACATCTCCAACGTTGTCGTCAAGGGGAAGTCGACGCCAGTTCCGGTCTATGAGCTGCTCGGCTTAAAGGGCTCCACCCCTCCGGCGCTGTTGCAGCTCAAAGCTAAGTATGAAAACGCATTGATGCTCTATTCCAAGCGCCTCTTTAAAGAGGCCGAAAGCGAATTGCTTTCTTTGACAGCGCTCTATCCAGAAGATGTGGCCGCTCAAAAGCTCCTTTTAAAAGTGCTCCACTGCTTAGCAGCAGAGCCGCCTCTCGACTGGTCGCCTTTCATTGTCTTATCTGACAAGTAGTTTTAGCTAGCAAAACTTAAGGCGAGGGGCGTTTGAAGAGAATTCCCCTTTGGAAAAAAAAAGGGTGAGGAGTAAAAAAGTTGTAGTTTTAAAGGGGAGCTCTCTAAAATACGTAGGCTATTGCCGAGCGAAAATTTAACCTTTCTGGCCGCGCTCCTTTTCCTGATTACCAGCGACGCTTTTTTTCATACAAGCCCAAGTGCTGTCAATCAAGCGTTTTAGTGTGTAAAACCTTTGATTTGCAGGGCAAATTACCGCTGATGACCTGAAAGTTTAAGCTTGAAGAGGGTAATAGGCGGCCAAGCTTCTCAGCTTTTGAGCTTTGAGCTCGGGCCGAGAGCATTAAACATGCAGTTAAAGATATATTGGGTATGAGATGACAACAGAGCGGATGAATTTATTTGGAACAGATGGAGTGCGGGGCCGAGCCAATCAGGCGCCGATGACTGTAGAGACGGCGCTTGCGCTTGGCCGCGCCGCCGGAAAAGTATTTCGCAGCCATGCTGGAAAACACCGCGTTGTGATTGGCAAAGACACCCGCCTCTCCTGTTACATGTTTGAAAATGCCCTGATCGCCGGCCTCTGTTCGATGGGCATTGATACGCTGATGGTCGGCCCGCTGCCGACGCCTGGCGTCGCCTTCATCACAAGAGCTTACCGTGCCGATGCCGGCATCGTGATCTCGGCCTCTCATAACCCCTACCACGACAACGGCATCAAATTCTTCTCCTCCGATGGCTTTAAGCTTCCCGACCAAGTGGAGATGGAAATCGAGCGGTTGGTGGCAGAAGGGCCTTTGGCTCTTTCTCCTTTTTTGCCCTCCGATGGCGATATCGGCAAGAATATGCAGGTGAAAGATGCCGACGGCCGCTATGTGGAATTTGTCAAAGCGACATTCCCGCGCAAGCTGTCTTTAAAAAACCTCAAGATCGTCTTAGATTGTGCCAATGGCGCTGGCTATCGCGTGGCTCCCTTAGTCTTTCAAGAGCTCGATGCGGAGCTTTGTGTTTACAGCAACACCCCAAATGGCCTGAACATCAACGAAAACTGCGGCTCTTTGCACCCCGAGACGGTGAAAAAGGCGGTGATCGACCTCAAAGCTGATGTCGGCATTGCTTTAGACGGCGACGCCGACCGCATTTTGATGGTCGATGAAAATGCGCAAATTGTCGATGGAGACACCATCTTGGCCATTTGCGCCCGCGATTTTAAGGCGCGCGGGTTGCTGCTCAATGACCGCATTGTAGGCACAGTGATGAGCAACTTTGGCTTTGTCAAGGCGATGGAAAACTTAGGCATCGAAGTCATCAAGTCGGCCGTCGGCGACCGGTATGTGATTCAAGATATGCTCAAATATGAAGCAAATTTAGGCGGGGAGCAAAGCGGCCATCTGATCTTTCTCGACTACAATACGACAGGGGATAGTTTAGTTTCGGCGTTGCAGGTTCTGCGCATCATGATTGAAACGGACTCTAAGCTATCTGACTTGGCCTCTTTTGTGCAGAGATACCCGCAGTATATCTTGAATGTGCCGGTCAAGGCCAAGCCGCCCATCAGCAGCTTATCTGAGACCCAAAGAGCCATTCAGTCTGTTGAGCAACAGCTCGGCGATTCCGGACGCGTCTTAGTGCGCTATTCTGGTACCGAATCAATTTGTCGGGTGATGGTCGAGGGGCCGAAGTTAAAGCAAGTTCAAGAAATGGCTGATGAAATAGCCGAAGTAATTCGCAATGAGATAGGAGAGGGATAGATGTGTGGTATTTTTGGCTATTTGGGCAAGAGCAATGCCTTTAAAATTTGCCTCGATTCTTTAAAGCAGCTTGAATACCGCGGTTACGACTCTGCCGGCATTGCCGGCATCGACAATGGGCAGCTTGTCGTCTGCAAGGAAGTGGGCAAAGTCGATGGGCTTAAAAAAGCTGTCGAAGGGATAGATCTCTCATTAGCCATTTCCCATACCCGCTGGGCCACTCACGGCAAACCCACTTTGCTCAATACCCATCCCCATCTAGATGAGAGCAAGACAGTGGCCGTGGTGCATAATGGCATCATCGAAAACTACACGACCTTGAAAAAAACGCTCCAGGGCACCTCCTTCTACTCCGATACCGATACTGAAGTGGTGGCCAAGATGATTGGCAGCCGCTATCGAGGAAACCTCATTCAAGCGGTTGT
The DNA here is from genome assembly GCA_029240195.1 of Chlamydiales bacterium. Classification (GTDB taxonomy): domain Bacteria; phylum Chlamydiota; class Chlamydiia; order Chlamydiales; family JARBTN01; genus JARBTN01. The sequence goes on from JARBTN010000069.1 coordinate 11,274, forward strand.
CGAAACGACAAAGCTTTTAGAGGGGGCATTTGCCCTGGCCATCATCCACGCCAGCCATCCAGAAGAGATGGTCGTCGTGGCCAAAGATTGCCCGCTGGCCATCGGCATCGGCGAAGGGGAGACCTTTGTCTGCTCTGATCCCAATGTGTTTGCCAAGTTCACCAAGCAAGTCATCTTCTTGGCGCATGGAGAGATTGCCCTCATTCAAAAAAATGGGGTGGAGATCTTTAACTCAGCGCTTGTGCCGGTGAGCCGCGAAGTGCAGGTGCTCGAATATGCCTCTCATGAGTCTTCCAAGGGCAATTTTGAACACTACACCTTAAAAGAAATTTTTGAGCAGCCTCAGACTTTATTGAACACCATGTACGCGCGCTATCTCGAGGAGTACGGCACCGCCCTTTTGGAGGGGATCTCGGAAAATGTCAACGACCTATTGGGCATTGAGCGGGTGTTGATCCTGGCCTGCGGCACATCGCTGCATGCGGGCTATATCGGCGGCTACATGCTCGAGGATTTAGCGCGTTTGCCCGTGCAGGTGGAGATCTCCTCGGAGTTTCGCTACAAAAACCCCATCGTTCCTCCAGGAACATTTGTGATTGCCATCAGCCAGTCGGGAGAGACAGCCGATACGATGGCAGCTGTGCGCGAGCTCAAGGCTAAAGGGGCCAAGATTTTTGGCATCTGCAATGTGCAAGGATCGTCTCTCTCCCGCGAGGCCGATGCTTGCGTGTTCTTGCGCGCGGGCGCCGAGATTGGCGTCTGTTCCACCAAGGCTTTCACCAGCCAGCTGATTATTCTAGCTCTCTTTACCTTGCAGATGGCTCGCGTGCGCAATCTCTCTCGCTTGGATGGGCAAGACTTTCTCAAGGCGCTCAAAGAGATCCCTTACAAAGTGGAGCAGGTGCTGGCTCAATCGGATAAGATCTTAGAGATTGCCAAAAAATATGCCCACTTCGATAATTTCTTCTTTGTAGGCCGCCGCTACATGTATCCGGCAAGCTTAGAAGGGGCACTCAAGCTCAAAGAGATCTCGTATATCAATGCCAACGGCTATCCCGCAGGTGAGCTCAAGCATGGCCCGATTGCTTTGATTAGCGAGTCGTGCCCGACAATTGCCTTGGCGGCCAACAAGCAGACGCTCGACAAGTTGATCAGCAATTTGATGGAGATTAAGGCGCGCGGCGGGCCCATCATCGCCATCGCTGAAGAGGGGATGGATGCGATTAGCCAGGTAGCCGATGATGTCATCTTTGTGCCGCAGACCATCGACCCCCTTTCAGCTATCGTTTCTATTGTAGCAACTCAGCTCTTTGCCTATTATGTCGCCAAGGAACGGGGCGCTGAGATCGACCAGCCGCGCAATCTGGCCAAGTCTGTCACTGTCGAGTGACCTCTTTCACCGGCCAAAAGAGCCTCCTTATAAAAGGGCTCTTTTGGCCCTATGCCCAAATCTAAAGAAGGGCGCCATCTCTTATTATCAAGGTCATCCATGAGAATCAAAATATGGCCGGTGAATCGGCCGGTTCTAAACCCTTCCGCTCACACACGCCCCTCTCCAAAATCGGCGATGGCCCGTGTTGCGCGCACTGTTTTTTTAGGCTATTGCGGGTCTGGCTTGACCTGTTCGATATTAGATAGCTGTTATTGGGCGAGATTGGGCGCCAAAGTGGGCTCTGAAGAGAAATTCTATGGGCCCCTTTTAAATATCGCCTTTGGAGCCCTCTATGGAGCGGCTCTTGGCGCTAAGTTGGGCTTTGGCTGGCCGCTCAGGCTGATGCGCCAGGTGAAAAAA
>JARBTN010000070.1 GCA_029240195.1 Chlamydiales bacterium
CCGCAGGAACTGCGGGATGTAAAGCTTGTGGAGATGATGTAAGACCTTTCTTAGGCAACCATCTGAGAACCAAGAAGCTCCCATTAGAATTTCAATTTATTGGAGGCAGTTCACAGCTGCGATCTTAGTCAAAGCGAGCCCAAGGCGCTAGATAAGCAATTTTTTCCAAAACATCTTCAATATAAGAGCTGCTCCCTAACACCCGGTAAGTTGGCCCTTTCCCTGTTTTAATCGTAGCCAAGGTGTAATTAAAACGATGCGAAGAGATACGTTGGAATAGATCCTCTATCCGTCTCAGCAGAATGACGTCGATCAAAGAGATCAGGCGCACGTTAAACCACGTCTTATGAATGGCCCAACCATCGATGAAGAGGACATCGCCATATTCGGTAACACTCCCTTTATGATACATCGTATCTATGTGATTGATGATCCGATCGGGATCTCCATAGGCACGCAGCGCTTTAATGCCAGGGTAGCGGCTTGCGACATTGCCCAAGATAAAGATTTGCCTCAAAAACCCCATGAAAGAGAAACAGCCTATGACAAAGAGAATAGCATAGCTCAAATAATAGAGTATGGCATTGTCGGTGGCGTCGATCATGAAAGGAAGAATTAGCGGCTCTAAGCCCGGGTCATTTTTCAAGAGTGGTTTGATGACATTTCTTTGCACCCTGCTCGGAATCGATTCCACAAACCCTTCTAAGTGGCTGATTTGAGAATTTCTACTATCAAGGCGCTTCACTAAGACGAATGCTCCCGCATAAGAGGTGAGGTAATACCTTTTTATGATCCCCGGTCCACTTTTTGTGCTAGAGGTCTCTTTTCCAACCTCGTATAACTCTCCGCACTCGATGTCGATCAAACGAAGGCGATTTTGATACAGCTCGTGATTCAAATAGAGCTCTTCAGGCTGGATGGATTGAGGTCCATTCTGCCAAGAGTAGAAGGCATCAACTCCTTTTGGCTGGAAAAAATAGAGAGAGAGGCAACATACAGACAAATGAATCATCACCCATCTTTTAACAACTGTGCGTGCTTCTTTTTCGATAAAACTATCCACGAATCATCCTTTTTCAGAAAAATTATAATAATACATATTCTCATATTTATTTAAAAGATGATCCATTTCTCGCTTTTTAAATATGAACCCTATAATAAACCCAATTAAATTTTTATCGCATAAAAAACAAAAAATCTTAGCCTACTAATACCCTACACTTTTATTCCTTATCTTAAAGACTTTGCATTTTTTTAATAAAAAGCCATTGACCCTAACCTTACGTCATGCTTTATGCTCACTAGTGCCCGACCACAGATGTTGTTGCGCATGTTAAACGGCGTCAAAGCCTCTAGAATCGACGATTACCTGTCCCCTCATATTGACTTAATATGGGGGGACGCTCGTTTGACACGTAAAAACATCTGTGGTCGGGCACTAGCTATCAAAGGAGTCAATATGGCCTATAGAATTAATGAACTTGCTAAAATATCTGGGGTCACCCTCCGAACGCTGCGCTTTTATGATAACAAAGGGCTTTTAAAGCCCGCTTACTATGGTATCAATGGGTACCGCTACTACGAAGAAGAGCAGCTTTTGATGCTGCAGCAGATTCTTTTTTTTAAAGAACTTGGCTTTCCCTTAGATAAGATCAAGGAGGTATTGAATAGAAGCGACTTTGATAAAATAGCCGCCCTCTATTCTCATAAAGCCAACCTAGAGAAAGACGCAAAGAAGATCGCACTCTTAATAGAGACCGTTGAAAAGACAGTTGAACATTTAAAAACAGGCATCGAGATGAATAAAAAAGAACTCTACCAGGGCTTTAACGAAGAAACACGCCTGAAATATGAGCAGCAATTTAAAGAAAAAGTTGGGGAAGAGCAAATGAACCAGCTCACTGCTGAATTGAAAGAAAATGTGCAAAGCTGGGGGGAAAAAAATTGGCAGCAGTCATTTAATGCCTTTGCTGACTTTTGTCAAGGGATGGCACAAGCTTTGGAAAAAGGGCTTTTACCAGATTCTAGCGAAGTGCAGCTCTTGATGCTTCAACATCTAAAATTTTTAGGGATGCACTGGACACCGACTAAAGAGTCTTACCTGGCTTTAAAAGAGCTCTATCAAGCGCCCGAATCGCAAGGGATATTTGAGCCCTATCATCCAAATCTCGCCGCCTATTTCTTTAAGGCCATGGATCACTTTGCCGCTCAACATTGGCCCAGAGCATCGTCTAATGACTCTCAGCATGAAGGCTGAATTGAAAAAGCCGCCACTCAACGTTCCAAGTTGAATGGCGGATTTGATGCAAAAGTTGGCGCTTAAAAAGCCTTAAGCTGCATCTTCCAAATCGTCTTCGATTGAAGGGCTTGGATTAGCCTCTTCTACCACGGTCTCGGTGCCGAGGGTGATATGGAAATCGTGCCCTTTAACCTTGGATTTAAGGCCATAATGGGTGCGCAAGCGCTCAAGCCCTGGGGCGTCGACGGCCAGCAGCCAGAGGCGAGTTTTGCCCTTAGCTGATTTGCGCTCGATATAGCGCACTTCTTTTACCTGGAACTCAATCCACTCCCCAGCTTCTTTAAAATCCCAAATGCCCTGGCCAATCATTTCATCCTCTAAAAGAGTGGTGATGTGAGCGCCTGTCGATTTAAGGCTAGTTGGAAGGGGGCTAAAAGATCCCTCGACAGGAAGAAGAGGGGTCACTTGGTGGATAAAGGCATTATCGACATTCAAGTAGACATAGCCATTATTTTTTAAGCAAAGCTGCCCCACTTGGTTGACTCTTTGGGCAATTTCCAAGAGATCGGGCCGTTCGACAGCCGTAAAGTCTCCCTTCAAACTAATTCCCTCTGTGGGCTCTTCTAATGTATTGAGGGGTGAAAAGGCGCCGCTCTCTTCCCAACCTTCTGGCGCCGACGGCATTTGATTGCCTAAGGTGATGTGAAAATCAAAGCCTTTAAGCTTTTCTGAGTAGCCGTAAGAGAGGCGCAGCATCTCCAACTCCGGTGCATCGACGGCAATCACCCACAGCTTCTTCAGCCCCTCTTTAGTCTTCAAGACAAAGGAGCGGATATCCCGAACAGAAAATGAAAAGGTCATGCCCAGCTCATTAGGGATCACATTTTCTAGTTCATGAAAGACGCTAATGTGGGCGCCCACCGACTTTGTCGATGTCGGCCTTAAAGCCAAGCGGCCAGGATGGTCGAGCAAGGGAGCAATCGAGGTGATGAACGCATTGTCGATATCCAAATAGACAAAGCCATTTTCTTTAATTTGCAAGGTTCCTTGGCAGGAGATATTTTGAGCGGCAAATAGCGCTGAGGGTTGATCTTCGAGATGAAAATCGGTTTTGCTGTAAGCTAGGGAACAGCTGAAGAGTGAAGCGAAAAAGAAACAGGAAATTTTCTTATATAAGTTCATAGTATCCTCTTTAAGTTGAGTGATACCTGTTATATTATAAACAAAAATCAATTAAATAGATATGGTTATTTAATTAAATGAATAGCTAAATACTAATTATAAAGTGCACATTATTCATTTAAAAATCTATTAACTGACATCTAACGTTCAAGAGTTAGGCTGAATTGCCGCTTACACCCTCGCCTCATTTAAAAGCTGCACACAACCAACATGATGTGGATAGCAGATGGCCTATTATCCAAACGACTCTCTGAATATTAAAAGCTAATTGTTTTAATAAAATACAAAAAGGGTTAGCATTTCTTATAAAAAAAGGAGGCGCTAATGCAAAATAGCATCAATAACCATATTCAATATTTTAGTTCTGGAATCTCCCATCTATACAAGAAAAAATTTAACTCTTCCAGCATACAGAACAGCTTTCGCCCTCTTAGAGAGCAAATTTCTTTTTTTGCTCAATCCTCTAAAATCCAAGCGGCCGCCGGATGCGCCCTGGCTATTTTAAGCGCTTCTTTCGCCTCCCTGGCAGCAGCTTCGCTGATAGGCATACCGTTGGCGGCACCTTTAACCATCATTACAGGCCTACCTGCTGTATACTTGCTGGCAAAGAGCCTCTTAGAGAAAAAGAAACCTGCTTTAAATAGCCCGAGCGCCCCAAGCATTGCGACATCGGCCGAGACTCCAAATGGCCCGAGCGCCCCAAATGTCGCCATAGTCCCACCAAAGACAATTTCAAATAACCAGAGCTCCCCAAGCCTTGCCACAGCTTCATCGAATGAGGCTTCCAATCACTTAGCTCCTGCTACAGAAGCAAAAGCCCCATCCCTTACTCCTCCCATTGCCGAGCTAGCGGAAACTCCCTCGCCAGAGGCTCCTTTCATGCCTCCCATTGCAAGGAATCTGCAAGCAGCTAATCAAGCATTTGTGCCAGGTCCCATCAACTTTTTACCCGATGAACTCCTCGAACACATTGCTAACCAAATCACAGACATCCGTACTTTAGCCAGGTTTAGGAGAGTCGCAAGCCGTTTCAATGTAGCCGCTCAGCAAGCTTATCAAAGAAAATCGCAGCCGCTTCAAGAAAAGCTCAAACAGTTGTTTAGTCTCATGGGGGGCCGGGTTAGAGTTTCTGCCCAACAGATAGATCGCTACTTGAAAGCGGCAACTGAATTAAAGATACGTCACCGCGGCTTAATTGAAGCTTTAGGCGGCCTATTATCCTACGAGGCTATCCCCAAATATACGAAGGATGGCTATGTCCTTTTAGAAGAAATCTCCCCTACCGACATGATAGCGCCTGTCATGCGAGGAGTCGATAAGGATACCGGCTATCCCTTTCTCGCTATTAAATATAAAGAGCGCCAATCTCAAGGGGCTAAGCCCTATACACCTAAAGTGATTATTCTAAAAGCAATAGATAAAGATGGTCTTAAATGGGAATTTAGATGCCTGCACCGCACTCAAACAATTTTCGTCAATCGAACCAGTTTACAGGCCTATCATCTCCAGTATCTTAGAACCTTGGTTCTTGATAGAGCTTACAGCTCCATTATGCTAGCCGATTAAAGTACTCTCTCTATAACCGCCTCTTCAATGGAAGGGGCGGCTGCTTGAAGCTTAAATTGCGCGGCCCATCCCCCCACCTTTGAAGCGAAAAAAGCCTCAAGAGCTCTTGACCTGCTCCGCAGCTAAAAAGAGATCAATCAAGTCGATCAGCTGCTTTTTGGCCTTGGGGCTCAGCTTTTCAATGGCGCCAAGCCGCTTTTCTAAGCGCCCATCTAATTTTGCCCCTTTCTTGATCTGCCGCCCCTTAGCTCTAACTCCCAGCAGCTCTTCAATCGACCGGCCGAGCGCGCGGCTCAAACCCACCAGCAACTGCGCCGGCGGCTGCATGCTCTCCCTTTCATAATAGTCGATCACCCGCCGAGTCGTGCCAATCTCCTTGGCCAGCTCCCCTTGGGTGAGCCCCGCCTCTTTTCGAAGGGCGACAAGCCTCTGTCCGAATGCATTTTTTTTCCCAACGTCCTCTGCCATATCGATTTCCCTCAATCAAAGTGCTTTTTCTCATTCTACCACAAAAATATCGTGCATTCTAGTTGCACGATATTGGTGATCGGCATAAAATGCACTATAAAAGTGCTTCTTAAATGCGAGTCCTCGCCGAGAAGATTTTGCACCTGCAGTCACTTAAAGGGCACTTTGAAGAAAATTTAAGGGCAAATAAAGAGCGCTTTTTTTCGTGCATTTTTTCCACAAAAAAAGGGCAAATTAACTTCTGAAAATTTTTGGAAAAAGGCTAGCCGATGATGTCTACTCATCTTAAATTTTTGAGAGAAGAACGGATTAAAAAGACAGTTTCTCAAAGTTCTCTTTTAACTCGCAGAGCTGAGCTAGAAAAGGAGCGCTCTTTAAAACAGATGCTCACGAGAAGGCACTATGGCTCGCAAATGCCCCTTTCATCCCTCGAGCACAAAGAGCTCTCCTCCGACATCAGCCCCGGCTTAAATGACCGGCAGCTTTTAAAAAGCGTCATGAACTACTACCAAGAGACATTGCAAGACAGCCCGGAGGCTCTCGACTACTTAGAAGAGATGGGGTTGAGCGATTTGGAATTGTTGCACGCCTTTAAGATCGGCTATGCCAACCGCACGCTAACCTATCACATATCGGACCGGACGGCCGATGAAAGGCTGGCCACGCGATCTCAGCTCAAAGAGATCGGCATCTTGCGCGCCAACGGACAAGAGCTGTTTCAAAACTGTCTGGTGGTACCTTTGATGGATGAAGAGGGCGATGTGACCGGCGCCTATGGCCATTCTTTGATGAGACACAAAAGGGAGCCCTCATTAAATGGGCCCCTCTTCAATGCCCAAGGATTGGCGGGTGCTAAATCGATCATCGTAGCCGACACTCTTTTAGATGCTCTCACCTTTTGGGTAGCGGGCTTGCGCCAAGTGACCTTTTTCCCAGATGAGTCTTTATTCAAAAGCTTCTTGGCCTCTGCAAAAAAAGAGGGGATCGAGGCCATCTATAGCACCTCTAGCAGCACCTCTAGCAGCGATCAAAACCCTCCCGAAGAATTGCAGAAATTATTCAACCAAAGCGGCATTGCCATCTATCGCATTGAGCTTCCCAAGATGAGCGCCAACCAATACTGGCGGCAGCACCAAGATAGCGCATACATGGAAAAACTCATCCTGACAGCAGAGCGCCTCCCCCTCTGAGAGAGGCCATTCAGCTTTTCCCCCTCAAAGACTAAAACAAATTTTTGAGGACGGCATCATCGAAAGGCGCGATGATGCGGCGGCCGCTCGGCGTAAAAGTGGGCTCTTTGCTCTTTAAAAGCTGTTTGAGCAGCAGCATGGGGCTTGTCACCTCTTGCTCGGCAAAGTAGCGGCTGGCCTTCAGGGCCACAGCTTGCAGCGCTTGCTTGAGATGGCCTTTGAGCTGCTCCTCTCGATTAGCTTCCGATCCCATCTCAGAGATGAGTTCCGAAGCCAGCTCGATAAGAAATGGCTGCACCTGCCCTTCTTTTAAAAACTCAGGCAAGGTGTGGACGGCCAAAGCGTCTTTTGCCTTTTCCAGCTGCAGGCCAAGCTTGGCTAAAGAGGGGAAGAGATGTTCTAAAGTATTGATCTCCAATTGGGAGAGCTGGATCGATAGAGGAAATAGCAGCTTTTGACTGGCCGTCTGATGGAGCAAGTTTTCCAGCTGGCCTAAGTACTTATCATAGGCAATGCGCATGGCGCCTTTCTTCAAGTCGACGACAAATAAGCCCTCTTCGGGCAGCCCGGAAAGGTGCAGGTCCCGCCCTTTGACAAACAGCCACCCTTTATAGACCCCGACAAATTCTAAAGGCTCATGAGTAAATAGGCGCGGAGCGCTCTCGGCCGGCTCCATCGACTGCCGTCGAACCAAAGGAGCCTGTCCACCCTCATGTCCACCCTCATGCCTAGCCTGCCCAAAAGGCCGAACCTGGCCTATCGGCTGACCGGCTTTGGGCGAACCACTTGGCCCAACCTGCTCGATCTTAGGCAGAAGATCGCTTTCATCGCGGCGAAAGCGGTCGAAGGCCTTAAAAGCGGCAAAGCGGGAGAAGTTGGGCTCTTCCACGCCCGCCCCTGTGAAGGCGGAGATGGGCGCTTGAGGCGCCTCTAGCGATTTTAGGGCATCGCTTTCCTTTGGTAAGCCCTCATTTGGGCGCGCTTCTATAGCTGAAGCTGACGTCGAGGCCGGCGCTCTGAAAGAGAGGGCCTGATCGACCGCCTCCATCAAAAATTGGCGCACAATCCCCTCGCGGCGCAGGCGCACCTCTCGCTTTTGCGGGTGGACGTTGACATCGAAGAGGTGCCCTTGCATGGTCACCATTAAAAAGAAGAGGGGATACTTGTCCATCGGCAACGCCGAACCGTACGCCTCTTTGATGATGGCGGCGATCTCTTTAGAAAAGACCGGGCGGCGGTTGATGAATAGGTATTGCCCTTTGCGGTTGCTGCGAAACTGCGACGGCCGGCCAATCCAGCCCAGCAATTGAATATCGGGCAGCTCTTTTTGGATCGAAAGCGCCTCTTTCCACTCCGGGCCAAGCAGCGATATCATCCGCGTCTGATAGCCCTGCTCTAAAGGGGCACCCTCTGGCATAGCCGGCAGGTCTAGCTCCAACTTGCCGTTGTTGATCAGAGAAAAGCGCACATTCGGGTGGGCTAAAGCGGCCAGCATCACATAGCGGTGGATATCAGAGGCATCGAAGGCAGGCGACTTTAGAAACTGCATCCGCACAGGCACATTATAGAAGAGGGAGCGCACTTCCACCGTCGTCCCAGGGCTTCTGGGAGCTTCGCTGGTCTTGAGGATCTTTCCTCCTTCGACCAAGATCAAATTTCCCCCCTTGATCGGCTTGGAAAAGGAAGACTCTGTCGAATCGATCGCCGTCAAGATAGAAAACTTTGAGACCGAGGCAATGGAGGGGATGGCCTCGCCGCGAAAGCCCATGGTGCCAATGCGGTAGATGTCTTCCATGGTGCGGATTTTAGACGTGGCGTGCCGCTCCAAAGAGAGGAGGGCATCGTCTAAAGACATGCCCGAGCCATTATCGCTGACGCGGATGAGGTTGCGCCCTCCCCCTTGAATCTCGACAGTGATCTCGCTTGCGCCGGCATCCAGCGCATTGTCCACAAGCTCTTTGACAACAGAGCCTGGGTTTTCCACCACCTCGCCGGCGGCTATTTTATTGATTTCCCCGGGATCGAGGACACGAATTTTAGACATGGCATTTAACAAACAATTAAAAATGAGATAAACTATCACGAAATATCATACCGAATCATCAGTTTACACGGAGTCAGGTTTAAAAAAAACGCCCATGGATGCAGCTTTTCTCATTGCCAACCGCTTAAAAAATGCCGGCTACACCGCCTACTACGCTGGCGGCTTTGTGCGCGATAAAATTTTAAATATCCCAAGCAGCGACATCGACATTGCCACCGATGCCTCGACCGAAGAAATTGTAGCGCTCTTTCCCAAGACCGTCACTGTCGGCGCCCAGTTTGGCGTCGTCGTCGTCTTAGAGGGCGATCATAGCTTTGAAGTGGCCACCTTCCGAACAGATGGCATCTATGCCAATGGCAGAACGCCCCTCTCTTATGAGCGCGCCACTCCCAAAGAGGATGCCAGCCGCCGCGACTTCACCATCAATGGCCTCTTCTACGATCCCTTTGAAGACAAAATCATCGACTATGTGGGGGGCGTGGAGGACATTAAAAAGAAAGTTGTAAGAGCGATCGGCAACCCAAAAGAGCGCTTTCGAGAAGACCGCCTGCGCATGCTGCGGGCCATCCGCTTTGCCTGCCGCCTGAGCTACCAAATTGAGCCCGAGACCGCAGCCGCCATCCGCCAGTTTGCCCCCGAGCTCTTTCCCGCCGTCTCCATTGAACGGGTGGTGCAAGAGCTCAAAAAAATGGCAAGCACTCCCCAATTTAAAGCCTATCTGCTCTCTCTTAAAGAGAGCGGCCTATTAAAAGAGATATTTCCCCAATACCCCTGCCCCAACCTAGCGGAAAAAGACTTCACCCACCTCTCTTTAGAGGCGCCTCTCTTCATCCATCTCTACTACCTCTTCGACTACCCCCCCTTGAAAGAAATGGAGGCCCTTTGGGCTCACCTCAAATTGCCAAAAGAGGAGATGAAATGCGTGCGCATCGCCGCCCTCTTCTCAGAGCTTTACCAAAAAGGCGCTTTAAACCGCTCTCACCCCGATGTCGAACTGTTTGTTCCCCTTTTTGCCGACCCTTCTTTTGCGCATAGCTTACCCTTGCTCGAGGTCAAACATCCAGAGGCGGATATCCCCTCCTTTCAGCAAGAGCTGCAAGAGGCCACTCTAAGGCAGCAGCAAAAGCATTTCATCATCACCCCAGATTGGCTGAAAAAAGAAGGGCTGAAGCCTGGCCCCCTCTTTAAGACGCTCATTCAACAAGGGGAAAAAATCGCCATCCAGCACCCGCAAGAGAGCGTCGAACACATCCAGCAACGCCTAAAAAACACACCCCTTTGGACGATCCGATGAATACAATTACAAGCTTAACCCATCCCCTCGTCAAGCACCTCGTCCGGCTGAAAAACGATAAAAAATACCGCCTTTCAGAGCAGCTTGTCCTCCTCGAAGGAAAAAAGGTGATCGAGGAAGTGGCCGCCAAAATTGCCCCTAAGCTACTGCTGACCACCAACCCCCACCTCACCTCGACTGCCACCACCTACCTCGTCACACCCGGCATCTTAGAGAAGATCTCCAACTGCCAGCAGCCGGAAGACACTTTGGCAGTCTTTCCCCTGCCCCATTTTGGAGAGCGCCCTTTAAGCGGAAAAAAGTGGCTGCTAGCTCTCGACCGCGTGCGCGACCCCGGCAACCTGGGCACTTTAATGCGCAGCGCTCTAGCCTTTGGCTGGCAAGGGATTTTCTTGCTCGATGGCTGCTGCGACCCTTATAATGACAAAGCGCTGAGAGCGGCTCGCGGCGCCAGCTTCTTCCTCCCCACCCAGCAAGGGTCTTTCTCTGACCTGCAAGCCCTGGCTTCTGAAGAAAAGCTGCCTCTCCTCGTCGCCGACTTAGACGGCAGCGCCCCCAAAGAGCAGGAAGAAGGGCTCATCCTCCTCCTCGGCAATGAGTCCTCAGGGCCGATTGAGGAGGCAAAAAGCACCTATTCTACAGTGACCATCCCCATGGGCGATATCGATTCCCTCAATGTCGCCGTAGCGGGCTCTATTTTGATGTACGTCCTCAAAGGACCAAAAATTTAATTGAAGGCAATCAGTAATGGAAGACGATGTAGCCATGTCCCATGAAGAGCGGTTCTTGAAAAAGCACCGCAAGGAAGAGCGGTCGGAAAAAAAGCGGATCACCTCAAAAGACCGCTCCAAATATAAGAAGACAGACCAAGATAAGCTAGAAAAAGCGCCTCTTGGCAAGACCCCCGAGCATTACCTGCGCGGCCTTGTCATCTCCATCAATTCCAAAGGGGTGATTGTGGAATTGATGGATCGAAGCCGCATCTATGCCTGCTCGCTGCGCGGCTCTTTGAAAAAAGAGAAGACGCTCAATAAAAACCTGGTCATCGTCGGCGACTACGTGCTGTTTGAACCGCTCGGCGAAGAAGGAGTCATCTTCCATATCGAAGAGCGCAAAAGTAGGCTCTGCCGCGCTGACAACCTATCGCGCAAAAAACAGCAGCTGATCGCCGCCAACATCGACTTGTTGGTCATCACCGCCTCCATTGTCAGCCCGCCCCTCAAGCCTTCGCTCATCGACCGCTATGTGATCGCCGCCATGCGCGGCAACTTGACGCCCCTCATCGTCATCAACAAAATCGACTACCTCCAATCCAGTGACCCGGCCATCGAAAAAGAAAAGGCCCTTCTCGAAGAGTGCCTTTCGATCTATCGCAACCTCAACATCGAAATCCTCCTCCTAAGCGTGACGACAGGTGAAGGGATGGCAGAGCTTAAAGAAGCGCTCAAAGGCAAGACAGCGGTCTTCTCGGGTCAGTCAGGCGTTGGCAAGACGTCGCTGATGAATCTCCTGACGGGCATGAATCTAGCCACCAAGCCTACCGTTCAGCACACCGGAAAAGGGGCCCACACCACCACCAATGCCTCTTTAATCCACCTCGAAGGGGGCGGCTGGTGCGTCGACACCCCAGGCATCAAAAGCTTTGGCATCTGGGACCTCAACCGCGAAGAGGTGGAGGCCTACTTCGACGACATCTTTGAAGAGGGCAGAAACTGCAAATATCCCTCCTGCTCCCATATTGACGAAAAAGGCTGCCAAGTCATCGCCGCCGTAGAAGAAGGTCGCCTATCCCCTTTACGCCTCCTCTCCTATTACACCCTCTTAGAAAACGTCAGCGACTCCCACCAAAAGCGGTGAGGACTTATTTTTGGAAGGGCTTCTCGCCCTTCCAAACCATCCTGAGCCAAAGGGCAAGCCCTTTGGAATCCAAGGCTTTAAAAACTTGATCCCCCACTCTATTGCTAGCGCAAAAGAATGGGGGATCAAGCCTTTTGAAACTAGACCTATTCAAGCTGATGATAACTTTTCCGGAATAAGTTTCTGAGCAGACTTTGGGACGTCCGTGAGCCTGATGATCTCTCGTTGCTTTCCAGGTTTTAAGAGATTCTTTTGAAAACCAGAAAGTTATGCTTCCTCTTTGCACCAGAGTTAGATCAGCTACGGATGTAGTATTTTGTTTTGGAGCTCATGTCCTTATCTCCCAAATTTGCTTAAGTCAAATCAAATTTAGTATGGCAAGCTTTTAAGCTCAAGGTAGATGCTTCATCCGTTTTTTTACTCTCTCCTGAGGCCACCCCACTTATGCAACAAAGCCGGTAAAAATGATTTTTGGGCTAAATAGGCAATAAAGCACTCCATGACGGCAATTGATTTGGAAGATTTTCCCTCCTTTAAGAGCATCTAAATAAGCGTCCTTTCTATCCTTTTATCAAATAAATTCTTCACGAATTAGCTTTGCTTGAAAGAAAGACAATCAATAGAAAAATTTATTTCCCACTTTAATCTTCAGTTAAACTATATTGGATCAAATTAACTGCAAAAAAGCTGTAATATGGCACTGGATATATTTTATGTATTACTCGATAGACATCGATCGCAATCACTTTGCGATCAGAGAAATTCAATCTAAGCCCTATTTCACAAAAAGCGCCGAAAAAACACTGAGCCAGATTCAGAGTGTGATCGCGCGCAATTTGACCGATCAAACGGGAAATTCGGCACAAGACCTTCTCCCCGATTTGCAAAGAATCGCCAGCCAGATAGCCGATAATTATCGGCAAAAAGAGCGAAGCGTAAGTACTTTGACCCGGAAAGTATGTTCTATAATCAAGCAAGTCGCAGCTCTTTTTGGTCTTGCCTCGAATCAAGAAAAGGTACGGGAGATCAACGAACAGGTTCAGAGTTTACCTAACCGGCAGTCAACAGCGATCGAAGAAAAAACAGACGAGGCAAGGGTCAGTCAAGAGGCCCTAGATTCTACCCCTGAACAAGAAAAAAAAAGCTCAGTAGACTTACAGAACTCAGCACCGCCTTTGCTTGATCTTCCCTGTGAATTAACAACGCACATCTCCTCTTTTTTAGATCGTGAAGAAATACAATCTCTAAAAAATACACATCCTTTATTAAGAGAACAACTGAAAGAAGTTTGGCTTAAAAAAACGCGTTTTAATTTGAAAATTGTTGAAGGGAATAGAGAATTAATTAGCTTTATAAAATCTCATAATCCTCCTCACTTAAATTTTAAAGGCTATAAATACGACCAGGTAATTAAAATTTTTTCCTGTTTAGAAAATAAAGATTTTATAAGAACCATTAAGATTCCTCTTTTTAAACTTAAAAAGATAAAAGAGATAGTTCAAAATTGCCCCTTTTTAGAAAGCATTATAGTTTCCGGATTTTATGGTAGACCTAGTAAACAATTAGAATTTGAAGATTTAATTTTCTTATCTTTATTTAAAAGAGGCGATCAGAGAGCTATAAAAATTATTTTTAAAGCAATACCTGGTATTTTAAAATTAGTTTCAGAAAAACTCAAAAATAATCCTGAAATTGTTAAAATTGTTGTAACAGAAAGTGGTTATCTCCTCCAACATGCATCAGAAAAACTTAAAAATGATCCTAAAATTGTCAAGATCGCTGTAACAGAATGTGGTCAAGCTCTTAAGTTTGCATCAGAAGAACTCAAAAATGACCCTGAAATTGTCAAGATTGCTTTAGCACAAGATGGTTTTGCTCTTCAGTTTGCATCAGAAGAACTCAAAAATAATCCTGAAATTGTCAAAATTGCTGTAGCACAAAATGGCTGGGCTTTAAAGTTTGCCTCGGAAGAATTCAAAAATGACCCTGAAATTGTCAAGATCGCTGTAGCACAACGTGGTCAAGCTCTTCAGTTTGCATCAGAAGAACTTAAAAATAATCCTGAAATTGTCAAGATCGCTGTAGCACAAGATGGTCAAGCTCTTCAGTTTGCATCAGAAGAACTCAAAAATAATCCTGAAATTGTCAAAATTGCTGTAGCACAATGTGGTAGTTCTCTTTACTTCGCCTCAGAAGAGCTCAAAAATAAACTTGAAATTGTCCAAATAGCTATAGCACAAAATACACGCTTTATTGAATTTGCCTCATCAACGATCAAAAGGCTATATTGGAAGCAAGGGCTTACCGCATGAAGATTTTTATTGATAATTGATCCGCAAAAATTGATCCTTTGATCTTGCTACCATTTGGAGGACATTTAAAACACAGAGAAATATAATCAGTGTTTTACATGAGGGATTAAATGGCAAAGCAACAGAAGCAATATGAC
>JARBTN010000071.1 GCA_029240195.1 Chlamydiales bacterium
CCCCCCATATTAAGTCAATATGAGGGGACAGGTAATCGTCGATTCTAGAGGCTTTGACGCCGTTTAACATGCGCAACAACATCTGTGGTCGGGCACTAGGTTATAAGAAATGAGAGAGAGCTTTTTGCCCCTCTAAAGAGAGGGTATGGGTATCGGCCGATACGAAGAGATCGATATGCTTTTGGATGATCAAGGGGTCTTTCTCCTGGCTGTGCTCTAAGACAAAAGAAGCGCTCCTCTCAGGGTTTTGCCAAGCATAGGAGAGAGAGCGTTGCAGCAAGGCGGCAATTTCATTTCTCTCTTCAAGGGCCATGCTCTTTTTAGCGACATAGCCGCCGAGGGGGACGGGGCAGTGGAAGGCCCGTTCAAATAGCTGGCCGAGATCGGCGATGGCCACATAGCCGCGCTCTTGATAGAGAAAGCGCGACTCGTGGATGATCAGCCCGGCATCGACCTCCTCTCTTTCCACTTGATTCAAGATCTCGGAATAGAGCACCTCAATTTTTTCAAGGCATGGGATTTGGAGCAGATCTAACAGCAGATTTGCCGTGGTGTGGCGGCCGGGGATGGCCACTTTCTTTTGCGCGAGATCTTCTAGCAAAAAAGGTTTTTTCGCAATGATGAGGGGGCCGGCATTGCGCCCGAGGGCAACCCCGACAGGCAGCAGTTGATAGGTGTCTTGGATATGGGGAAGCAAGCCGATGGAGACTTTGGTGACGGGGTAGCGCCCCTCTAGCGCCCAGGTATTGAGCTGTTCAATGTCGCCAAAATGGAGATTGCAGCTTAAAGGAGATTCGATAAGGCCGTGAGCCCAGGCATGGATGAGGAAGGTGTCATTCGGGCAAGGGGAGAGGGCAATGGGAAGCGTTGGCAGCTGCATCGGTCATTCGAGTGTTTGGTGGTGAAAGGAGAAGCCATGGGCTTTAATCTTCTCATTCGAGATGGAGCGGTTGCCCCCATGGATGAGGGGGAGGGAGGGGTCGAATGTCACGTCCCTTTGCAACGCTTGGTAGAGTTCTCTACGGGTCAGCTTTAAGTCGTTGATGACATTAAAGGTGCCAAAAAGCTTTTGCTCCAACGTAAAAAGGGCGGCTTGGACGATATCTTGCTGATGAATGAGTGCGGTTTTTTCTTCGCCAGATCCTCCGAGAACGGAGGGCAGTGCCTTGTTAAATAGGCTGCGGCCAGGGCCATAGATTTGCCCGAGGCGCAAGATGGTGCTTGGCAAAAGGGCTAGGAGGCTTTCTGCTTTTAAGAGGATCTCGGCAAAGGGATTTTGAGGCTGAAGAGGGGTCTCCTCTTTAACTGACAATCCCCCCTGATTGCCGTAAACGGAGGTGGAGCTCAAATAGATGATGTGTTTTAAAGAGGGGGGCGCCAAAGAGGCGATCTCTTTGTTTGTCTCTAGGTAACAGCTTTCATAAGTGGCCAGGTCCCGTTTTTTAGGGGCGACGCCAATCAACAGGCAGTCGACTTTTGAGAGCAGATTTGCCAGGGCTTTTTGTCGCTCAACGCTGAGGAGGATCGCCTCAGCGCCTGTCCTTTCAATCTCTGAGAGGCGGCTTGCGGTCGTCGTGGTGGCAAAGCCTTGATGCCCCTTTTCCTGCCACTTCTTTAAAAAGGCCATCCCCACATAGCCGCAGCCAATGATCCCGCACTTCATGCCAGGCTCAATCTTTTGAGGGCCTCTTTGAGCGACTGGTTGCCGGGCTTGTCGAGCGTGCCCGAGCTTTGCAGCCATTCGGCATAGTCTTTAGGCAGGTCCTTGAGCGGCTTGCCTTGGTGTTTGCCAAAGGGCATATTGTGGATGACCTCGGGCTTTTCAAGCAGCGACATGACCGTCTCCATATCTAAATCGCCAATCATAGTCGAAAAGATCTGATAGAGGACGATGACATCGTCTAAAGCGCGGTGGGCCTGATTGGGGGGAATGCCATAGATTTCGCGCAAAATCTGCAGGCTGTGGCGCGGCAGATCTGGGCGGTATTTGCGCGCCCATTTTAAGCTGTCGAGCTGTTTCCAAGCTGGCATCTCGAGCTGGTTTCTGGCAAATTCGGCTTTTAAAAAGGGCAGATCGAAGGCGATGTTATTGTGGGCGATTAAGACCACATCCCCTTCACAAAATTGGATGAGCTCTTCTGAGACTTCTTTAAAGGACGGCTGGTCTTGGCACATCTCATCGGTGATGCCATGCACAGCCGTCGCCTCTTTGGGGATGGGAATCCCCGGCTTAATTAAAGAGACAAAGCTTTTATTGAGCACCGGATCGAAGCAGGCGATTTCAATAATCCGCTCCTTCTCCGGGTTGATTCCTGTTGTCTCTGTATCGTAGTAGATTGCTCTCAAAGCCATTAGCGGGCATCTGTGGGCAAAGGTTCTTCAGCAGACGCTTGATTGAGCTGCTCGATCACTTGCGATAGAGTCATATCACCGGAGGCCACTGCTTTGATCACCTGTTGGAAAGAGATGATGACGAGGTGGATGCTCTTTAAATACGCCAAAGTCAGCTTTTCATCAATTTGGCCATTGGGCGCTGGAACCATCAGACGGTAGAAAATTGTCTTGGCTTGCTCTTCCATGCCAAATCCGGGCAGATCGATCTCGCGGTTGATCATATGCAATGTTCTAGCCACTTCATAGAGCGTCTCTTCTTGGAAATTGCAGGGCAGAAAACCGATGAGCTGTACAAGCTCTCCCCCTTCCATGATGCGGATAAAGACGGGAAACTCAACTCCGTTTTCTTGATGGACGTAGTAGAGCTGGTTGGTCTCTGCTTGGATTTGAGGCTGGTAGCCATTTTGCAGAAGGTTATCGAGGATAGATTGTTGGTCAGCTTGGATCATGGCTTTATTACCTAAACGATGGCAGATGTTAAGAAGTTGAAAGGCTATGGGTCATTCTTTATCGGCTTGGCAGATCGACGGTGTTTTTTAATTTGCAAATTCTCGGCAATCTGTCTGACATTGACGTCGTCTTTTGTGACAACTCCCAATGTATTCGCTTCTTTAATTTCATTAAAGATTTCTTCGCGATAGATGGGAATTTCTCGATCCGCTTCAATGCCTAGAGAGACTTGATTGCCATCGATGCTGAGGATGGTGATGGTGATTTGCTGTTTGTTGCCGATGATAATCTTTTGTTCTGACTTCCGTGTCAAGACTAGCATTCATTTCCTCTGACTCAAGTTGTGGTTGATTAACTGCTAAGAATTGGGACTATAAGCAGTGAGCGGCTTAAAAGTAAAATTTTTTCTGAGAAAGGGCTGTTTAGCGCTCTAAAAAGAGGCTGCTAGGGTATTTTTGCAGCTAGCCTTTCGCATATCCTATGGCTTACCTCTGGCTTAATAGCTCACTCCAGGCATGGGCATCAAGGCATTTGGATTTTGGCCGGTCACTGTAGGGTTGTTGGTCGTCGGCACCGCGCGGATTTCATCCTCTTCTGGCATGCGGTAAAGGCAGCTGGTTGTAAGAGGAAGGAGAAACAAAAAAATGAAGCGTCTATAATGCATCATCAATCACCTGATAAAGAGTCTAAAAGGGTCTATAGGATAGTCTTTTATATATATATTATCAAAGAAAACAAGTTCAACAGCAATTGTTTGAGCTTGCCTATCGGATTCCCCTCCCTTTCTAACGGGCCAAGAAAATTCCCAAGAAAATCCCCAAGAAAATTCCAAAGCTCAAAAACTCTGGCGCTTTGGAATTTTCTTGGCGCCTGTTAGTTAGAATGAGGTGGAGTTACTTACGACCGGTGAAGCGATCGGTGAGTTTCAGATAGAACCATGCGCCTGCTTTGCCAGCGTATTTGCCCATCAAATATTGATTATTACAAACCTCAAGGTAGACTTTTTGAAATTTGGACGTGCGCTTTTCAATTATCTCACCAAATAAAGGGGTTTTTTTCTCTAGCAAATGCTGTGCCCTTTCTTTATTGATGAATTTTTCTTTGAAACGTTTTACATCATATTGACCTGAATATTCAATATCGTCAGAGAATTTTCCGGCCGCAGCGAGCGATTGGCATTCAGCATCAATCTGTTGTTGAACCTCTTGATTGTGCCTCCTGATGCTCCCAATGGAAAAGGGCTTGATTGCCATTCCCAAGAGCGCAAGCAAGCTTAAGGCGATGGTTGGAATGACTGCAGTCGCTATCCAGCCGCATTTTCCGGGCAAGGAAGCGTGTGAGATCTTTCTGCCAAAGAAAGAAAGGCTTTGCTTGAGAGGCCGTACGAAAGCTTCGCCAGTCAAATCTTCTGACTGATAGATATTCTTAATTGTTGAAGCGATATTTAACATCTGTTCCCCTGTTTTTTTATGCTATTTTATATTATAATTATTTAAATTTCATTAAGATTGTTGACTATTTTCATCTCGAGGATCTTTTTTATTTGATTGTGAAATAGCCAGCGAGAATTTTGAATTGAGATGTGCATTTTTTAATTGGATTATGAAATAAAAGGGCTAGCTCTTCTTCAGAGATTGACAAGGGCAATCCTTTGGCGCTGAGGGGAGAGGGGTTTCCCTTCCAAGAAATATTTAGCGATCAGCTGCTTCCGATATGGCGGATGGCATATTCGGCGAGGTTATAAAATTCGATGCTGCTCTGCTTAACAAAGAGGGGCATGTACTTTAAGGAAATGCCCAAGGTGAAGTAGCCGACGAGGATTTTAAAGGGAAAGGACATGGCAAAGATATTCATCTCTGGCATGACCCGGGACATTAGGCCGAGCGATAATGTCGAGAGAAGCAAGACAACCAGCGGCACGGCGGCAATTTGCAGGCCGAGGGGGAAGAAGCGCGCTGAGCCGATGATGATGTGAGAGAGCATTTCCTCCGGCATTTGGTAATGGCCAAGAGGAATGATTAGAAAGCTTTTGGTGAAGAGTTCTAAGTAGAGGTGGTGGATGTCTAAGATGAGGATGATCATAGTGGCCGAGATCATGTAAAAGTGGCCGAGCGTCGGCTGCACCGAATTGGAGGCCGGGTCGAGAAGCTCATTGAAGGAAAGGCCGATGGCAGTGGTGACCAGCTGGCCAGCTAAAGAGATGGCTTCATAGACCAGGGAAAAACAAAACCCGATGAGAGCGCCGACAGCAATTTCTTTTAAGAGCAGAAGAGCAATTTCTAAGAGCGATGCCTGTGGGATGGCGATCACTTCCGTCAGTCCATATTCGGTAGGATGGAGTCGATAGGCCGGGTAGAGGCTGAAGGCTAGGAGAACGGTGATGAAGACAGCGATGAAGGTGCGCACAGTTTGGCTGATGGCCAGATGGGAGAAAAAGGGGGCGAGCATCATCATGCCGCCCACTCTCGCAAAGAGGTAGCCTAAGAAGAGGACAATTTCTGTCAGTGAGGTCTCTGCCGATAAAGAGGTGTTCATAGCCTCACGAGGTGTAGTTGCGAATGTCTTTTAACTTATCCCAATGATCGATCAGCACCTCATGGGCGTAATTCACTAAAACTTTTGAAATCCAAGGGAAGAGGGCCATCAAAAGGACGGTGAATAGAAACATTTTGGGCACAAATGTCAGTGTCATCTCGTTGATCTGGGTGACCGATTGCAAGATGGAGATGAATAAGCCCACAACCAGCGCCATGATCAAGAGGGGGGCGCTGATTTCTAAAGCGACAAAGAGCGCTTGGTTGATGATGTCGATCATGATTTCCGGTGTCATCTCATCCTCCTGGATAAAAGCCGTTGATCAGCTGCTGAATGATCAAGCGCCAGCCGTCGATCAAAATGAACAGAAGAATTTTAAAGGGCATTGAAATCATCACTGGCGGCAGCATCATCATCCCCATCGACATTAAGATAGAGGAGACGACCATATCGATCACTAAAAAAGGCATGAAGAGGAGAAAGCCGATCATGAAGGCCATCCTCAGCTCAGAGAGCACAAAGGAGGGGATGACGCAGTACCAGGGCACAGCTTTCAGGTCGTAAGCTTGGCCTGTCGCTGCCTCGCCCCCCTCCATGTCGATATCAGTTTTGGGCAAATGCACATGCCCCATGTCGAGAAAGAGCTTGAGGTCTGCTTCTCGCGTATGCCGGAGCAAAAAATGCCTGAGAGGCGTCCAGGCCTTTTCTAGAAATATGCCATCTTCGCCGCGCAATCCCATCTTCACTTCCGGATAGCGTTGAAATTCCCCGTTCATATAGGGGATGAGAGCCTGCTCTTGAATCTCCTCAATGACAGGATGCATGACATAGGCGGTCAAGAGGAGAGAGAGGCCGACCACAATTTGGCTTGAGGGCACTTGCTGCGTGCCGAGCGCTTGCTTGAGAAAGTGAAAGACGATGGAGATGCGAGTGAAAGAGGTCATCATCACAAGCGCAAAAGGAATTAAAGAGAGCGCCGTTAAAAAAGCTAAGATGCGCAGTTGCTGGTGCAGGTTGAGGAAGGTGGGCTCTTGGAATGCGGATAGAGTCTGGTCGATTAAGTTAACGCTCGGTTCAGGCGGCTTGCCGATATCGGCCATCAATGGAGTTGATAGAGCGCATAAGCAAAAAAACAGATATAGAAGACGTCGCATGGATTGCCTTTGGAAGAAAAGTCTCTTAAGAAAGATCGAAATCACCAATTTTGGTGATGCCAGCGGGGCTTTCGGCGAGCAAGAACCCTTTGCCCTGCACATTAATCAAGTGCAGTGTTGTCTTTGGGGAGAGCGCGCGCCTTTCAATGAGCTTAATGGCTGCCGACTCATTCATCTGTTGGATCTTCGACTGCAGCATCTTTTTAATGAGCCAAGCGGCCAAGACAAGCACCGTAATGAAGAGGGCCAATGTGGTGAAAAGAGAGGTCAATTCGCCGGCCAGGCCGATTTTTTCGGCCTCAGGCTCTACTTTGGGCTCCATCGTCTCTATGGGAGCTAGCTCCTCTTCTCTCATCGGCTCCACATGCTCTACAGGGGCTGATGGGTGAGCGGCCTCTTCTTTGGCAAAGGCTGGTGAAAAAAGCGCTAAGAGCCAGGTGGAATAAACGATGATTTGCTTAATCATGTCATCTCTGATCAGGGATTATAAAAATGTTTTTAGGGAAAGTAGCGAGAACGCCCTTTTTTAGCAAGAAAGGAAAATAGAAAATTTAAAGCTTTTTTGTTATTATCGCTAAAAAGGGGAGATTGTAGATGCGCGGCTTGATTGCTCTCGATATCGATGGCACTTTAACTTCAGGTTTGAGCGGAGTGCCGAGCGGCGTTTTGGCTTATTTAGAGCAGCTCTTTAAAGACGGGTGGCGTTTTTTCTTCATCACTGGGCGCACGTTTCGTTGGAGCTATGAGTCTCTAAAGGAAATTTCTTTCCCCTATGATTTAGGGCTGCAAAACGGGGCCTATATTGTCTCGATGCCAAGTCGAGAGGTGCTGTTAGAGCGCTCTTTAGAGCGTTCTATAGTCGCTGGCCTGATCAAAAATTATCCCTCTTTGGCCATTTACAGTGGACTTATGTCCACTTGCTACTATAGCGGCGCGTGCCCTCCCTTTTTAAAGAGTCGAGCAGAGAAAGAGGAGTGGATTTTTCAGCCTCTAGAATCGATGGCTCTCGACCAGTTTTCGGCTTTAAAATATTTTGGCGCTCAGGAAGAGCTATTGCCCATCCAACAGCAGAGCTCTCTTCTCGATGTCTATGCGCCGATCGCTAAAGATCCCTATCGACCTGGTTTTTTTGTGCTGCAGGTGACCCATGCCGAAGCCAACAAGGGTTCTGCTTTAAAGAATATGTGTAAGCTAAAGGGCTTTCAGCACGGCTCTTTGCCAGTCATTGCTGCTGGCGACGATGAAAATGACCTGCCCCTTTTAAGGAATGCCACCCTAAAGATTGCCATCAAGTCCGCTCCTCAGGCGCTTTTGGACATGGCCGATTTGATTGCGGGCCCTCCTGAACAGATGGGGCTCATTGATGCCCTATCTCAGGCCATTGCCAACCTTAAATCTTAAGTTTAAAAAATAAGAGAGAATTCATCAGATGCAGATTGAAGAAGAGAGCGATTTTTTAAGGAAATTAAACGAGTTGACTTTGCAATATGGACGCAAGCAGGTGGATGCGGATACCCAGCTTTTGCAGGGCGCCTTTGGCCATAGCTTGGCCGTGGTCGGCTTGGAAGAGAATTTTTTATGGGCTCTTAGCCTATTAAAGAGCCGGGTCAAGGAGTCCATTGAACAAGCTAAGGGATTGATCGAACGCCTTCTCTATTTTCAAAATGAACTTGGCAACTTTCCCCGGTTTTTGCACGACTTTCCCTTTTGTCGCGATTGGTCGGTGGCAAGTCGCCTATTGCCGATCATGTGCCAGATCTTAAAGTACTTCTCTTCGGTCATTGGCTCTACGCTGAGAGAGCGGATGATTGAAAAAGCCCTTTTGCTTTTGCAGTTTGCTTTGCGCCAAGAGCGCAGCGCTCAAGAACGAGGCAAGCTCTACGCCTCTCAAGTATTTTTCGGGCGCCTTCTACTCGATCAAGCCTTGGAAGGGGAGGGGCTGGCCGGGCTCGATTCCCTTTTCCACCGCCCTGATTTATCTGTCTGGAGTTCAAAATCAGCTCTTGCCGATGCCTTGACCGCTCTTTACTTAGTCTATGGCGAGATTGCAGAGAGCCCTTACCGCTCTTTTTGGTCCTTCTATCAAAAGACTTACAGCGCCCAGGCTAAATCCTATATTGGCCCAAGCCTTTTAGAAGAGAGGATGCCGGTCGGTCTATATGACCTCTATGCGGCCATGCTCTCCAAGTCTTTTTCCTCTTTGCCGCAAGAGGGGCCGGCTCTTCTTTCGAGTGCTTTGCTGCAGCGGACAAAAGATCATCTCTTCCCCTTGGATGAAAAAAGCTATAGCTTAGAGTCTTTCCTTTCGAATGCTGCGCTCTCTCAGCCCATTCAAAGTAATTGGCGGCAGATGCCAAAAGCCTCTTTTTCCCTGACTCCTGGAAGCACCCGACCTTTCAGCGCTTGGCTTGGATCGCCTTCTCGCTTTCTCTCCTATCAGGGGATGGGACTTCTCATGCGCCATGCTTTTGTCGAGGGAGGCGTCGACCTCACCTTTTTAGTCGATCAGACTGTAGAACGGCAGCCGGAGCTGAACCGCGCCCTGGTCTTTCACCTCAAGCAGCCCCATTGCCAATTTCAAGTGAACGGACTCATTGCCAATACCTTCTCTTTAGGGGATGAGGTGGAGATTTTTGAAGAAGATCTATCTTTAAAAATCACCTTTGATTTAATAAAGGGGAAGGGTCATTTTTTGGGCCACCTGACGCCGGCCGCTCAAGAGCAGATGAAACGCTTGCCCCTTTCTAGCGATCCTTATGACTGGCAGTTATTTTTGAGGGTCGTCCGTCTCGAATGTCCTTCAGAAATTTTGGTGCGGCTCAGAGTTTTAAATTGAGATCCTTTTAAAAAAACGGCCGTGTATACTAGCCGGCCGCTTTTTGCTCAAACTTGCAGATAGAAGTGCGGACATATGTTGCCAGAGATATCCTATCCTTCACTCATCATCCCATCCGCCATTGTGTCTTTGGGTGCTGCTCTAACCTGCGGCTACCTATGGAAGCAAAAAAGAAAAGGCGGCCCAATGCTGTTCATGGATCACATCGATTCAGACTTCTTTGGCGAAAAAGTGCGCTTGCGCACAAAAAGTGGCCATTTGGCCCTTTGCAAGGTATTAGACAGGCAAATTTACGGCAAAGAGGAACTTTCCAGGCTAGCGAATTTCCAGGCTTTGACGTCAGGTGTGGTCAGTGGATTGGCGCCGATGATCGAAGTCAACTTGGAAGGGATGGCCTTTGTTTCCTATGGGAAGATTGGTGAGCTCGGGCTTGAGGAGAATTTGCTCTCTATTGGTAAAAGAGCGCTTTCGCGCTTTGAGGCGGAGATGATCTTGGTGTCTCTTGCCAAAATGCTTCAAACTTTACATGAGATCAAAGCCTTAAATGGCCGTCGCCTCTACCATGGTTTTTTGATTCCCTCCAACCTCTTCATTGAAAAAGATGAAGGTGTCGTCCGCGGCATGATGGCTGCCGACGGCGGCCTGGCCTTTGCTCTAGGCGCCCAGGCGCTGGCTTCAAGGCTGGCATTGGCTGAAAGAGAAGGGAAGATCGATCAGCGCGAGCTTTCTTATTTGGCGCCTGAGCAAAAGGACCAAGAGCTGCTGCAAGAGGTGGGAGTGCCCAGCGACTTCTATGCTTTTGGAGCGATTGCTGTTTTGCTCTTTACGGGCCATCCCTTTGTCAATAAAGAGAGCGTCAACTGGTCTTTGGTTCCGGCCGAGTGGTCTCTCTTCTTAGATAGCTGCTTAGAGCCGTCGCCAAAGGAGCGCCCTGCTGACTTCACACAGTTGGACGAAGGGTTGTTTGACTTTGCCTGGTATTTGAAAAATGCCAGTCGGCAAGATCTCATCTTGAGCGGCATGACTGAAAGCTCGATAGAGCCTATTTTAGAAAAGCTGCAAAGAAATCGGCAGGGCCCTTCGACAAGTGCCGCCGCCAAACAGCTGCAAGCGCTTCAATTGAAAGAACTGTTGCTCTTTGGTTGCCTTCACTTAGAAAAAGAGCAATGGACCGAGGCCGTTCAAATCTTTGAATTGATGCTCAAGCATGGCCCGGCGATGGCCGAACCGCATGCCTATCTCGCTCTTTGCTTCCACCATCTGAAAAGAGACCAAGATGCTCTCCTTCATTATCAGCAAGCGCAGTCGCTCAGTAAAAAAGTGACGACATCTATTTTAAAGGGCACTTTTTTCTCTTCTTGAGATACCAGTTGAGGCAGGGCTGCAATTGCCCTTCTGAGGCTCTTTCTTTAAGCTTTTGCTCGAGGAGATCGGGGCTGAAAAAGGCAATTTGCCGATAGATATGATCTTGATAGAGGCGCAAGAGCCTTCCTTGAAAATAAAGCTCAGGCTTTAGATCGAAAGTCATTTGACAGTTTAAATCCAACCCCAAGAGGTGGGCAATCTGCACGAGGAAGCTGCAGCACTGTCGATCTAGCAAGCTATATTCTGCATAGTAATAATGATGGGGCGAGATGAAGTCGCGGATGAGGAGGTACTCTTGCCTTGAAAGCACTCTCTTAGCTGCAAAAGAAGGGGTGTGGCCGCCGCTCCCTTTTTCAAAGCACCCGTCAAAGAGCGGGTAGAAGAGGTATTTGATCGGATTGGGCTCAAAGCGGGTCTCTCTTTTTTCCTCTTCTGTGGGGTTGGGATAACCATACTCAATATAGTTCATCACACCGTCAAAATAGCGGGCGGCCAATGAGCCCCATTCTCCGGAGTGCCCCCCTTCAATAGACTCATCCCCTTTTAAGTAAATCCAAGCATGGCCAAATCCTTGCCCTCTCACTCCGCTTATGGAGCGGTTGGCTCTTTTGGCCATGGAGCCGAGAAAGCGCTCGCTGTCGCTGTAGTCCAATTTCGGGGCATCGACTAAGAAGATGATGTAGTATTCAGGCTCTTCCTCTACCGGAAGGGCCTCGCTTAGGTGCCGGTGGCAGCTCATCGATGACGAAAAAATGAGCGCATAGAGGAAAAAAAGGGCTAGATTGCGCAAGGAACAAAGAGATTAAAGTTGATAGGATGACTTAACGTTTAAAGAAGAGGCATTTTAAAGCATGCCTCTTCTTTTGTCCAAGCTTTTAGAAATCTAGCTTTGTCGGTCTTGCGGATCTTGCCGGTTTTAAAAGCTCCCGGCCGTCAAAATGCAGTTTACTCCATTTGGGTTTAGGGGCTGCATAGACCACTGCTTTATGGTCAGCGAGCTGGATGGCCTCTTCATTGTGTGCGATCTGCCCTTGAATACTGCCTTTGATTGCATCTAAAGTGTGGTGTGAGGGTTGCTTTTTCAGCATCAAGTCTCGGATCTTAGCAAAGGCCTCTTCTTTAGATTCTGCGGGGTGCTCTAGGCCGGCAGTTCTGCCAAAGAATACCTTATAATAGTTGCGAAAAGGTGTTAAAAGACCTGTCTCTGTTAGCTTATGGTTTAATTGGCGCATCTTTTGGATGAGGGTAAAGATGGCATCGGACTTTTGAAAGATGGCGTTTGGTGGCTTTTTCAGCCAGGCTCGATTGTGATAGAGCGCATCAATATAGGGGTAGACTTCCTGATGCAGCTTTTCTAGCTGCCAAAGCGCATGTTGCTCCATCAAAAGAGAGCTTAATAGGCGGATCAGGATTTGATGATTGATTTGGCTATATTTTTGGACCAGTTGAGCTGGCGTCAGGCTGGCATCTGGCTTAGAGCAGTCTTGAAAGAGTTTGCAGACGGCATCTTGCGAAGCGATGGCGCTGATTTTATCGATCTTGCGATTGGCTCGGAAGGGGATGCAGGTGGTCGATGCTCTCAAGATATTGCTAATCGAGCTGCCATAGATCAGCGTGTTTTCTTTCCAGCGGTAGCTCATCTCGCGGGAGAGGTCGCGGATGGCAGATTCGCAATCGGCATGGCTCATCTCATCTAAATGGCTTAAATTTTCCATGAGTGCAGAAGAGAATCCTTTAATCTTTAAGATATCTAAAGCTGCCTGGTTGAGGTTTTTTTGCTTGGCCATCTCTAAGATCGTCTTTTTCAGGTTGTCGCGCAGGCCTGCAAAAGGGTTGTCGTGGGCGGCATCGAGACCGCTTGCTAAGCTTCCCTGCCCGCTCTGGCTGCGCGCTCCTGTATGCTTATTGCTAAATTCAATT
>JARBTN010000072.1 GCA_029240195.1 Chlamydiales bacterium
CTTTTAAAGAAAAAATTCGCTACCTATTCAATCAAAAAGATTTAGAATGGCTTTCTACAAGTGGCATAGAAACTCTTCAGATGTCTCTAAACAAAAGACCCGGAGAGATGCTTTTTGCCCCCTCCCCCCAAGCCTTCCAAGATTATTTGCTAACACCTTTAGCTTTTGTTAATCAGCGGTTTAGTTTCCAGCCCATTCCTCTCAAAGAGGCCTTTTTTAGTTTACATGAAAGCATGCATAACTATGACGATTTAATTAGAGACTTAAATCAAATGCCTTCTCTACAAACTTTGCACTTGCATTTTACCTGTTCGATCAACCCCCGGTTGAGTTTTGATACCGTCCAAACCTCCTTGCATACCTTAATTGTATCTTTTAAAGATTGCCCGTTAAATGCAGCCTACCTGATTTGTAACTTACTCAGCCTTTTTCCAAAAATCCAATCCTTGGTCATCCAAGGCTACGTGCCCTCATTAAATGGAGAGCCCTTAGAATTTTTATTGAGACGGGCAGAAAATCACCAAAACTTAAAACAGCTGATTGTCGATCGGGAGCACTTTGCTGCCATCAATCAAAGCGGGCTCTCTTTTAACTCCCATCTACAAATTTTAACTGATGCCGATGGGGCCAAAGAACTATTGAAAATGGCTCAGACAGTTCAGGGCATGAGCCAACAGATCTTTGCAAAGCTTCCAGCTAGCTCGAAGCTCGAGGATCATCCTTTTGATTGCTTCATTGAAAAACTCAGCGATGCGTTCATTGCCAAGAGCTTATCAAAAAAAGAGCAATTGGAGCAGCTGCATGCATTCATCATCTCTAGCGAACGTTTAATACAAGAGTTGGAAAGAAAGAAGAAAAGGAAATTTAGCTCTCTTGAAAACAGTACTGAGAGGGCTCTCTTAGAGGCTGCCGATTTAGAAAAGCGTCCCAATAAAAGAAGAAACATTTTGAGCTTTGATGAGTTGTCAACGCCAACGATTGAAATCTTCCCGGGCTATAGGTCGTGCTTGATCCATATGCACCACGGGATGCAAGAAATGAAAGTTCTTTTAAGCGCCTCTGACTTCACCATTCTCCATAGTTCCGACCCCGTTGAAGCGCAGGCGCTGGCTCTCATTTTAAAAAAAGCTCCTCAAGAGTATCTCGCGCCTATTACCACTTTTGAAAGCAATGGGCATCTTTTATCAGAAAGAGCATTGCTCACTTTAGTTCAATTTTGCCCTAAAATTTTAAACGAAAAATTGTTAGAAAACCCCGCTTATTTAAACTTAAGAAACTTAAAAGTAGTTTTTGCCGAAGGCGATTTTTTTGTATTTAAAGAGCTATTGCAAGCCATATGGCCAAACTTCGATCGGTTATTACATACTTTGTCTAAAGATGGAGCCGAAGAAGCAATAGAAGCAATCAATCTTTCCCATACAACCCTCTCCGCATCCCTTTTTAGATCAGGCCTGTTCTTCTATTTCATGAAGCCCAAAATTGAAGTGATGCCCATTTTTGATCGGTGTACCCTTCTAAATCTCTTTCTCTTTTTTGAAGATTTTGAAAACGCCGAATTTTTCTTAAAGAGCCTAGCTCCAAGCTTGAATACTCCACCGGAGAACGGCTTGCAATTGATAGCGCTATTAAAAATGTTCGCTCCTCTTTTGCACGTTCCGCAAAACTTCACGCCCCAAATTAAAAGCATGATCGAAAGCTACCGACAAAGGCTCCAAGATTATTGCGACACCTACATCTACCAGCAGCTCATTGAGGCAAGCAAAACGTTCACCCTGGCAAACAGAATGTTCACCCATTTTCATTGGCCTCAATTTCAAGAAGAGCTCAAAACCATCGGCCCCTTCATGTCATCGCTTGGGCATACTTGGGAAGAGCAGGTGAAAAAAAACCGGCAAAGTTCAACCCCCTATCAGGTCCATTTGACTACATCTCTACTCAACGCTTTGGCTCCTTTAAAGCACATCACGGCCCTTCACTTGAGCCACCCCACGTTTTTGACATACGACCCCTCTAATATAAAGCCGAGAAACATTTTCAAAAAATTAAGGGATTCATTTCCAAAGGTGTCTCAATTGCATCTGGCTCATTGCCTGTTCACAGCAAACGCCATCCCCGATTTAGCTGATTGGAAACAGTTGAAAACCTTGAGTTTTAAGCAATGCAGGGGCGTTGGAAGCTTCACATTGAAACACAACTATTTAGAAGCATTGCATGCTTTACCGCACTTAAAAAGCCTTTCTTTGATTGGGTGTGAAAACCTTCAACTGGAAAGAGGCGATTTAGCTTGGCTGCCCAAAAGCTCAATCCGTCACCTGGCCTTAGATGCCACTCATATCGATAAGAATTTTCCCGCCCTACAACAAGAGTTTAGCTTGCTCCAGGCGCTCTCTCTAGACCTGGGGGAAAGCTGCTCAGAAGCTTCTTTGGCAAACTTATTGCAAACCATTCGACAGGCGCCTCATCTGACTGCGCTCCATTTAACATTAGAGGGAACGATGCATCTGATCAAAGGTACAAATTACCCAAATATCAGGCTTCTAACTTTGAGCAGCACTTATTCCTCTTTGGGCCTTTTTTTTCTTCATTCTACCGAACTTGTAACCAGCTCTTTCCCTAATTTAGAGACGCTTGCTTTAAACAATCCAATTAGCCTAGATCGGGACAGCGCCTCTTTCATGCTCATAGCGCTCAATCGACAGCCTTCCTTTAAAAGGCTTCTAGTCAATCGAGAGCTTTACCAGGTGCTATTAGAGCCTATTGAGACGCAGGCCCTTAACTTTGCCGTTGAAGTGATTTCTTGACAGGAAAAGCGCTAAGCATATGGGTTAAGCGACGTCGGCAGCGCAGCGAAAGCCGTAGGTGCTGTTGGAGGTGCCAGGGTTATTGCGATGGCGCCTGGAGCAGGCTAAGTCTTCTTTGAGGCTTTTCCAGCAGCCCCCTCTCAGCACGCGGTAGACGCCCTGCAGCGGTCCTTTGGGCGACTCGGGCTCTTGCTGCGACGACTCGTAGTAGTTGTAGCCATACCAATCTTGGCACCATTCATAGACGTTGCCGACCATGTCAAAGAGGCCGTAGTCATTTTTCGGGTAGCTCATGACGGGCGTGGTATCGGAGCTAAAGAAGTTGGCCTGCGTCTTCTCGATGCTAGAGCCTGTCGGGTAGGTGACGTTGGAGAGCCCGCCATAAGCGGCTATCTCCCATTCCGCTTCTGTCGGCAGCCGCTTGCCAATCCAGCGGCAATAGGCGAGGGCGCCATACCAGGTGACGCCGACCACTGGGTGCTTGCCATAGCCCGATTCGATACTGAGGCGGCCGCCGCTTCTTTTGATGCGCGCCTCTTTTAACCGGATGAGATCGCGGTGGTGGCTATCTTTTTCCCCGCCCATGACCTCTAAAAAGCGCACATATTGCTCATTGGTGACGGGATGGGCGTCTAGGGCAAAGCTAGGCAAATAGATTTGATGGCGCGGCATCTCATCGCGGTTGCCCTCTTGGCTGCCGCGCAAGAAGTAGCCTCCCGGGATGACGCGCATCTCGGTGAGGAGGGGCTCTGCGCTCTTCTTTTCCTTAGGCTCTGGCTGGTAGGGTTTGACGGCGCTGTCCACTTGCAACAGGGACAATGGGTTTTCGGTGAGATCGGGCCTCTCGAGGCTGGAGCCGCCGATGACAGGCTGCAGCTCGTGGCCAGCTTTTTGTCCCTTATCTCCTGTAGAGTGAGACAGGGAGGAAAAGCGGTGCATGGAGATCGCCTGCCGCTCTTTAGCCAAGCAGTTGGAGCTGGCTTGCAGGAGGGCCTCTTTTAGCTTTTCAGGCCGCTCTGCCGGGTCGTAGGCGAGAGTGGCGCGAATGAGAAAATCCCAATCGTATTTGAGGTTTTCCCTCAAGAGAGAGGGCATTTTAAAATACCCTTCTGGATAGGCTTTTGTTAACAGATAATACGTTAAGATGCCAAAGGCGTAGGCATCTGATTTGGCTGTGATCTGATCGCTCTCTTTTTGCTTTTGCTCAGGGGCGAGAAAGAGATAGCTTTGCTGCAAAGAGCGCTCGAAAGGGGCCGATTGATCGTATTTCATCTCATCTGGGTTGCAAGCAAGGGCGCGAAATGCCAAAGAGAGCAAAGCGCGCTCTCCAACGATTTGAGAGAGCCCAAAATCGCTGAGGAAATAAGAGCGCTTCTTGCCGGGCCCGACTAAGATATTATTGGGCTTGAGGCCGCGGTGTAAAATCTTTCTCTCATGGGCAAAATCCAGGGCTTCGGCCACTTGCGACAAAAGAGAGAAGATATCCTCTTCGGATAGCTCCTCTGCGTACCCGCTCAAAAATTGCGCTAAGTTTGTCGTCTCGCCGATTTCGTCGACAATGCAGTCGCTGACGAGGAAGTAGAGCCCGTCGGCAAAGGAGACGTTGTGCACTTTGGCGATGTGGGGGTGCTCTAAGCTGGCCACTTGCGCCACATTCTCTTCAAAGCGCTGGATGAAGCCCCGCTCAGAGGAAAGCTCTTCAGGCAACACCTTTAGAGCAAATTGCCGCTTTAAAAAGCGGTGCTCGGCTAAATAAAGAGTCCCCAAAGCGCCTCGACCGATCTTTTTCAAAAGTTGATAGTCGCCTAAAGAGCGATTTTCCATCTGTTTTTCTTCCATAATGCCGAGTCCTCAAAGAGAGCTAGTCCCCCACCCCCTTCATTTCGATGCATGTCAGACTCTGCCAAAGCCTCGTGGTTAGGCTATCGCATCGGTTTTACAGCGCAACATTAAATGGATGGGGGACTATTTTTAAAAAAGAGCTATAATACCATGTCTTTCTCTTTCTCTGAAGTATTTTGGGGCTCGAAGAGCAATTAGGCGATTGGGAAGAGGATTGGCTTTTAATGAAAGGCTATGCTAAATTAGAGCCGCTAGTCCTGCCAATCAAAAATTTTGATGTGAGTCAAACTTGTCTGACAAAGCACCGGCACTGCAAATCAAAAAATGGATCGGCCTCTTCCTTAGCAAGGGCTCTTTTCCCTGTATTAATTCTTGAGAGTATTCAATGGACCGTCGTTCTCTAGCTTTTTTCATCATTGTGTTTTTTGGAATTACAGCGAGCAACCTTTACTTTTCCCAGCTAGAGCACGAGCGGCGCGCCGAGTGGGTGAAGAATGTCGCCGAGCAAGAAGCGAAGAAAAAGCAGCAGATGGAAGAGGATGTTGCTGCGCGTAAAGCCCCTTCCAAAGCCTTGCCAATTGCCGAGCTTTACTTAGATCAAGAGGGCAAAGAGGCGGCGGGCTTCGGTTTGGAAGCGGGAGATTGCGTCCTCGTCGCCGGAGACGCGCCCTTTGAAGAACAGCTCTACTACCGCCCTTTAAACTCCAAAAAAACGCCAACTCCCCTATTTCTCGCTGACCGCACCTCGCATAGTCTGGCAGCGTTTTATGTGACAAATCCAGATAAAAAGCGCCTCAAAAAGGGGGCTTTGCCCGATATCGGCAGCTTCGACATGCAGCTGATTGCCCGCCGCGGCTCTTTGAAAGAGGTCCATCATCTGGCCGAATGGGTCGACGGCTCATTCTCCATCCCCTTTTTAGCGCCCTCTGAGAATGCCGTGGCCGTGGCCAAAGTGGGCGATGAATACCTGCCCATCGGCATCTACAGCGACAGCACCAATGAGTTTTATCTATTAGATAGCGCTGAAGGCCAGATCGCCATTGAGACGGCACGCGCCCAGCAAACATTGACGCAGCCTCATGAAGAGCGCTTTTACATCTTAGAAAATGAATACCAGCAGCTCGTCTTCTCTAGCAAGGGAGCGTCTTTAGTTGAAATCAACTTGCCATTTAAAGAAGAAGGGCACGCCAAGAGGGCCGTATTGCCTATTGAATTCGACCAAAAGCTGAGAGAAGAGGCCAAACCTTTTGCAACCTTTCCGGCCAAGCCCGCCTTTCGCTTCAATGGCCAAGAAATGGCTTTGGAAAAAGGGAAAGTAGGCGGCTATTACCCTCTGTTGCGCCGCGAAGTGAAGGCTCCCAAGGGCACTGTGCCCTTTGAGATTGAGCCCCGCTTTCAAGCGCTGAATGTGGTCTCCGATTACGATTTGGCCTCTTTGCCTTATGAACTGAAAGAGTTCGACTCTGAGCATATCGTCTTCGAAGCCTCCCAGCCCCACCGCCGCATCCGCAAGACGTTTTACCTCGATCAAAGCGGCAAAGAAGCGCCTTATTGCTTCTATGCCACCTTGCAAGTAGAGGGAGACCGCCGCAATTTATGGGTGACCTCGGGCGTGTTAGAGGTGGAATGGATTTCCAATGCCCCAGCGCCTCAACTCAATTACCGCGTCACCCAACCGAAAGGAGCAAAAGTTGAGAAGATTGATCTGCCTAAAGATATGGCGACGAACGGCTCAATTGAGCCCGACTGGGTGGCGACATCCAACGGCTTCTTTGGCATCATCTTAGACCCGTTGACGGATATGAGTCCCGGCTTTAAGGCCGAATGTGTGCCAGGGGCTGAAGTGCCTTCTCGGCTTGTGCAAGTCGACCATCGCCATGAGCGCTTCAAAGTCAACGACCTGCCAGGCTACCAGCTGCTGCTGCCTATCCATGGCAAAGCCAAAGAGACCCGGCTGCGCGTCTTTGCCGGCCCTTATGCAGAAGATGTGCTCAAAGCTGCCGACAAGACTTACCTCGACCCTAAGACAGGGCAGACCCCCGACTACCAAAGCTGCCAATCTTTCCACGGCTGGTTTGCCTTCATCTCGGCGCCAATTCCATTCAAGAAAGGCATAAAAAAGACCCGCAAAAGGCGCAAGCTGAGATCATGACCCTCTACAAGGAAAAAGGGGTCAGCCCGCTCTCCGGCTGCTTTCCCATGCTCATCCAAATGCCTTTTTTAATGGGGATGTTTGACCTGTTGAAATCCACTTTTGAGCTGAGAGGGGCCTCCTTCATCCCGGGCTGGATTGACAATCTAACGGCGCCAGACGTGCTCTTTGAGTGGAGTACCCCCATCTTTTTCATTGGCAATCAGCTGCACCTGCTGCCTATCTTACTTGGAGCGGTGATGTATCTGCAGCAAAAAGTGGGCTCGAATTTACCAAAAGATCAGAGCACATGGACAGAACAGCAGCGGCAGCAGAGCACTATGGCCAGCCTGATGACGGTGGTCTTTACAGCCATGTTTTACAATTTCCCTTCGGGATTAAATATCTACTGGCTCTCTTCGATGCTATTAAGCATTGCCCAACAGTGGCTGACAAACCGCAGTCTGCCCGTAGCAGAAAAAAAACCCACACGGTAATTGAGGATCGACATGCAGGCATGGGAAGAATTTCTAGCTTCCCAGGAAAACGAACTCGGCAAAGAAACTGTAAATAAATGGCTTAGCCCTTTAAAGATACTGCAATTTGACGCGTGCAATCTTTACCTGGAAGCGAAAGACTCATTCCAAGTGCTTTGGTTTGAGGAACATGTCCGCCCCAAACTGGAAAAAACTTTTGTCAATAATAACGGCAAGCAGATCAAAGTTCATTTGAAAGTAGCCAGCCGGATGAGTGACAAACAGGTGAAAGGGCGTCTCAAAAAGGGAGACGCCACTTCCGCCGAGAGCACTTTTCAGCTCACGTTCGACTCCCTAGACCCAAACGCCACTTTCGATGACTTTGTCGTTTCAGACAATCACCTTTTAGCTTATCGGCTGCTGTCCAATTTGACTAAAAGTGTTGGGGCAGATGCAACAGAAGATAGTTTACTTGGGCAGTTCAACCCCATCTTCATCCACGGCAAGCCGGGATCGGGCAAGACCCATTTACTGATGGCCACAGGGCTGGCCTTTAGGGAAAGAGGCTTGAAAGTGGCCTATGCGCGCGCTGACACGTTTACAGAGCATCTCGTGGCAGCAATCCGAGCCAGCCAAATGCATAAGTTTCGCGAGCTCTACCGCAGCGCCGATATTTTGATGATCGATGACGTCCACTTAATCTCTGGCAAGGCGGCGACGCAGGAGGAATTTTTCCACACCTTCAATGCCCTCCATGTCTCGGGCAAGCAGATCATCTTGGCCTCTTCTTTGGCGCCGCAAGAGCTAGAGTCGGTCGAGGCACGTTTGGTGAGCCGTTTTGAGTGGGGCATTGTCTTGCCCTTGGGGCCGCTGAATCGGGAGGAGCTCAAGCTTTTGGTACAGAAGAGAGGAGAAAACCTTGGCTGTCCCCTCAACCAAAAGGTGATCGAATTTTTAATCGATTCCTTTTCTTCGGGCATCAAGCCGCTGGTTAAAGCTGTGGAAGCGCTCGTCTTGCGCTCTCATTTAAACTGCAAAGTGACCAGCTCGACGACAGCTTCGATTACGGTGGCGATGGCCAAGCAGCTGCTGCAAGATTTGATCGACGAAGAGGAGGCCGACTCCTTGACGGCAGAAAAAGTCATTCAGACCGTGGCGGAACATTTTGGCATTCGGCAAGATGATATTTTGAGCAAGTCTCAAAGCAAAGAATGTGTGCTGCCGCGGCAAATTGCCATGTATTTTTGCCGCAGCCTATTGGAGCTGCCCTTCACTAAGATTGGCAAATTCTTTAGCCGCGACCACTCGACGGTGATGTCCAGTGTCCGTTTGATTAAAAAGAGCGTGGAAGAGAATGACTTAGGATTGATTCAGGTCATCAAGACCCTATCAAAAAAATTAAATCCTTAAAAATCTATTTTTTTTCTTGCTGAAAAAGATGCTGATTTTATATATTAGTGTATCTTCAGCAAGCAATTGTTTGAGATCCCTTATCGGAGCATAGCGCAGCTTGGCTAGCGCGGCTGCTTTGGGAGCAGTAGGTCGGGGGTTCGAATCCCTCTGCTCCGATACAAAAGCTCTTACCTTTTTTAGGTAAGAGCTTTTTTTTGGTCGCTTTCTGGTTTTTTATAGCTCCTGCCTATTTTGGGTAAGGGCTTTTTTTTTTGCCCCTGTCTGATCCAAGACACTCCAAGGCGGCCCGCGTCAGCATTCCAAAAAGAGAGGTTTTCTCCATGCTTATATCTTCTTTTTTATGCGCTTTTTTCTATTGGAATCCCGCGCGCGAAGCTTTTTATCTGCCCTGGGTGCACTACCCCATTGTTTGGTATAGCCTCTTTCTTTCTCTCGGTTGCTTTCTCGCTTATTTAATCATCATCGCCGAGCTAAAGAAGCGCCATGAAGCTGTGCTCATGATCTCTGACTACCAGGCTTTGACTGACGCCCTAGCGCAGCTGCGCTCGAACAATGACCCTTTTGCTCAGGCTATTCCCTTAGAGGCTGTAAGCAGCCCCAAAAAGCTCTCAGCCTGCTTGCTGGCAATCAAAGGGCAAAGACCCCTCCCAGAGGCGGTCAAAAAGTGTTGCCAGCCTCCAGCTGAGGCAGCACGCTCCATTGCGGATTTATTGAGCTGGTATCTAATCTTAGGGATGATTATCGGGGCCAGGCTTTTTGAAGTGCTCTTTTACGATTTAGACTACTATTTAGAACACCCTTTGTTGATTTTTTACACCTGGAATGGAGGCTTAGCCAGCCATGGGGGCATTCTCGGCCTCTTGACCGGCCTTTACCTGGCCAAGCGCCACTTAAAACCTGTAACTTCCCTATCCATGCTGGAGTGGATGGACCTTGTTGCCTTTCCAAGCTTGCTTGTTGCTTTTTTTATTCGCATCGGCAACTTCTTCAATCAAGAGATCATCGGTTATCCCACAGATTTGCCTTGGGGGGTGATTTTTGGCAACCCGCTCGATCACAGCGCGCCCCTGCCGCGCCATCCGACGCAGCTCTATGAAGCGTTCACCTATCTCTCTCTTTTCTTTCTCTTTGCCTTTCTAAAGGGCAAGAAATTCAAGCAAAAAGGATTAATGACAGGCTATATTCTGTTAAGCGCCCTTTCAGCCCGCTTTCTCCTTGAATTTTTAAAGGTGCCTCAAGAAGCCCATTATCAAAATAGCTTCTTGCATATGGGACAGCTTTTGAGCCTCCCTTTGATCTTTGCAAGCCTGTTGCTGGTTTGGACAGCCAAGAAAAACCCTCTTTAAAAGAGGTTAGTAGCAAGGCGATAGAGAAATGGCTTGAGTGACCCGCCTTCAATGCTTAAACGTCCCCCTTTTCCCGGCATCCGCCTCTTCTAAGCAGCGCTCTAAGGGGCCTTTTCCCTGCGAGCGCGCGCTTAGAAACAAAAAGCAAAAAACAAATTTACATTGTTTAATTATATACCCTTAAATATAATTAATTGAAAGGCGCCGCTATTATTACCACTATTTTTCTTGCTAAAAAACAACCAAATATTTATTAAAAATTTACACTTTTTCTAGATCATACGGGCTAAAATTTTAGCGCCCAAATTCCGATAGACCGATGGATAGGGAATTTTAAAAAGCATATAACGATAAAGGGAACCCCCATGAACCCACGAGTCGCCGGATTTCAGCACCATTCATTACCGGCTCTGCCTAAATCACCGGCTAGATCTCCAACTAAATTATCACCTCGCAGACCGGCAGGGGAAAAAACGCTACCCCCCTTAAAAGCGCTGCTCCCCATCTCTGAACAAGCTAAAAAAACCGTCCATTACTCTGCAGAAAAATGGGACTTGGCCCATAAAAAATTCCGCCATCTCGCACACATCCTGCGCCCGCACCAAGAGTTTCAAGAAAAAACGGACGAAAGCCACCTCAATGACATTTACATGCTCGATGGGTCTGAGACAGAAGTGCCCCTCGTCTACAAACCTCTAGCCAAGAAAAGCGCCATCATCGTCGCCGCTGGCTATGAAATCTTAGAGCAGGCTGGGCTCGATCATACCATGCCCAAAACACGCTATACCACCGCTAAGAATGTCGAGAGCAGCTTAGACTTGGGAGCTAGCTACACGATCAAAAGACAGCAGGGCACAGATCAGGACGTGCTCTTTGACCCAAGCCGAGCTCTTGAACTAATCGAGGGTGAGGATCTAGCTTCCTACACCCCTTTCTATCCTGATCTCAATCCCGAAAAGACCTATGCCCGACAAGGCCATGCCCTCTTTCAAGCTGAAAAGAGCGATGAGGGGGATACCGTCCTCTCTTATCAAAAGTCCCACTTAGAAAAATCGGCGAAGAAAAAATTTATCGAAGTTTTCGCCGCAGGACTCTCCTATCTCATGCCTGAAGATGGAAAAAAACATGCCACCCAGCCCAATCAAAGGGTTTTAATCGATGAAAAGCTCTTTGAATATGCCAAAGTGAGTGGCCCTTTAGGGTCAGATAAGGAAGCACAAGACTTTGAAAGAAGGGTCTCAGATGCTAGCGACTCTGATGATGGAAGCGACTACTTTGCAAGAAGCGCCTCGGATGGAGCCGAATCTGATGAGGAAGGCAACTACTTTGCAATAAGGCAAGGCGCCGATTCTGATGATGAAGTATTTGACTCAAGCGATGAAGAAGGCCTTTTTTTAGACGAGGACGACTTGCTGTCTGAAATCGATGGATGCTCTCAGCGGTCAGAGCCATTCTCTATAAATGAGACCAGAGACTATTATCAGTTGATGGCCCAAGGACAGCCTTTGAAAGGCCATCCTTTAGAAAATGAGCGCTATCTCATGCTCGATGATGGATCATCTCTGGTCTCATCTAAATACCTCTTTCAAAAAAGTGAAGAGGGCAAACTAAGAAGCATCAATGGCTCTGTCTATCAGGCTAAAGCAGAAAGGGGTTTATTTTCCCTGAGCAAAAGTGCTTCCCTCATCGACCAAGATGAGATCGAAAACGCCGACTTTCAACTTCTGGCCTTTTCAGATGGCTCTGAGCACCTCATTCAAAAAGATCACCTCTTTTTGATTGAAGAGATCGATGGCGCTCTGACAGTGGAGCGCAACGGGCTTTTTTATGCTGTAGAGGCTAGAGAAGACGGCTCCTACCAGGTGATTGGGCATGACGTACCAGGCGCTCTGCAAGAAGCCGTGCAGCCCCACTTCACCGGCTTCAATCAGCCATTAGACATCCGCTACGCAAAAAAGCAAGTCCGCGACAGCTTTTATGAGCGAATCCACCCACAAGGGTTCATCGATGCCTTTCTCGCCTCTTTGCTTTTACGGGTGCAAGATGGCAAGATCACCAATTTGAAAAATGGCTCTAATGTCTTATTTAAAGTGCTGCCGGACGAGCAAGGGCTGATCGACCCGACAAATCCCCTCTGCAAACTTTGGCCAATGCTCATCGATACAGATGAAACGCTCCCCTCACAAAATCTGGTTTCAGAAGATGAAGAGCTGACCATGTCGGGAGAAGTTGCCCCTGTTCGCTTAGGGCTGATGGCCTTTCCCCTCGCTTCGACAAGGCTTTCTGAAGAAGCCAAGGCGTATGCGATCACAAAGCTTTTGCAGATTATTCATGCCAAAAAAGAGATTGCAGAGGTATTTGAGATCTATAGCCCCTCTTTGACGCACAAACAAAAAGGGGCCTCCTTAGATTTGATCAGCAAAATGGCAGAATTCTTAGAGAAGTTAAAAAGTGGCGACTCTTTTGAAGACTTTTCATTAGAGGAGTTAACCTTTTTCCTATTTCCAACTTATAAGGTGCATTGGCAATACCTACAAAACACGAAAAACGACTCACGGGAGATTATCGCTTCCCTAGTCGGCCAAAGTTCTTTAGAATCTATGAAAAAGTCATTTGCCCAAACAGAATATGGCAAGAAGCCCTTTGTTTGAAAGCTGCAGATATTGAAAGAGGAATTCTCTATCTGATTGATGAAAGGGAAGGAGCAAGAAACGCTCCTTCCCTAGAGAGCCAATTAGAAGGGCAAATTTTTTAAGCGTTCAATGCGCGATTCTAAGGGCGGATGTGTAGCAAAGAAGCGCAGATAGCCCTGAGGGCTGGAGATCTTCAACGCTTGCACTGAGGATTTTTCAGGCTCTGTCTGTTGGAGCTCGACCACCTGTTGCAATTTTTGCAAGGCTTTGACCATCGGCTGTTTGCCAGCTAAAAAAGCTCCTCCGGCATCGGCGCGGTACTCGCGGTAGCGAGAAAATGCGGCCGTGACTAACGATCCCAAAGCCATGAAGACGATCTCTAAGGCAAAAACAGTCATCACATAGGCTATAGAATTGGTAACTTCAGTTTCCTCTTCATCCTCTTTTTTGGTGGCCTTCATGATCGCAAAAGCGATGATACGTGCCAAGAACATGACAAAGGCGTTGATCACCCCCTGTAAAAGGGTCATGGTCACCATATCGCCATTGGCAATATGAGACACTTCATGGGCGAGTACTCCATCGACTTCATCGGCATCCATCCGCTCCAAGAGGCCAGAGGAGACGGCAACCAGAGAGCGGTCTTTCGTCGGCCCTGTGGCAAAGGCATTGACTTCTGGAGAGTCATAAATGCCCACTTCCGGCATGGTGGATAGCCCGGCTTTTTGGCACAGGCGATAGACTGAGTCGATCACCCTTTTCTCGGCCGGATTGCTGGTTGCCGGATCGATGAGGGTGATGCTCATCATCCACTTGGCCATGATCCTAGAGAGGGCTAGCGAAATTAAAGCTCCGCCCATGCCCCAAACGAGGCAAAAAGCAATGAGCTGTCTGTAGTCGATACCCGATTTAGTCAGATAGGGCTGAACGTTTAAAAGGTTGAGCACTAAAGATAGTGTCAGCACAATTAAAGCGTTGATCGCTAAAAATAGCCCTATGCGTTTTAAAAAAGCCATACGAACCTCTTTAATAAATGTTTTTTGAGGGTGGGGAGCTTTAGAGCCAAAAAGGAAACAGAGAGAGACTCGGTGTCGGCAAAGTGAGACCTCTAAAGCCCCCTATAAAGGATGATAAACGATAAAAGCTTTTTTTACAATGAGACAGATTAAGATCTCTTTTTAGCAAATGCAAAAAAAGTGAGATTCATTTTTGCAAAAAAGGGAAAAAATGGTGAAATTAAGGGAGTAAAGTCTTTCTTAAATCGCAACGCTTCCAACAATCGCAACGCTTCCAACCATGAGCACCTCCTATGGCCATTTTAGAGCAACTAAAGAAGTTGAGCGAGCTGATTCAACCTAAATCGCAGCCCGCGCACCTTCTCAAAGAAGACATGCAGCCTTTTCTAACGAAAGAAAGCAAGATGAAGGCGCAGCCCTACCAGGCAAATCCAACCTCTCAGCCAACTGCAGACGGAGGAAAAGCCATTCCCTCGGCCGACATGACGGGAGCTATCTCCTCCTATAGCCATGGGCTAGAGGCCATCTATCGGCTAGAAACTGTCGATCCTCGCTCGATCCGCAAATTTGGAGAAGGAGCCAAACAAGAGACCCCTCCCCTGCAAAAAGTGCACTCGGACGATGAACCCTGCCAGTTAGAGCTCGATTTCGGCGAGTCTTTTTACACTTGGATTCCCTCGTTTCGCTTGGATGAACCCATCCAGGTGCTGGAGCTCTCACAGCAAGCGCAGCAGGCTCTATTGAGCATGAATAAAAGATCCATTCGCGATTTAAAAAATCTCTCGGACAAAGACTTTCTCTATATGAAAGGGCTGGGGCAAGGCCATATCGATGAGATCAAGCGCAAACTGCAAAATTACACGAAGGGGCCGTCTCTAGAGCGCTCTTACAGCATTGATTTCGGCGGCTTTTTAAGATGCTTAGTCTCTGATATGCAAAAGATCACAGCCTATCTGCTTTTAGAGCCATTTGGCCTATCATCGATCATCCAGCTCTCGCCTCAGCAAAATAGCGAGTTAAAAAGGCTATCCCCAGAAAAGAGGCGTGATTTGGCCTTACAGGGCAATAATATCTTAACCAGCCCAGAAAAAAACCTTTATGTAGCCAAAAAGTTTGAAGGCATTGCAAAAGCTTTCATCGCCCCTTGGCTGGAAAAACGGCACTTTTTGGCGACAGAAGATGAGCTCAATGAGCGCCTGCTCGCTCTCAGCTTAAACCATACGATTGGAGAAAAAGCGCTTCTCTTTTTTAGCCAGCTCTACTTCAATGGGCAATTTCCCCTATCCCAAATCCTGCCTCATGAAAAAGAGCTCTATTTTGTGAGCGAGACGGCGCGCAACTTCTATCAAGAGCTGATTAAAAAAGTGGCCACCTATTTCTACAATAGCCAGCTCGAATATCCCTTTGCCTGGTTCTTGCTGGCTCTAAAAAAAGAGTTGGCCTGCAAATGGGAAGGCTTTAGCGACTCCTTTTTAGAAAAAGGGCTGCGCCTAAGCCCAGTCTTGCGCGTGCGCAAAGGAAACTTAGGAGAGCTCTCCATCAAGCTGGCTTAAGGTTAAAACCCAAGTTGCTAGTGCTTAACTAGCAACCTGGGTTTTTGTCTTTTTTAATTCTTTTATAATATTGAATGAGCCGGTTTAGACTAACTTCATGGGCAGCTTGACCTTGTCTAGCCTGACACACCTTAGAAATTTCATTAAAATAAAAGTCTCTTTGGCTGTCCTCTAAATCTGCTTTAATCTGCTTTAAGAGACAAATTTGGCGATAAGATACTGTATGCTCTTTGATGCCGTCATAGATCCAAAAAACAGAATGCAAGAGTAAGACTCCAATCCCAATTGCCATAGAAGAAAAGGGCAAGTAGAGAATAAATAATAGTGCCGCCGCAGCAAGAGTGTCTAATATTTTATTCTGGCTAAGGCTGGCCATCTGACAAACCATCATAATGAAACATGAAAAATAGGCCGCGCTCACTAAAAAACAGGTCAGTGCTTTTCTGCCTTTTTTGCTGACTTCTAGGGAAGCAATTTGATGGGATAGCTCTTTTAAAGGAGCTTCTAAAGAAAGGAGGATCTTTGCATTTGGAATTTCCTTCTCTA
Source organism: Chlamydiales bacterium (assembly GCA_029240195.1). GTDB lineage: Bacteria > Chlamydiota > Chlamydiia > Chlamydiales > JARBTN01 > JARBTN01. The sequence continues at coordinate 15,758 of JARBTN010000072.1, forward strand.
AAGTCCCTGTCAACAGATGATGTTGACCATTTATTTCCTCATAGTAAGTGAGGAGCTGATTTAAGCTAATATCTGATGTTTCCTCTCCAAACTCTCTTCTAGCTAATTTAGCCATTTGATTAAGATAAAATAACCGTTCGCTCCCTTCTAAATCGCTTTGCATCTGTTCCATAAGACGTTTTTTGCGCTGCGCCGCCCTATATACTTGGATATTGTTAACAGTCCACGGGATGGATAATAGCAACAATAAAGGGATTAGCGCGAAAATAAATACTACAATATCCATAATAAAATCACTCGAGCACATTTAAGTATAAAAGCTTTTATAGCAATAAAACAAAAGCAAAATAAAAGCCCCTGCAATTAAAGGCTTAATAAGAGCTTCTCTTGCATCTTCTCGAATCTTTGCAAGAGCTATCTCATGCTCAATTTTTGAGAGCAGCTTTTCCATAGAAGAGGCTCTATCATCCCCTTTTTGAGTCATTTCAGCTGTTTTATCAGGAGAAACAACGACCTTTGCCTTTAAGCTCTGTTCCGGCAAAATGCGACGTCTTTCTTCTGCAGCCAAAGCAGGCTCGTGATTTTTGTCTTCTGATTTCATATTTTATCTCTCATTCACTATAAATATACTGAGGCCAATTCATCAAAAAGGGGCTTTTTTATAGTATTTTAAAACTTCTTCAAAATTCAATTCATATTCCTATTTGCCATTTTCAATTTTAGCCTTTTTGGCAATTTAAACCCACTCATCTTCTCTTTTCTCTCCTGCTAAACTAGTGCCCCATCCACTTAATGATCAGTGGCGCCATACATGGGAAAGAGACTATAGGGGTGAATTCATTCAAGGTTTAGAATTAATAATGCCTTGCACTCTTTATTGTATTGATAAAATTACTTTGGAAGAAAGAACCTTTTGGATTGCACTCAATCTTTAGCTCAAATCAAAAAAAACACTTAATAGAAGCTTTTCGCTTTGTGGGAGAGACCACCCAAATCTTCTTCCTGAAAGCGAAAAGCTTAACCATAACCCGCGGAATTCTCCATCCAGAATAGGCAAACGCTAATTGGATGGAGATGGATAGCGGTAAAACTATTTTTTCTTTGTAAAATAATGATTATCAAAGTTATGCTTATTTTGTCATTGGACCTACCGCAGGAACTGCTTAGATGAGCTTAAAGGAGATGATGTAAGACCTTATTTTAGGCAACCGTCGAGGAACCAAGAAGCCGCCACTAAATTAAAATTATAGTGGCGGTAGTTCACACCCTCTATTTAAGTTTTAAAGCCTGAATTTCACTTGCCAAAGCTCTTTCTAGCTCTTCATTGGTGCCGGGCAGCGCTTTGAGCAGCTTATCCCCCCACTGTAAATATTGCTGCACTTTTAGAGAATCCCAGCTAGGAGGAGGATTTCTCAAGTCTTGTATATTGTAAAGGCGATCGGCAAGCTTGACGAGCTGCGCATCTAACGACATAGAAGGGGCATGATCCACTTGCCTTTGTTTATTTTCATCCGAGGACAATTTAGGGTCATTGGTCACTTCCATGACTGTCTGATAGATTCTATTGCCAAAATTGGAGATAAACTCTTCTGTGGTTGTCTCTGTATCCTCTAAAATATCATGTAAAAGAGAGGCAGCCAGCACATTGACCGAGCGCACTTTGCCCTCATTCCAAAGCAATTGGGCAACCCCAATCGGATGAACGATATAAGGTGTGGCAGCAGCATCTTTACGAGTCTGCCCTTGGTGCTTAATAGCAGCAAAAGAGACCGCCTTTAAAAGGGTATCGATATCAAATTACCCTTGCTTTTGCTGATAGTAGCTTTGCCATGCGAGCGCTGAGGCATCAAAAGCTGCCAGGACTTGGGCGTTATCGTGCGCAAAAAGGGCGAGTATCTCGCGGCAATTTTTAATTTTGGTGCCGATGTCCAAGCGCTCTTGGCTTGAAACAGCATGCGGTTTATTTTGGAAAACTTCTGTCGCTTGAACAGAGGATAAGAGAAAAGCAGCACTTAAGCTTTTAAATAAGAATATTTTTTTCATCGCAAATCGACCTTTTTTAAAACTATTTAATATATAATAATACTAATATAGAAATAAAAATAGATCAATAATTTAAATTAAAACAAATGAAATAAAACTAATAAACAAGAACTATCCGGTGAGAGATGGCTTCTTTTTACCCACTTCTTACTAAAAGACGAGTCGATTAGGTGGAGTGCCGCCCATTATATTTTTCCATGAGCAACGATGTCTCCAATCCATTTTGCCTGGCAAAACCCACGCAGTGGGCTGTTGGGACAACTCCTTTCTTTAATAGCCACTCCATCATTGCTCTATTTTTATTAACGATCACCAATTCCAAATGAGCGGGCCCGAGTTTGGCCCCAAGCTGCAATAAAAATTCGATCTTTCCTCTATCAAGGCGATTAATTCCCCTCAATTTTCCTTGGATCTGTGCTGAATTTTTCAGCACGTATTCAGGAATCGCCTCATAAAATTGGGCCATGTTTCCTTTTATCGCATCTGGAAAGAGCGCTTTAAATTGAGCATTGAAAGTGCGCATTTGAGCGAGCAGCTCAGCTTTAGGGTTCTCTTTGCCCGGCAATTGAAACTGATACTTTTTAGCGAGAGATTGCCAAATTTGAGGTGTGGCAGCCATCTCTTTGAAATAGTGGCTGACAAGGCTTGCAGCTGCAAGGGAAGTTGGAGAGAGAAATTTAAAGATTTCTAAGTGCATTTCGGCGGGCAAGCTTTGCATCGACGCTGCTTCTAGATGAATATTCATGAGACCCCCTTGTTTTTATTTTTTGTAAATAAATAACAGAATTAGCTGTCACTAAAAAGGGATTGAGCATAAAAATATTAATTATAAGTATAACTTTACTATAAAATTGTTAATATTATATTAAAAAATTCTAAAATAAAGATATAGACAGGTAAATCTACAAAATAGGGGGAAATAAAAAAGGCCATCACTTGAATTCGAGTGATGGCCTAAAAGAAATTTTGCTTGTCTGCCGTCAGAAAATGAGAAACTTGACAGAGGAAGGTCTATAAAAGACGCTAGGTTAGCGCTTTTTGTAAATAAAAGCTGCAATAGCGCTTTTTAGAAAAAAAAAGCTTGGCGACAACCTACTCTCCCACGCTCTTGTGCGCAGTACCATCGGCGATGAAGGGCTTGACTTCTGAGTTCGGGATGGGATCAGGTA
>JARBTN010000073.1 GCA_029240195.1 Chlamydiales bacterium
CAAAGACGGCTCTTCCTTCTGCCATGAAGCGCTCGGTCTCCTCGCGGCTCCAAGACTCGATCCAAAGCTGCACCTCTTTCATCTTAGCCCCGACCTTCTTGCCTAGGGCGCGGAAATTGGGCTTTGCTTTCAAGCGGACAAATTGCTCTTCGTCTTGGCTAAAGACAATTTTTTTGACGTTGAGCTCTTCTAAGATGAGGGCCTCTTGGCTCAAGGCTGATTGCAGGCTTAAGGCATCTCTAGAGACAATATAAAGGCAGGGCAAAGGCTGGCGCACTTTCAGGCGATGCTCTTTGCGCAAATTATGCCCTAAGCTGACAGCTATCTGCACAATTGCCATTGTCGATTCCAAATGATCGTCGCGCTCTAAAGGCTGATAGCTGGGGAAGTCGGTCAAATGCACCGATTCCGCATCGCTCTCCCGGCGCAAATTCTGATAGATGGCCTCGCTGATGAAGGGAATAAAAGGAGCGGACACTTGGCTCAAGCGCACTAGCACATGGTAAAGGGTCGATAGCGCTGAGCGGCGGTCGGCCGAATCCTCTTCTGCCCAAAAACGGCGCCTAGAGCGGCGGATGTACCAATTGGTCAGCTGATCGATGAAAGAGACTAAAGGCTCGACGGCCTTGGCTAAGTCATAGCGCTCCATGGCCCCCTCTACCTCTTGAATCAAGCGGTTGAGCAAAGAGACCATCCAGCGGTCAATTGCCGGAGCCTCTTCACCTTTCCACTCTGTCGGCTGAAAGCGGCAAATCTTGGCATAGGTGGCCAAAAATAGGTGCGCATTCCAAAGAGGGATCATCATCTGACGCAGGACAAGCTCCACTCCCCGCTCAGAAAAGCGAAAGTCTTCCGCTTTGACAACGGGGCTGCTTAGGAGATAGAGGCGGATGGCATCGGCGCCGTATTGATCGATGATCTGATGCGGATCGGGATAGTTGCGCAGCTTCTTCGACATCTTGGCGCCATCTTCGGCCAACACGATGCCGTTGACGATGACGTTTTTAAAGGCGGGCCGATCAAAGAGAGCTGTCGATAAGACTGTGAGCGTGTAGAACCAGCCGCGCGTCTGATCGAGCCCTTCGGCGATGAAATCGGCGGGAAATTGCTTTTGCAACAACTCTTTATTTTCAAAGGGATAGTGGTTTTGCGCATAGGGCATGGAACCGGATTCAAACCAGCAGTCAAAGACCTCTTCCACCCTGCGGTACGTCTTTCCATCCTGCTCGATCGTCAGATCGTCGATGAAGTGGCGGTGCAAGTCATCGATCGAGCGCTTGGTCAAAGCCTCTAGCTCTTCAATGCTGCCGATGACTAGCAAAGAGCCGTCATCAGCGCGCCAGATAGGAATGGGCGTGCCCCAGTAGCGATTGCGGCTCACTGCCCAGTCGCGCGCATTTTCTAGCCATTTGCCAAAGCGCCCTTCTTTAATATGGGAGGGCATCCAGTAAATTTCAGCATTGCTCTTTAAAAGCCGGTCTTTGATCGATTCTACTTTGATGAACCAGGTCTTGACAATCTTATAGATGAGAGGGGTGTCCGAACGCCAGCACATGGGATAGCGGTGGCGGCATGTGCCAGAGGCGAGCAAGCGGCCCATCCCCTTCAACTGGCGGATGATTTCTCGATCCGCATCTTTGACAAAGCGGCCGGCATATTCAGGGATTGCTGCGGTGAAGCGGCCATTGTTGTCTACAGGGCAGACCGGTTCGATCCCCTCTTTTTGACAGGCGTAAAAGTCGGCCTCTCCAAAAGCGGGTGCCGTGTGCACAATGCCAGTTCCCTCATCTAAAGTGACAAAAGAATCGCTGATGATGCGGAAGGCGCCTTGGTTTTTGGCGTCTTGAAAATAAGAAAAGAGCGGGTGATAGCGCTTGCCAACTAAAGAGCTGCCCTGGAAAGAAGACTCCACTTCGACCTCCCCCTCTTTAAAGATGGAAGAGAGGCGGGAGGCGGCCAAGATGTAGCGGCGCTCATCATGCAAAGAACGCACTTTAACGTATTCAATATCAGGGCCCACCGTCAGCGCTAAATTAGAGAGGAGCGTCCAAGGCGTCGTCGTCCAGGCCAGATAAGAGACATCCTCGTCGATGGCTTGGAAAGCAACGGTGGCAAAGGGATCATCCACTTCTTGATAGTTTTGCGAGGCTTCAAAATTAGAAAGGGGCGTGCCCAGCTTGGCCGAAAAAGGCATGACCTTCAGCCCCTCATAGACGAGGCCCTTTTGATGCAGCTCTTTAAAGACCCACCAGACAGATTCCATGAAGGAGCGGTCCATCGTCTTGTAGGTCTTGTCAAAGTCGACCCAGCGCCCCATTCGGGTCACTGTCCGCTTCCACTCTTCTGTATAGCGCAGCACAATCGAGCGGCACTCTTCGTTAAATCTGGCGATGCCAAAGCTCTCAATTTCATTTTTGCCATTGAGCGCATGCGCTTTTTCAATTTCATTCTCGACTGGCAGCCCATGGCAGTCCCAGCCAAAGCGCCTCTCGACAAAATGCCCTTTCATCGTTTGATATCTGGGGACGACGTCTTTGATCGTCCCGGCTAAGAGATGGCCATAATGGGGAAGGCCTGTGGCAAATGGGGGGCCGTCATAAAAACAAAAGGGGGCGCTCCCTTCCCGAATCTTTAATGATTTTTGAAAGATCGATTTTTCCTGCCAAAATTTCAAAAGGGCAAGTTCTATCTCTGGAAAGCTTTTTTGATCAACAGACTCAAACATAGGAAACTGGAAGGGTTAAATTTAAAATAAGGGCTTGCGTGCTGCAAATCATCCGTTTTTAAGGGAAAAACGCACGAAAAAGCTCTCCAGAATAGTCGATTAAGAACCTCTACATCTTGCTAAGATGTAGAGGTTCTTAATCGACTATTTTAGAGGCTTTAGCACCGATACGAGCACCGATACGCGTCAAAACTGATGATTTGCAAGACTCGCTACAAAAAAGCATACACGCAGATGTCGTTTATCTGAAACTGTTTTTGCTGTGAAAACCTTTTCCCCGAAAAATGGGTCTATCCTAGCGAAAATCCCCCATTTTAGTCCACAGCTTCCAAGCAAGCTAAGTGGATGGGGTACTAGAGTGCCCGACCACATTTGTTTTTACGTGTCAAACGAGCGTGAAAACAAATGTGGTCGGGCACTAGATAAGCAACTGGAAGTTAAAGTTGGCATCCTTTTCGCTTAAAAGGAACCACTTAATGGAGGGGGTTCCTCGTGGAAAATGTGGTGACAGAGTTAAAAGCTCCATCTTTAAATGTGGAGATGAAGGGAAGTCGAGAAGTCTTCGATGAAGATGGGTTAAACTTTAAAGACGTCTTAGAAAATTGCAAGAAAGAGTCAAAAGAGGGAGAAAAAGTTTCCCTGTCAAAGAAAAATGCCGTCGAGAAAATTTTGTCGGAAGAGAGCGCCGAGATAGCTAGCGCTTCTGAAACGGCTTTAGACTTGCAAGAGGCTCTCATCTTAGAGAAGCCCCAAGAGCTGGCCCAAGAGGAAGGGGAAGATTTAGAAATTCTCAAGCTGGAAGAGGCTGCGTCCTTGCTCTTGCAGCTAAAAGGGCAAGTGCAAAGAGATGAAGCTTTGACTATTGAAGAGAGTGGATTTGAACCAATTGCCACATCTTTATCCAATCTAGAGCAGCTCGAACATCTCGAAAAGCAAATGGCAAGAGAGGCTGAGGCAGGTTTAGAACATGCCGCAACAAATGCTTTCAAAGAGAGCCAAGAGCCTTCCTTTGAGCCATCCGCTGAAATTCCACTGGAAAATGCAGCCTTGCCTCAATCCCAAAGCGCCTTAAAAGAAAAAATAGAGAGCGCCAAGCGCCTCCCCTTTCAAGAGGTCGAGCACACCCTCTTAGAAAAGGCCAAGTTGGCAAGAAATGCCCTCTTTAAAAGCTCTTTGCCCTCTTTGCCCTTTTCTTTGATGGAGGCCCCAACCTCTCAAACGGCATTGCTCGAAGAGCGCTCCTCTTTACTTTTCAATTCCACCGATTTAGAGCGCTTGACCGACAGCGAATTGCCTGGAATGATCGAGGAGACAGAGCGCAATTTGCGCGAAGAGAGCTTAAAATTAGACCCATCCTTCTTAGGCGACCGATCCCTAGCAGAACCCCAAGAGGAGTCCTCCATCTTTTCCGATGAGGCAGAAGAGGAGGGGAAAAAAATTCTCGAGGATTTGGCAGAGATCGCCCAAAAGACGCAGGTCAAACCGCCTCTTTTAAAAAAGCTAGCAGCCAATTTACAAAAGGCTCTTTTAGAAAAAGAAGATCTCTTTGCCAAAGAGCTGTCCGAAGCTCGGGCCGCAGAAGCGCAAGCGTTAGAGATGCAGCTTCAGCCGTTAGAAAGCGCTCAAGCGCTCAAGGCCAGCGAGACGCCTTTAGAAAAGCTGAGAGAAAATGTCTTCAAGCAAGTGGAGATTAAATTAAAGGTCTTTGCCGGACAAAAGGGCGAGATGAATATCCGCTTGACGCCCCCCTTCTTAGGGCAAGTGCGGGTAAAAATTACCTTGGACGGTCAAAATGCGCAGGCCCATTTCGTCGTCGAAAACCAAAGTGTCAAAGAACTGCTCGAGCAAAGCTTCGACTCTCTCAAGGACTCTTTTAAAGGGCAAGGGATTGATCTCTCTCATTGTGAAATCTTAACAGCTGGCAGCGGACAAGAGAGTGGGCAAAAAAATGCACATTCTTCTGGTGAAAACCAAAAAGTGGCACGAGATTGGCTAGGTAGTCTGCATGCCCTGAAAGAAGACCCAGCAATACAAGAGCAATCCGTTGAACTAGAAACGCAAGACCTGATCAACATCGTCGTTTAAAAGGAGGCTTTCGATGGCCGTAGAGGAAATTGTATCCAAGAATCAAGTCGCCAAACATGCCAAAGGCAACAACAAAATACTCGGCAAGGATGACTTTTTGAAGATGATGCTCTTGCAGATGCGTCATCAAGACCCCCTAAACCCGATGAACAACGAACAGATGCTATCGCAGCTGGCTCAATTTTCAGCGCTCGAGCAACAGTCTAACTTAAATGATTTGATGAAAGAATCGCAGACCAATCAGCTTTGCATGGACGCAACGCGCTTTTTGGGCAAATCGGTCTTTGTCGAAGACATCACAGCGCCTCCTGAAGAGCCAAAGCTCTTGGAAAGCCGGGTACAGGCCATCTCCTTCACCAAAGACGGGCCGATCATGAGCTTAGAAAATGGCTATAGCGTCACATTAGCTGAAATCAGACAAGTCAGCGATCAGGGCAGCGAGAGCGTTGCCAGATAAATTTAAATTGCATATTGGCCTTTATTTCTTTTCACTTGCAGCCAATATCCCTCAAGATCAATTTGGAGAGCATTATGAGTTCAAAAGCATTAGCCATCGGAGTATCTAGCTTAAAAGCCAAGAGCCAAAAGATGGATGTCATCGCCAACAACTTGGCTAACCTCAATACGACCGCCTTTAAACAAGGGGCTGTCAACTATGAAGAGAGCTTCTACGACACGCTGAAAGCAGCTTCGCAAGCAGCTGGAAATATCGGCGGCACCAACCCGATGACGATCGGCAACGGGGTGCAGATCGGCTCGATCACCAACCTCTTCACCCAGGGCAATCGCATCACAACCGGGCGTACTCTGGACTTCATGGTGCAAGGCAATGACTTCATGGTGGTTAAAAATGGCATCGATGACAGCTTGATGCTCACCCGCAACGGCGCCTTTCAGCTCGACGGCGACATGACGCTTGTCGACAACTTAGGCAACCAAGTGCAAGGGTTTGCCGTCGACCGCGAAACAGGCGTTGTCGCAAGCTCCGCATCCAGCATCAGCATTCCTCCAGGCAACATTCAGCCCCATGCGACGACAGAGGTCAATCTAGAAGCCAACATCGACTCGTCAGCGGTAGAAAATGTCGCCAACTCCAATACCAATGCCTGGGAAATTTTCTCAGCGGGCGAAAACTTTGGCCACCTAGAAATTTCGGCCGCCGGCGGCAGCGGCAGCCGCAGCCTTTATGGATCGGGCTACTATCAAGATAGCGTCATCTACCAAGATACAGCAGCGACAATCAATGGAGGCCTAGCCACATTGACCCTTTCGGGAGCGCCAATTGGTTTAATTGACGGCTTCCGAGTTGGCGACAAGGTGAGCGTGCTTCAAGGGACTGTGCAAGAGCAAAAGAGCATTTTAGCGGTCAACACAGCGACCAGCACCATCACCTTTGACACTGCCCTTTCCGGAACGTTTAGCGCAGCGACAGCCTCCATCACCAACTTGACCAACGGCTATGCCACCATGGGCTCAAGCGGGGCGACAAATATCAACAACGACGTGCTCAGATCGCAAGTGTCTTTAATCGACGCTGACGGCAAGCTGCTTGCCAGCTTCTACCGCGTGGCCAACTCCCCGCAGCAGTACTCTCGCGCCACAGCAAACGTCAGCGGCGGCTCGACAATGACAGTGGGCCTCGGCGAATTCACCGATATGGCCGGGCTGGCCAATGCCATTGAGCTTGCACTCAGCGACACGCAGCTGACCAACTACGCCGCATCGAGCAACTTATCGATCAGCTACGACAAATATGGCCAGGTGACATTTAGCGGATCGGGCCTGGTGCAAACCTTCCGCCTCGTCGTCAATGCCGAAAATACCGAGATGCTCGACCGCTTTAGCGGGATTGCCATCACCGATAACGCCGCTTTAGCCACAACGCAAGCGCGCGTCGACTCCTCAGGTGAAGTGATCGCCCCTCCAGCTCTAGCCCTCGGCGCAAGAGCTGCAACCGCTAGCAAGGCGTGGTACGGCACAACAGGACTTGAAAACTATGGCTACACTTCGACGGCGCCTGCCACAGAATATGGGGAATTTGCCGGCCTTCACCTCTATTCGGGAGCTGACGGCACAGGCTTTGGCATCTTGCAAATGTCCATGGTCAACGGCCTTGGCCAGACGGTGAATACCCAGTTTCAGCTCGTGCCGCGCGCTGCAGACCCCAACAACAATGAGTTCACCACGCTCGGCGACTTGACGCAGCTGCTACAAAACACCCTCCGCTCCAACCAGTTTTCGACAGTGGCCGACGCGGGCAGCTTGATCAACGACGCCTCGGCATCGGTCACCCTATCCAACGGCCGTTTGACGGTATCGACGACCAATGGAACGTTCAATAACTTAAAGATCAATCCGATGAACTCTGCCGGCAATTCCGACTATGGCGTTTCTAGAAGCGACCAAGTCTCTTTCGGCACCGTTCTCGGCGAGCTGACTCAAGGGGTCAATGGCAAACAGGGCGTTTCCAACCAATTCCTGCAAGCTGACATCATGGCGGCAACGAAAGTGTTTGATAGCCAAGGTAACGAACACACGATGATGAGCTACATGGTGAAAGACCGCTCCAGCGGCCTGACCAACATCGAATGGAAATACCGCAATGCGTTGAACCCAACGCTCAACACATTTGCCGAGACAGACATTGCCGATAAGAGCATCTACGGCACGACATTTAACACCGTCAGCGACTCCAACGGTTCAAGCGGCGTCTTGGCTTTTGACGTGCAAACTGGCAGCGTCCTTGGCACCAATGCGGCTGGCTCAGATTCGCGCTACCGCGACAATGCCAAGATCACGTTCACGCCGCAGATGGCCTCGCAACAAGCAGACGCTCTGTCGATCGCCATCGACTTGACAGCCATGACGTCCTATAACGGCAAAAGCAGCATCATCGGCCAAAACGTCGATGGCTTTCCCATGGGCAGCTTAGTGCGCATCATTTCAGAAGAAAATACGGGCAATATCAGCGGCGTCTACTCCAACGGCAAGACGCGGGTGCTGGCCAAGCTCGGCCTGATGAGCATCACCAACCCAGAGGGGCTGCAAAAGATTGGCTCCTCCTACTACTCGCAGACGCCAAACTCCAGCCGCGGCGGCAACACCAAAGGGCTGGACCAAATCTTTGCCGTCGGAGCGCAGGCGCCGGCTAGCAGCGACTCTGTCCAGTCTAAGATCAACGGCGGGGCGCTCGAAGCCTCTAACGTCGATATGACCGAGCAGATCACGCAGATGATTGAGACGCAGCGCGACTTTAGCGCAAGTGGTAAGAGCATCACCACGGCTGATGAAATGTTGCAAGAAGCGCTCAGTCTGAAGCGTTAAAATAGATGAGGGGGCTAAAGCCCCCTCTTTTATCTTTAGGAAACTTGCCGAGGGCAAAATCATAAGAAGCGATTCTGCCCTCCGCCCTTTTCCGAAAGAGCTTAAATGTACTTTTTTCTCGGGATATGCCTGTTAAGGGGCGCTTTTTTGTCAGGGAAGTGTTAAAGATTGCAAAAAAACGCCCGCTCTGCCAAAGAAAGTTATCTATGAGAGCTACTTGGGTTAAATCAAAACTTGATGGCCATGGCTTGAAAGTTTGCGATAAATGACTTTTCAGTAATCCCTTGATTCGATTATAGGCAGAGGAAGCAGCATGATCAAAGTGACTAAATTCAGCGGCGAGGAAATTTGGATCAATCCCGAGCAACTCAAGACACTCGAAAAAGGGGGCGATACCATCGTCACTTTAACTAGCGGCGAGCGCTTACTTGTCAAAGAGCGGGTGGAAGAGATTGTGAGCGCCTTTATCGCTTACAAACAAAAAATCCATCAAAGGCTGCCGCAGGTGGTGGATGAAGATTTGTCAGCTTAAAATCCAAACCAGAGCATCTCTAACCTCAAGTGAATAAGGCAACTTATGAAGATAGATAAAGCAACCCTTATTGGACTCATCATCTCGTCCGGAGCTGTCTTAATTGGCTTGCTCCTTGCCTGCAATTTCGATGTGGCACTGATGGCCAAACTCTATATCGACTACCCCTCCGTCTTCATTACCGGTGTTGGTTCTTTAGGTGCCGTTATCATGACCTGCCCTATGGCCGGTATCAAAAAATTGGGCAAAGTAATCGCCAAGCCCATGCAAACTACCGAAAATGACAATGAAGAGAGCGATCTGATCGTGGAAATGGTGGGCTATGCGACAGAAGCTCGGCGCAATGGCGTCTTATCTTTAGATGCCAAGACCGAAGAAATTAAAGATGCCTTTGTCCGATCCGGCATTCAGCTAGCCGTCGATGGCACAGCGCCCGAGCAGATTGAAGAAATCTTGCAGCTAGAAATCGACGGGATGAAGAGACGGCACACTGAAGGGCAGGATATGCTGCTCAAATGGGCCGAACTTGGACCCGCCTATGGCATGATCGGTACGCTAATTGGACTCATTGCCATGCTGGCTAACTTGAGCGATGCGGCAAGCATCGGCCCGGCTATGGCTGTGGCTTTGATCACCACCCTCTACGGGGCAGGCTTAGCCAACCTCTACTGCATTCCCTTGGCCTATAAATTGAGAGCCACTTCCGCTGAAGAAGTGATTCATAAAGAGATGGTCGTCGCCGCTGTCTTAGCCATCCAAAATGGCGACAACCCACGCATTGTGCAGCAAAAGCTCTTGGCATATGTCAGCCCAGATGTTAAAAAAGTGGTCTTAGCAAAGGACCAAGAGGCTTAAAAACTCTTTAGAGGCTTTCATGGGAAAGAAATGCAAATGTCCAGAGGTGAAAAAGACGCTGTCAGCGCCCTTTTATTTCATCACCTTCTCCGACTTGATGACACAGCTGATGGCTTTTTTCGTCTTACTCTATTCAATGAGCACGGTGCAAAAAATTAAGTTTGATACCCAAGTTAGCATTTTGCAAAGCTCGCTTGGCATTGCCAAAGCCTTTCCTTTTAGCCCCATGCAATCGGAGCTGCCAGCTCCTGCCATCAAGAAAGATTTATCCAAGCCGGTGGTCACGCCAAAGACGCAAAAGAGCACGCCTTCCGCGGCACATGGCGGCCCAGAGACCGAGATGAACGGCTTTGAAGCCGTCAATCAGACTGATGAAGAGACCAGGCTCGTCGAATCGGTGCAGCACTTGGGGATTCAGGCTGATTTGGAATTTGAAAAGACGCCTGATGATATGATTTTGCACTTGCCAACCTGGGGCATTTTTGAAAAGGGATCGGCAAAAATTGACGCCAGCAGCCCTGAAGTGAAGAAAGTGAAGATGATCTATGAGCAGATTGCTAAGCAGCTAGCTCTTTTGACCAACTACAACATCTACTTCATCGGCCATACAGATAATACGCAGATGCGCAATGAAGGTGGGAATGTAGAGAGCAATATCGATTTAGGATTTCAGCGAGCGCTCTCTCTCTACTCTTACTTTTTTAAAGCCCAATTAGATGATATGACGCGCATCACATTCTCCTCAAAAGGAGATACGGCACCCATTGTAGCAGATGCTAAACTAGACTCAGAGCGGCGCAAGAATCGGCGCGTCGAGATCTACTTAAGGCGCAAGAAAACAGCGAATTAAAAGATTTAAGACAAGGAAATTGAAGCCATGGCAGAAAACGAGAATCAGTCAGTAGAAGCAGGGGCCGTCCCAAAACCACCGAAGAGCCAAATTCCCCTCATCGTATTAGGGGTGATCGTGCTTGTCGCCTTGATTGCCGGCTTTTGGATTTTCCGCATGAAAGAGCCGGATAAAGCGCCCAAAGAAGACTTATATGTGGAATATGCTGTACCGGAAAGGATCTTTCAATTAAAAGATGGCGGATATCTGCGTTTAGGCTTTAGCATTGTCTTGAAGCAAAAACAGCTCGACTCAGCCAGGAAAATTTTAGAGACAGACTCTCCGGCCATGATGCCGGCCGGCATCAATTTGATCGTCGCGGACAAGACGCGAGCGGAGCTGATCGACGGCATGCAAAAAAGAGAGGCTTTAGCCCGCGAGATCAAAAAGATGATTGAAGAGCGCGTGTTTGGAGAGTACAATCGCAGCCAAGGCGATAGCAACGAAATGATCGATGTCAGAGAAGTGCTGATTTCTAACTTTGTCACCCAGTCCGCTTAAAACGCCCAGCTTGACGTCAAGGAGTTTATTATGAATGACCTCACCCCCGAGGAAGTAGAAGCCTTATCGAAAGCAATCAACTTTCCCGAGCCGGCGCCGGCTGGCAGCACGCCCGCTGCCGCATCGATGAATCAGGCCGCATCAGCAGCATCAGCTTCGGCGGCATCAGCAGCTTCGGCAGCTCCTGCTGCACCTCCTTTGGAGACTGCGCAACAGACCTTGCGCGTTTCCAGAGCGCAATTTGTGCAGCTGGAAGAGATTGCTGAAGCTGCAGAAGTGGAGCCCAAAGATTTAGAGCGCCTGTACGACATCAAAGTGAAGGTGGAAGTGATTTTAGGCTCCACGCGCATGCCTTTAGAAAATATCTTGAAGCTGCATCCGGGCAGCGTGGTGGAGCTAAATAAGCTAGCTGGTGAAGCTGTCGACATCTTGGCCAACGGCAAGCTGATTGCCAAGGCCGAAGTGGTGGTGATCGAGGAGAATTTTGGCATCAAGGTGTTGGAAATTATTGGAGCCAAACAAAAGCTGTCGCTGGCTGCTCGCTAACTATTGACAAAATAAAGACTTTGCCTTAAGCTAACTATTGTAAATCAAAAGCTTTAGCTTGCGTGACGCGGGCGAAAAGTCTTGGTTTGCAATGCCGGTTAACACATGGCCACCTCAAATTTTCGGGGGTGTCACGGTTTCGACTTGGAAATGAAGTGATGATCGCATGCGGAGGAAATCGGCTGGCCTCCTAAAAAGCCGATACAAAAATAAACGACAAATCTAACGTTGTTGCTGTTGACTTTGCTGCTGAACTCGAAGGTGACTTCGAATTCAAACAAAACGTAGCTTAAGTTAACGAATAAATGCTGTATTTGAGGTCTAGCGATCTCAAATGCCCGATAGCTCAGTTTGGACTAGGGAACGGAGATCTATCGTCACTATCTTAGTATGAAGAGGAGAAGGCAGCACCTGACCTCCTTTCCTCTTCGAGACTAACGGTCTCGGGTCGCTCACCTCTAATGATGCTCTTGGCACTGGAGTGGGGCGTATTTACCAAGGGCTAAGCATGTAGAAGTCATGATGGAGTTTGCTAAGGACGAGAGTTCAATTATCTCCCCATCCAATGAAAAAAAAAAAGGCCGAAGAGCAATCTTCGGCCTTTTTTTGCCTGCATTCCAGATCAAAAGTTTTAACCATAACCCGCGGAATTCTCCATCCAGAATAGGCAAACGCTATTTGGATGGAGATGGATAGCGGTAAAACTATTTTTTCTTTATAAAATAATGATTATCAAAGTTATGCTTATTTTGTCATTGGACCTACCGCAGGAACTGCGGGATGTAAAGCTTGTGGAGATGATGTAAGACCTTATTTT
>JARBTN010000074.1 GCA_029240195.1 Chlamydiales bacterium
CGCCGTTTAACATGCGCAACAACATCTGTGGTCGGGCACTAGGGAAAAGCTTGGGCGCTATTCTTTATAAAGAGAGGCAAAAGGCGGTAAACCTTGGGGCGTTAGCCCTATGGTTTACCGCCTTTTGTTTACTTTAAAGGGGATCCCAAAGGGGGCCATGTCCCCTTTGGCGAGGATAGGGTTTGGGAAAGGGGCAGCGCCCCTTTCCCAAAAAAATCATCGCCGCTTATGGGAGGGAAGCGTTAGGAGGAGGCGGCTTTTTTTAGGCGCTCATGCAGGGTTTGAAAGAGCCCATCCGAGGGAAAGTTGCAGTCGACCCAGGCGGCAGGGATGCTGAGGGCATCGAGATGGCGCAAGGTGGCGTAGAGGTTGGAGAGGCATTCTTGGGGATTTGAGAGCGATCCGAGCGGCAAGAGGCGTTGGGCTTGAGGGTATTCCCTTTCTAAGAAGCCGATGACGCAGGGGGGCGTGCCTGGATAGGTGCTGCCGAGGGTGAGAGCGGCGCTGGGGGCATAGTGGCGGTAACGCTGCCCTGGGCAGATGATTTGGGCAGTTGGGGGGGTGAGAGGGCGCTTGAGAGCTTTTTCGATGTCTTCTAGGCTAATGGCGCCAAGGCGGGCTGCTTGCCACCCATCGCCTTGGTAAGAGAGGATGGTCGACTCGACGCCGAGCGCGCAGGGGCCGGCTGCGAGGAGGGGGAAGTCTTGGCCGAAGTCTTGCCGGATGTGCTCTGGCAAAGTGGCCGAGGGACGGCCTGATAGGTTGGCTGAGGGGGCGACCAAGGGCCCGGTGCGCTGGATGAGCGTTCGGGTGAGGGGATGGGCGGGGATGCGGATGGCAACTGTCGTCTGTCCGGCCAGGGCCACTTTGGCGATGGCGCCCTCTTTGGCAGGCAGGATTAGGGTGAGGGGGCCTGGCCAAAAGCAGTCGGCCAGGGCTTGGGCTTCGGGAGGGAACGCGGCGGTGAGGGCTTGCACTTGCCTTAAGTCGGCGGCGTGAACGATCAAGGGATTGTCGGCAGGCCGATTCTTCAGGGCAAAGATCTGCCGGATGGCGTCGGGGCAGGCGATGCTGGCCGCCAGCCCATAGACAGTCTCTGTCGGGATGGCGACCACCTGTCCGCCCAGGAGCCGGTCGCCCGCTTCTTCTAAAGAGAGATTCATCGCGCCCTTATTGATTGTAAAATAGCATCAGCTGTTGCAGGGCTTCTGGCCAAGGAAACCGCCCGATATGCCCTTGCCCGTAGCTGTCCAAATCAAAGGAGATGGTGATATCGGGGCTGGCTTCTTCAGGTTCGTCGGAGATCTCTTTTAAGAACGCTTTGAGATTTTCCGCTTGGCGATCTGAGATGATAGCGCTTGCCAGCTGCGGGTTGAGGGGGGCAAATGTCTCAGCGCTGTGGTTGAGCCAGCGTTGAATGAAATCGATCTCTTTTTCAAAGTGATGCAAGGTGAGTTGAAAGTCTCCTTTCCAAGGGCTGTTTATCTCAAGCGTTTCGGAAAATGTCTTAAAAGAGCCGCTTAAAGAATAGCCACAGTCGTTGACGAGCAACTGCAGGAGGTTCAGTTTAAGAGCTATTTGGTTTAATTCATCTCCTTGGTGGTGCAAGTCGACCGCTAGATCGCACTGATGGGATCCGGAGCGGATCTCCCTAAAAATATCTGCATAGGCGAGGAGGCTTTCTTTGCGGTAGATGGCAAATTGCTGCAATTGGCGAATTTCTTCGGCCTCTGTCGGCAGGTTGCAGATGATATCGAGCTTATTTTCCCAATGCTTGCGCATGGTTTCAAAGAAATCTTGATTATACGTGCCGGCTCCTTTGCTTAAGAGGCTTCCCTTTTTATGGGTCAGCTCCGGCGTATAAGTGCATTGTAAGAAGCTATCGAACAGGCCTTGGTCGGCTCTGACATGGCAGGGGTCGAGGGTGAGTGAGAACTGGGGCAGCTTGATTCCCAACAAGGGGTAGTCATTATCAGACACTTCGCCGTGGACATGGCAGTTAGTTTGAAAGAAGTGGACCGGGTCGCTGTTGAATAAGAACCTGATGTCTTCTTTGGCCATCAGCTGCTGAGGGATTGGAAAGTCTTCTTGGTAGCATACGATATCTTTTGTCTCTAAGTCGCCGTCGAAGAGGGCGCTATTGCCTTTAGGCTGCAGGTGAAATGTCTTTTCTAGAGAGTCAATTTTGGCAATGAGTCGCTTTTCCTCTCCCATATAAAAAGAGCAATTTTGCAAAGAGAGGTGGCTGCTCTGCAGGTTTTTTAAGATGGCCAGCCATGTGCTAGAATCGCTGACAAGAGCTTTTGAGGCAAATTTTAGATCGAGAGAGATCAGGCCGTCGATGAAGAGGGGGCCGATGGCTTTTTGTTCCGAGCTTAAGGGGCATCTGAGCTGGGCTGGCCCTTGGTGGGAAAAGGAGTGAAAGGGGAGGAAGTAGCTTGTGCGGTAGGTGCTGATCCCATTTAAGGAGAGGCTTCTCGGGTCTTGCAAGCTGAAGGAGTTGTTTGTCTCCTTGATCACAAGGTCTTTGATCTGAATGGTATGAGAGAGGGGAAATCCGCTGATGCTGACTCCTTGGTGCTCGGCAATGAGCCATCCATCGGTGAAGTCTTCTAAAGAGGAGAGGCGATCTTCGACAATCGTCTTTACCTGGTTGGCTGTGTGGATCCAAATCCCGGTATAGGCAATCGCTGTCAGGGCTAGGACTATGGTCAAAAGGCGTTTCATTGCAATCCTCTATTTTTGTCAGTTTGCAGGTTGTCAAGGATAAACTGGCGCGTCAATCTTTGTCCATAGCTACTTTTTTTTGAATTTTAAACTTCTGATTTTTAGGTGATTGTTGCTTTCCTGGGCTTTTGCTGGGGAAAAAGGGCTTTAGAAAAAATAGTCGATGCTAGTTAATCTTTTAAAGGGAATCAATAAACTTTCTCGAATATGATTAAAACCCCGGTGCATGGCGAATTGGCCTGGATTTGGGGGGAAAGCCTTCGATTGGTTTTTTCCCTGGCCGCTTTGAAGATTTTAATTGCCGTGCGCAAAGAGGAGCTTTGCCATGCCTTCGAATCCGCCTCCTGCGACTTTGGCGCCGTTCATTTGGTATTTTTTAAAATTGCACCGAAGAGGATGTTTGGCGATTGCCGTATCATCCATGGCCTGGTCTCTCTATGAGGTGTTCTCACCTTATCTTTTTAAGAGCATCATCAATATTATCCATGACCATGCAGATCAGTCGTCTGAAATCTTTTCCTTGGCGGCGCGCCCCCTCTTTTTATTTCTGTCAGCTCGGTTTTTCATGGAGTGCTCTTTGCGTTTTCGGGGGTTCATGTTTGCCAAGACCATGCCCAGGCTGCGCTCAGATGTCAGAAAAATGATGTTTAGGCATATCAAGCAGCACTCTTACCGCTATTTTTCGACCAACTTAGCGGGCAGCTTGGCCACCCACCTCAATGAGATATCTAGATCGACCGAACGGATCATTGGCGCCATCATCAATGACTTTTATCCCATCAGTATTGCTTTTCTCCTCTCGGTCTACACCCTTTGGCAGGTGCATTATGCCTTTTCTTTGCTCATCGGCTGCTGGTCGATCGCCTATTCTTTATTGATTTTTAAATTCTTAGGGAAAAAGACGCTGCAACATGCGACAGTGGCTTCTGCCTCAGATTCAGCAGTGCGCGGCAAAATTGCCGATGTGATTACCAATATCACCAATGTGCAGCTCTTTGCTCAGATGGAGTATGAAAAAGATTACATCCATCCCTTTGAAAAGGAGGAGGTCGACAAGGCGGAAAAATTTTTAAAGTATGTAGAGATTGTGAAAGGCATCCAAGCGCTAGCTTCTTTGGCGCTCGTCTTCACTGTGTTCTATACCCTATTTTATTTTTGGTCCAAGCAGATGATCACCCTTGGGGATTTTTCCTTTGTCAGCTCTTTGACGCTGTTTATTGTCGGCATCAATTGGTTTTTGGCGAGCCTTTTTGTCCATTTTTCAGAAGAATTGGGAAAGTTGAAGCAAGCTTTGTCGATCATCTACACTCCGCATGAGATTGTCGATAAGCCAAGTGCTGGCATTTTAAAGGTGGAGCTTGGGGATATTCGCTTTGAAGAAGTCTGTTTTGGCTATTCGAACAGCGATCAGCTCCTTTTTGATCAACTCAATGTCACTATCCCCTCTGGGCAAAAGGTGGGCCTCGTCGGTTATTCGGGATCGGGCAAGTCGACTTTCATCAATTTAATCTTGCGCAACTTTGATGTGAGCGGCGGTCGCGTGTTGATCGATGAGCAAGATATCAGCGTCGTCACGCAAGCTTCGCTGCGCGATCAGATTGCCATGATTCCGCAAGAGGCGCTCCTTTTTCATCGTACCTTGATGGAGAATTTGCGCTATGGAACCGTTGGAGCCACGGAAGTGGAGGTGATCGAGGCGGCAAAGAGAGCGCATTGCCATGAGTTCATCGCCAAGATGCCGCAGGGGTATCAGACGCTTGTGGGCGATCAGGGGACAAAGCTCTCTGGCGGACAGAGGCAGCGGATTGCCATTGCCCGCGCTTTTTTAAAGAATGCGCCCATTTTAATTCTCGATGAGGCGACGTCCGCTCTCGATTCGGAGACGGAACTGAAGATTCAAGAGAGTTTGGAGGAGCTGATGGTGGGGCGGACTGTGCTGATTGTCGCTCATCGGTTGTCGACTCTTTCTAATGTCGACCGCATTTTAGTATTTCAAGAGGGAAAAATTGTAGAGGACGGCTCAATAGAAGAGCTCTTTGAGCAAAATGGGCTCTATGCTAGGCTTTGGATGATGCAGCAAAGGGGGGTTGTCGAAAAGGGGAGGAGTTCGCTATTCACTTAAGATGGGCCGAAGAAAAATGCGGAAGAGGAGGGATTCGAACCCCCGGACCCTTTCAGGCCTTCTGTTTTCAAGACAGACGCAATCGGCCACTCTGCCACTCTTCCACGGAAAACTTAATTTAGCTGGAAATATACTCAATATTGGATTTTGGCGTCAATCTTTTTTAAAGAGGGCTCTCTCTCTTTTTCTTTAAGGCTTTTTTTGTTTTTTTTCAAAAAAATTATTGCTAAAAATGAGCCGGTGTATAAAGTGAGCTGCAACAACGTATCTTTTTTTTGACTGGCTTTTTTTGCTGCGTATTCAGGATTTGATACCATTTTTTTCACGCTTTAAGGAGTAAAAATGCGCAACTATTCTTCCCTCGCTTTAACAGTCGGCTCTTTCATCACCCTCAGCATGAGCCCGCTTGTTGCTTTCGAATACGATGACTACGAAGAAGACTATTTTTCAAATGTGGCCCCTAACGATTACTATGCCGCTGCCGAATCCGCTAAGCCAGAAGAAAAGGCCGTCTCTAAAGAACAAGAGAAACCGGAAGAGAAGCCTAAGAGCCAAAATCATGAAGAAAATGGCGAAGAAAAGAAAACAGATTGCCCAACTGACTCCGCTCCTAAGGCGTAGGCCCTTTCCTAGGTACCCCATCCAATTAATTTTGATGCATGCCAAAATCAATTGGATGGGGTACTTAGGCGGCCATCGACAAAAAGTGGCCGCTCCAAATCCTTTTTGATCCAAGGGTCGATTTACCTAATTCCATCAAAGCGCCAGGCCCTTTCTAAACTTTGAGAGGGATCGTTTGTGCTTATTTGCCCTTTTTCCGTATGATAGATCTCTTTTTAGCGCTTTCGAGAAATTTTGCTTTATTCTATAAAACGCAAAGTCTCTGCTACACTAAAAAAGGGCATATTTTCATACCCAGGAAAAAGGAAACTCTCATGTCTTGGCAAAATTCAATTAAAATAGCTCCCTCCATCTTTGCCGCCGACTTTGGCAAGCTTGCCGAAGAGGCCAAACGGGTGGAAGAGGCAGGCGCCGACAGCTTGCACGTCGACATCATGGATGGCCATTTTGTCCAAAACCTCACGCTCGGGCCGCGCGCGCTCGCTGCCATCAACCGCGCCACCGGTCTATTCTTAGATGTGCACATCATGGTCTACAACCCCTTTGAGTATGTGGAGCGGCTTGTAGAGGCGGGCGCCGATCAGATCACCTTCCATTTAGAAGCGACAGAAGATGTGGAAGACACTTTAGACTATATTCGCAAATGCAATGTCAAAGCCGGACTGGCCCTTTGCCCCGAGACTTCGATTAATTTAGCGCTCAAATACCTGCCCAAATGCGATAACTTGCTGTTGATGACGGTCAACCCAGGCTTTGGCGGTCAGGCCTTTTTGCCCGAAGTGCTGGAGAAAATTCAATTTGTGCGGCAAGTCACCGATCAGTTGAAGATGAGAGAGGGAGGCGTCTATGCCACAACGCCAGAAGAAGAGGCCCAATTAGCTCCCTTTTCCATTCAGGTAGATGGTGGAATCAATCAAGAGACAGGCAGGCAGTGCATCGAAGCTGGAGCTAATGTGCTCGTCGCCGGCACCTACTTGTTCAACCAAAAAGATATGGCATCGGCAATTCAGCGGCTGCGCACCCCTTAGCCGCTTGGAAATTCGTTTGCAAATAGTATTCAATCTCGCTACAGTAAATAGCGCTAATCTTAAACTTTTCAACACCGATCAGATTTTATGGTTTCGAGTAATCAAGTTACCCCAGGAATGACCCTTTCTATCAGTGGAAAGCTATATCGTGTAGAATCGGCGGTGAAGGTCACAGTTCCCAAAGGCACTCCCTTCATTAAGCTTAAGCTGCGCTCTTTAGACCAGCAAGAGTTGATTGAGAAAAGCTTTAAGCTCAACCAGCCTGTCGATGAAGTGAGCTTGGTCGAACGCTCTTTAGAGTATCTCTATCCTGAAGAAGACGGCTATCTATTTTTGGACATCAAATCGTTGGACCATGTGATGATACCCAAGGCTGTGGTCGGCAACAAAGTCCATTACTTGAAAGAGGGCACCGAACTGCAGGCCTCTTTTTTTGGCGATACCGTCTATTCGATGGAATTGCCACAATTCTTAGAGCTCATGGTCGCCGACACCGAAGGCGATTCTTCTGTCTCGCTGATCGCACAAAATAGTAAAGTCGCCATCTTAGAAACGGGAGCTCGCATTGAAGTGCCTCCTTTTGTTGAAGTCGGCGACATCATTAAAGTGGACACGCGCTCTGATGAGTATATCCAACGCGTATAATGCCTGTTGATTTTTTATATAAGGAGTCGTCTTGTGGAGCTAGACTTGCGGCAGATTAAAGAACTGATGGCTGCCATGGGCCGCACCGGTTTGAAGAAGTTGTCGTTGAAAATGACCGATTTTGAGTTAAATTTGGAGCGGCATGAGTTAGAAGAGCTGCGTGAAAACCCCTATCAGCTGTCAAATGACAACTTGGTGAAGATGGAAATTGAGCGCTACCGCGGCGCCAAGCCGATCGGCAAAGGGGCTGATGAGTTTAGCCAAAGAGAAGAGGCGATTGTTAAAGAAGAACAGAAGGAAGGGGCTCACTCTTTCATCACATCACCAATGGTCGGAACACTCTATCTTGCGCCATCTCCCGACTCACCTCCTTTTCTCAAAGTGGGAGACCGGGTGGAGAAAGGCTCTGTTGTCTGCATCATCGAAGCCATGAAGGTGATGAATGAAGTCAAAGCGAATTTATCCGGTGTGGTCTCTGAAATCTTAGTAGAGAGTGGCCATCCCATTGAATTTGGCTCAAAACTCTTTCGTGTGACGGTAACGGATTGATCTTATGCAAAAAGTATTAGTGGCAAATCGAGGCGAGATCGCGGTGCGCATCATCCGAGCGTGCCATGAGCTGGGCTTGCAGACGGTCGCCGTCTATTCTGAAGCCGACCATGAAGCGTTGCATGTGCTGCATGCCGATGAAGCTGTCTGCATTGGCCCTGCGCTCTCTAAAAAGTCTTACCTGCATATTCCCCATATCCTCGCCGCTTGCGAAATCACTGGCGCCGATGCTGTCCATCCAGGGTATGGTTTTCTAAGTGAAAATGCCAATTTTGCCTCCATCTGCCAAAGCTGCGGACTGAAATTCATCGGCCCCTCGGCAGAGACCATCTCTTGGCTTGGCGATAAGTCCCGGGCTAAAGAGACGGCGATTCGCGCCGGCTGCCCAGTCATTCCCGGCTCGGCAGGCGTTGTTCATACTGTTGAGCAGGCTCTTGAAGAGGCCAAAAAGCTTGCGTTTCCGCTCTTCATCAAAGCCGTAGCTGGCGGCGGGGGCAAGGGAATCCGCATCGCTTATAGCGAAGAGGAATTCCCGCGGCAGTTTGTCGCGGCTCGCACAGAAGCCGAAGTCAGCTTTGGCAACCCCGATGTCTACTTGGAAAAGATGATTGTCAACCCGCGCCATATCGAGGTGCAGGTGCTGGCCGACCAGTTTGGCAATACCGTTCACTTAGGGGAGCGGGACTGCTCGATCCAAAGGAGGCGCCAAAAGCTGATCGAAGAGGCTCCAAGCCCTGTCTTATCAGATAAGCAACGGCAGCAAATTGGGCTGGCAGCGGTGAAAGTTGTCAAAGAAGCTAAATACCACTCCGCCGGAACGGTCGAATTTTTGCTCGATGAGGAGGGGAAATTTTACTTCATGGAAGTCAATACCCGCATCCAGGTGGAGCATACGGTGACCGAAGAGCTGACCGGTATCGACTTGGTGAAGCAGCAGCTCTTGATCGCCGATGGCCAGCCCCTGCCGTTCACGCAAAAAGAGATTCGCTTTCAAGGCCACGTCATGCAGTTTCGCATCAACGCCGAAAATCCGGCCTGCAATTTCATGCCTTCTCCGGGGCGTTTGGAGTATTACCTCCCGCCGGGCGGCCCTCACGTGCGCGTCGACAGCGCGTGTTATTCCGGCTATTTCATTCCTCCTTACTACGATTCCATGATTGCCAAATTGATCGTCAGGGGAAAGAACCGCGAAGAAGCGATTGCCATCAGCAAGCGCGCTTTAAAGGAATTTCACATTGGCGGCGTCCACTCCACCATCCCCTTTCACCTGTTCATGCTTGAGCAGCCGCGCTTTTTAAGCAACCAATATGACCTAGCTTATATTGATGACTTGACAGAGCAAGAATGCTCTTTCGACTTGGAACGCCCTTAAAAGAAAGAGGGCCTTTTAGGCCCTCTTTGATGTTTAATGGTACATCCCTTTTTCAGTTAAGGCCATAGGGCGGCGATCTTTTTAGGGAGCACATTCTTGATGTGCGCCACTTCCCCATCGCTGATATGCTGGGCTATCACGGCAAACACCTGACGCACGAGGTTTTCGGTGTCGGCCAGCGTATTATTTTCAATGAAGTAGGGATTGTTGAGGTGCGCCGCGGTGAAGTCTAAAAATTCGTCGCTGTCTTGGATTTTGACCGGGGTGATGGATGGCTTCCACCCTTCGTAATAGATGCCGCGGATCAGCATGGGCAGCTGAGCTCCCACTTTAGCGACCACTTCGACCGGCATGCGGTCCCTTAAGGCATGCAAAGTGCCTCTCAATGCGGAGTAGGCTAAGTGGCGGTCATCCAGTTGCAGGCGCCCCATGATTTCATTCAACCAGGCATCTGTTTTCTGTATGGTAGCTTCAAAAACATCTAAACTTGTTTTCATGTTCATGGCAAATTCCTTGGCTTAAAAGTCGGCGGAGTTATTAGCAAAGGTTTTCCCATTAAGTATAAGATGAGGGCCTTAAGTGATCAATAAAAAATAAAAATCTTTTTTTAAATGAAGAGGGGGAAGGGGGGCTGAAAGTTGGCTGGCCACCCTTCATTCTTTCGCACCAAGTTGGCGTAAAAGTGCGCAAGCCTTGTCGGCTCCGGCAGGCGATAGCCGCGCAAGCAAGAGAGGGTGATCTCGACGCTTCTCTTAAGTGAGATGCGATGACCTGGAGAGATGATTAAGGGGTTGCACCGCTTTTTAGAACGCAAGAGCGTCCCAATCTCTTCCCCCATGTGCATTAAAGGCGCTTGTTCGTAGACCTCCTCTCCTTGAAGAGAGCCTTTGCCTATCAGCCGTGTCTTGCCCACTCCAAAGCTTGGCCGATCGAGCAAAATGCCCAAATGGCTGGCAATCCCCATGCGGCGGGGGTGGGCAATGCCATGCCCGTCTATGAGCAGGGCGTCGGGCCTTTGTGGCAATTTGTGATAGGCTTTGACCAAAGAGGGGGCTTCGCGAAAGGCTAAAAACCCGGTTTGATAGGGAAAGTGCGAGGGTTCGATGTGGGCGGCGACCGCTAGCGTCTCTAAAGTGGAGGCATCTAAGAGCACCGCAACGGCATAGACTAAATAAGCTTCATCAATTAAGTGATTGCTGACATCCATGCCGCAGAGAGTGCGGGGCTTTAAGGGCGTGTCTTGAAAGGATAGCTTTTGGCTCATTTGGCGCTGCACGGCGGCAGCTTCTTTTAGATCTTTAGGATATAGCCAATTGGCCTCTGCTAATTGCTGTTCCATGAGAAAGTCAAGGGGGAGTGAGTAAGGGGGGAGTTTTAGATGAGAGAGGGGAGGCAAACTCCCCTCTGAATCGAGATGGGCGGCGGGATTAGCGCTGTCCGCGGTTAGCTTCTCTCTTGACTTCGTCGCTATTAGGAAGAGATGTTTTCTTTTCCGAAGACTCTCTCTCTAATGCTGGGCTCTCATCAGGCACATGGTGCTTGCCAACAGTGCCTTCAGCGATGATATGCTCGGCCTTCTCTTTGGCCCAATCTTTTAGCTCATGCGCTGTGTGCTTGATCGTCTCTTTGGCGGTTTGAAAAGCGCCCTTGGCAGCTTCTTTTGCTTGTCCGGCTTTCTCTTCAGTCACCTCTTTGACCGTCTCATAAGCGCTGGCAGCGGCCTCTTTAGTGGCCTCTGTAGCTTGCCCGGCTTTTTCCAAAGACCAGTCTTTGACATCGCTAGCCTTTTCTTTGGCTGCCTCATAGACGTTGGCCGCTACATCTTTAGCTTGGCCGGCTTTTTCTTCAGCCTTTTCTTTCACCGTCTCGTAGGCGCTAACAGCGGCGTCTTTAGTGCTCTTAGCCGCTTCTTTAGTCACTTCTTTGGCTTGTCCGGCTTTTTCCATGGACCAATCTTTGACATCGCCCGCTTTGTCTTTAGCTGCTTCATAAGTGCTGGCGGCTGCCTCTTTAGTCGCTTCTTTAGCCTGTCCAGCTTTTTCCATGGACCAGTCTTTGACAGCTCCAGCTTTGTCTTTAGCTGATTCATAGGTGTTGGCAGCTGCGTCTTTAGCGCTAGCAGCGGCCTCTTTAGTCGCTTCTTTAGCCTGTCCAGCTTTTTCCATGGACCAGTCTTTGGCAGCTCCGGCTTTGTCTTTAGCGGCTTCATAAGTGCTGGAGGCTGCTTCTTTAGTCGCTTCTTTAGCTTGACCGGCTTTGTCTTTAGCAGACTCATAGGCGCTAATAGCTGCGTCTTTAGTGCTAGCGGCTGCCTCTTTAGTTGCTTCTTTAGCTTGGCCGGCTTTTTCTTGAGCTGCGCCTTTGGCAGATTCATAAGAGTCTTTTAGGGATTCTTTCGCTTGCTCCGCTTTTTTCTCTGCAGTATCTGCTAATTGGCTTGTTCTTTCTTGAACGGGAGATTTTAGCTCTTCATACTGTTGTTGGACAGTTTTCTCTTCTCGATATACTGTAGAAGGTGTTTTCTTCTCGGAGAGGTTGGCCCAAGTCTTTGTTTCTTGTTTTAGGTTTCTTTGATTATCACGTGAGTTTTGCACGGTAGCCCCCTCGTTTTTTTTCTGAGTTATTTTTTTATTTTTTTGTTGGGTCAGAGATTGCTTCTCTGTTTTTGCTTGGGAAGATTGTCCAAAAGCTGATAGCTGCAACGAAGTGAATGTTGCAGTCAAAAAAGTCAATTGAGCGATCAACGGAGAAAATTTTTTCATATGCACCTCTAGATTATAACTACTAAGGTTTTTTTATTGTTTGCACTCTTATATTGAGGTTCCTATAACAAATTAACACGCTTCAACAGAACATCGCAAGAAAAAAAAAGCCATCTCTAGGTTATTCTATAGTAAATAAAATTAGAAATTAAGCCTCTACGGCCCTTGTGAAAGGGGCTTTTTTCTCTAGGATAATGCTGGAAAATGACAAGGCCTTGCTTGAAAAAATAGTCCCCCTTTCCTATAACGAAAAAAATCTCTAGGAAGGGGATGAAAGACTCCCCCAGGGAGTTTCTTATTTCATTTTATGCGAGAGTTTTTCTTTATGCGACCTATCACATGCCTAACGCTTTTCCATGCTCTATTCTCACCCTTGGCATCATGAGCCCCGATGCCCTATTCTCTAAAGGGCTCTCTACGATTGAAGGCCAATTACGCTATTATCATCAGACGCGCCCTTTTCAGCAATCAATAGAAGATTTTTTAAAAAAGCCCAGCCTCTATCTGGACCAGCGTAAGAGCGCTTTAGAGCATCTCCTTTTTCTAATCGACCAAGAGCCGGCCGATCCCACTCTCCTCCTTTTGAAAAAACAGGCCGAGAATAAATTGGCTTACTTAATGGCTCTTCCCGAACCAATCGATTGTCGCTGCTTAAAAAAAGAGGTGCTTGAAGAGGGGGGAGTGCTGGCAAAAATCCCCCTTTTAGAATCTTACCAGCTAGAAGCACTCGATCCCCTGCACCGCCTGGGGCCCGAAATGGCTGAATATATCGATCGCTGGCGCGCTTCCTCCATTCCCAATTACTTTCTCTTTTTGGAGACGGTAGAGAATCATCCGCTGCTCAATCGCTTTGCTTCTTTTGAACATCGCATTTTTTATCTCGACCAAGAGGCCGATCGCCAGGCCCATCAAATTCATTTTCAAAAAGGCTTTGCTTTCTACCAAGGCCAGCTGCTCGATACGCAAGTCGGGGGAGCTCTCCATTCTGCCAAGGAATCGGCAATCTATGTGCTGGGCTTAGATGGATGCTTCTATGCCGCTCCTTCAAAGCTCTATCAGATCCATCATTCTACGCCGTTTGCCGGAGGAGATATTCTAGGGGCTGGAGAGTTTGTCGCCAAAGGGGGCCGGCTGGTCAAAATTTCCCATTCGAGCGGCCATTATCGACCACGCCCCTCTCACCTGCTCGATGTTCTAGAGCGCCTCAAAGAGCAAGTTGGCAGTTTAAGCGGGATAACGGTGGAGGTCATCCAATACGACGCCAAAGGCGATATCCGCCGCACCCCTGGCATGGGCCGCTCTAAAGTGCTCTATGACGCGGAGGAGTTCTACCGCGGCCGCGGCGTGGCCCTGGCCAAGAGAGCTCCCAAAAACTGGATCCCTTTTCATGCCGCCGTCTGGAACAACCAGCTTGAACTGTCAGACGCTTTTCTGGGTGCGGACTGCAATGAGCGGGACCTCGACGGCAATACTCCTTTACACTTGGCTGCCGAACGGGGCTGGCTGGAATGGACCCAATTTTTGCTCAAGCTTGGCGCTTCCCTTAATATCCGAAATGAAAATGGACTATTGGCCGTTGAAGTTGCCGCAAGGCATGGGCACCCGCATTTGCTTCAGCTGCTGTTGGAAAAAGGCAAAGATAGTTGGCCAGAGTCCGATCAAGAAGCCATTGCCTTCCAAGCGGCCGCAAGCGGCAATGGCGCTTGCCTAAGTCTGGCTTTATCTTTGCTGCAGCGCCTACCAAAAGCTGATAGCAAGGGCAATACTTTGCTGCACCACGCCATCCAAAAAGGAAATGAAGCACTTTTCACCGCTCTTCTCGAAGGGCCTCTCAGTCGGGAAATTCAGGCTCGCAATCAGCTTGGAGAAACCCTTTTGCATCAAGCCGCCTATGCCGGGGACTTGCCCATCTTAAAAAAATTGCTCGCTCTCAATGAAGACCCCTTTGCTCGCGATGGACAAGGCAATACCTTGCTCCACCATGCCGCTTCCGGAGGGCACCTCGATATGTGCCTTTACTTGCGCTCTAAGCTGCCAGAGCTGGCGCTGGCAAAGAATTTAAAGGGCGCTCTTCCTCTGCATCTGGCCGCTGAAAAGCTGCCCGAAGCTGGGCTTTGGGCTCTTTCTGAAAATGGAAAACTCTTCAATGCCCAAGATGCCTTTCAAGAGACGCCCCTTTTCTATGCCATCCGTTCGCCTCACGCGCAATCCGCGCTCAATATCACCTGCTTGCTAGAAAAAGGCGCGAGCTTGGCCATCTGCAACGGGCGCGGCCAATACCCAATCCATGTGGCAGCTGAAGGGCTCAAAGTGCGCAAGCTGCGCCGCCTTTTGACCTATTCGGATGACACCCTTTTAGCCGATGGCTTGGGCAATATTGCGCTTCATATCGCTGTAGAGAAGAAAGCCGTCCCGGAAATTTGCTTTTTATTGAAAACAGCTCCATTCACGGCCAGCTTTGCCCTCAACCGCTGGCAAAAAAGCCCTCTCGATCTCGCCTTAGAAAGCGGCGATGCGGCTCTGTATGGGCTTTTTTCAAAGATGAGCCCGATTTCCACCTCATTCTAATGGGCGCTAGGAGCTTTTTAGTCTTTAGTTAGCTTTTGGTTATTTTGCAAGGGATTGCTTTTAGAAGCAATTGGGCACAAAGAGTAATCGGTGTGTTTTAAAAAATGGATTAAAAAAGGGCTCTTGGCCCTTTTTCAATCTGTTTTAGAGGGGGATTTGAGGAGAAAGCTGAGAGAATTGATTTGAGGAGGCGTCAAGAACACACCGCCTGTCAAAGAGTCGGCAGAGAGAATTTCTTTGAGGTTGTTTAAATAAAGGGGCAGGGAAGTCAAGCACTTGAGGCCGCTTCTTGGTGCGCCAATTAGCTCTAAGCTTTGCAGCCCCTCTTGCTGCATCTGCTGCAATTGTTCTAAGGGCAGCGGATTTTGCAATTCGATGGGTGAGGGCGCTGGCAAGATGAGAGTTAAGCCTTTTAGGTGTTTTTTGGGCAGCCCCTTCAGTATTTTCAAAGCAGCCGATCCCTCTATCAAGGGCTCTTTTAAAAATAAGATGGGGGAGATGGCCAATTCAGAGGCCAGCTTTAATGGCAAGGAGAAGTCAGCGCTGCGAATGAGGGCAAACTGAGCTCCCCATTTTAGCAGATTTGGCGCAGCCGGGGCTGTGAAGGGATAGTCGAGGAAGAAAGAGCGCGCTCCCAAGGTGATGCCCGGTAAAGAGAGAAGGTGCGCTTTTTGCAATACCTGAAAGGGAAGCGCTAGATGGACATGCGCATTGAGCTTTGTCATGGTCTGGCTAAGCTCTTGGATTGCTTGTAAGCTGTATTCTATAGAATTGTAGGCATTCCACTCGAGGAAGATAACAGGTTTGGCAGGCATGAGAGCTCTTTAATAGAAAGTTGGACTTTAAGGCTGTCTTTTCTTTAGCAGGATCTCTTTTAAAAGAAAAGAGGATCTTGTAGCTCTCAAGTAGCTGTCAATTAACTGATCAGCTGCCGGCTACAAGACCCTCTTTGAGGGGTCACTTTAAGAGCGCCTAGCGGAATAAAAGACGGATCGAGTAAACACCCGCAAGACCTACAAGGCCATAGATGATTCGGCTCATGGGAGCTGTGGCCCCATCGAACATTCCAGCAACCAAGTCGAGTCTCCAAAAGCCAACTAGGCCCCAATTGAGAGCTCCGAGGATGACCAGAACCAAAGATAGTGTGTCGAGTGTTTTCATAGATAATCTCCTATTTTTAAAGTTTTCCATCCCTCAAGTGAAAAGTCTCTAGCGGATGGCATGGAAGGCTAACTTTTATTAGTAAATTTTTTATATGCTTTAGTTTGCGTTGTCAGCTTCAGTTAACCTCTAACACAAATAGTGTTACTCGAACACATGCATAAGGGCAAGAAAAAAATAACTAAATTCACAGGGCTGCGGAAAAAAAGGGGCTTTTCTTGAAAAAAAGAAAAAGGCACTTCTAGCTAAAGTGGTTTAGTCCTTAGCATTTAGAGAAGAGATGAACTTTTTTAGGGGTGAAAGGCAACGAAAAGGCAGTGGGCTGAGCTCGCAGCTATTTTTGGCCCCTAAAACCCTACATGGCCTTTAAAAAAGGGGCCGCTTGAATTTTATCCCCATAAAATAATGCCAAATAAGCCCTGCCTTTTTGTTTTTTTTATCCCTTCCTTTAGAGGGAAAGTTCACTGAAAAGTAAATAAGCTTTTGCAAAGAGTTGACTTGGGTATGCAAATGTGGTAAGCTAAACCTGTTTCGGAAAAGTTCTTTCATAGTCTCCGCGGGATTTTTCCTTTTAAGAAGTTATTGGAGACGGTATACCCCCTTTTTTAGGGCAGAATGGAGTTATTCATGGGTAATACAGGCAAAAGAGGCAAAGTTAAATTCTTTAACACTCAAAAAGGCTTCGGTTTCATCACGCCAGACGACGGCGGCAAGGATCTTTTTGTCCACACAACTAACGTTGAAGGTAGACAATCCCTGCAAGATGGCCAAGAAGTAGAATTTGACATTGCAGAAGGACGCAAAGGCCCTGAAGCAGTTCGAGTAAGACCCGCTTAGTTCATCAGGTTCTGTTGACAGAGTTTTCTTAGCCTCTGTCAATAAGTTCTCACGCTTCTTTAAATTTTTTAAAGAAGCGCTCTTTTTAAGCTCCCGGCACGATTTTGTGCCACATTCTAAAAGCGATCTAAGCGATGAGAAGGCCTCTTCCATTGCTAAACCGCAAGCGGAATGTGGCTAGTCCGTCGGGGGCTCTCTTTTTTTATCCCCCGTTCTTTATCTCTCTTCGGCGCCGGCGCCTCAAAAAAGGCCTTTAAGTCCTAGCCCTCTACCCGCCCTCTACTTTGATCCCTATTTCCATCATATCGTAGGGTATGCTACCATATCAGCGCATCCGTTTCTCATCTTTTGCTTGGATTATACAAGCCAGATGGCTCAGCGGTTTTTTTGCGCTACAAAAAATAGGCTGGAAATCAGCTATAAAAAAAATAGGAGTCAAGCATGCTCTCCGATTTGCAGGCATTTATCAAATCAAACTGGGATGAATATAAAAGGCTGGTCGTGAATGACCCTCCGCGCTATATCCAACCGCAAGAAAAGATCGAGGCCAAGGCGCGTTTTGAACCCGTCTATGAAGAATTATTGCACTGCCTGACCAATAAAAATCTGGCCAAGCGCCCCACTTTTTTTGTCGGCCCTTGGGGCGCCGGAAAGACAACCCACTTGAAAAGCTTTAGCCGCCAGCAAAGGGAGCGCTTTCAATTTATCAGCAAATCCTTTGTCAGCATCCGCAACCTCGATGAAGCGCTCTTTTACATGACCTCTTTTTGGGAAAAGTGCATCGGCTTTTTTTTATTAGTGGTCGTGGCGATGCTCTATGATTTTTTAAAGCTGCCGACTACCGTCAATTTTTTTACCATCTTCTTTTATTGGATGCTTTTTTTGGTCTTCACCAATAAATTTAAGCTATTTTACGCCTCAGCTAAAATGGTCTCCAATCTACTGCTTTACCTCATCCCTACGTGGCAAACTAAGCTGCCCAAGGTTTTTATCATCGAAGATTTAGATCGCAGCTCCCTTTTAGATTTTGATAAATGGGCTCTTCTCTCCAATCTTTGGTTTGATCAAAACGTCTATATCATCTCTTTTGGATACAACAATGAAAAGCAGCTAGAAGAAATTTATGACTGGGCGCATAAATTAGAGGGAAATATGGTCTTTTTGCCTCTCGATGCCGAGGCTAACTTTCAAATTGCTCAGCGCTTCATGCCCGATTTGCCTTTCAAGCAAGCTAGCGAATGGTTTGAATTGCTGACGCCCCGCCAAGTGATCGGCGACTTGCTCAGCATTAAAAAGAGGCGTTTATTGGGAGAGGGGAAATTAATTCGGCAGATTCGGGTGATCCACACCTTCTGGCATGCCCTATTAGATGAGCTGCAAATTACAGAAAAAGGGGATATCCAATTTGCCATTCATATCGATGAGCAGTCCTCTTATCCCGTCGTGACTATAGATAAGGCAACTCCAATGGCTCAACGGGCATCTCAACAATTGACCGCTTTTTTGCAATCGATCGACCCTGAATTCATCGCTAAGATCCAACCTTTTGAAAAGATGGGCGGCAACTTCAGCCTCTCTTATGTCTGGCAGGGAATCTTGGACTTTCGTTTGGATGCGCAGATTTTGGCGCTCTTTAAAAATGTCTCTGAAGAGGCTGCATTCAACCCCGAAGTGAATGATCCCAATTTACAAGTGGGAGGCTCTTGAGGTTTTTTTAAGGCTTGCCCGGCCCTTTAAGCTTAAGTGAGCCTAAGAGGGGTCAGGGCAATTTTTTAACCATAACCCGCGGGATTCTCCATCCAGAATAGGCAAACGCTATTTGGATGGAGATGGATAGCGGTAAAACTATTTTTTCTTTGTAAATTAATGATTATCAAAGTTATGCTTATTTTGTCATTGGACCTACCGCAGGAACTGCGGGATGTAAAGCTTGTGGAGATGATGTAAGACCTTATTTTAGGCA
>JARBTN010000075.1 GCA_029240195.1 Chlamydiales bacterium
CATGTCACTCTCCTCTTGAGGGGCTCAAAAATTCTTCTAGTCTGGCGATATCTTTGACCTGACCGATATTCAATGTGGGTTGCTGAACGCCAATTCTTTTGTTAAAGCCTGAGAGGGATGCGCCAGGCCCAATCTCCAGCCAAAAGGCGGGGCTCTCCTGCTGCATGGTCGCTACCCCTTTTTGCCAAAGGACCGGCGCGGTGACCTGCTCAATTAAATTTTTCTTCAGCGCCTCTAAAGATGCGCTCCTTTCCGCCGTCCGATTGTGGATCAAAGGGATCTTAGGGAGAGAGAGGGGCGCTTTTTCAATCCAAGGGCGCAAACGATCTTGAGCTTCTTGCATGAGGGGGCTATGAAAGGCACCTTGCACTTCTAAGGCGATGGCACGCTTAGCCCCTTTTTCTTTGAGCGCGATGAGGGCCTTCTCAATGCCGGGCAAGGTGCCGGAGATGACCACTTGGCCTGGGCAGTTGAGGTTGGCGATGAAGACTTGGCCTTTGAGCTGGCTTAACTCTAGCGCCTCGGCGATTTGCGCCGCATCC
Source organism: Chlamydiales bacterium (assembly GCA_029240195.1). Classification (GTDB taxonomy): domain Bacteria; phylum Chlamydiota; class Chlamydiia; order Chlamydiales; family JARBTN01; genus JARBTN01. Next base: position 543 of record JARBTN010000075.1, read on the forward strand.
AGCCCTAAAATGGCGGCCATGGTCCCTCGGGTCGTGTGGCAGCTCTCGCTCATGAGAGCGCTTCTCGTGTCCACCAAGGGGAGCGCTTCGGCAAAGGAAATCCCTTCTGCCGCGACTAAGGCGCTATATTCGCCAAGGCTCAAGCCGGCTGTCTGGGCGGCCTTGAGCTCTGGAAATAGTTGATTGAGTGTGCGCCAAATGGCCACGCTCATCGCAAAGATGGCCAATTGGCTGTTTTGCGTCTCTTTTAAAGCATCTGCAGGGCCAGAAAAGGCGACATGAGAGATGGAGCGCTTTAAAAGGTCGTCGGCCTCTTCGAAAGTTTGTCTGGCGATGGGGAATTCTGTAAAAAAGTCTTTGCCCATCCCTTCATATTGAGCGCCTTGGCCGGGAAAAAGAAAAGCGCAGTGACGAGTCATGAAAGCTCTCCAACAATGGATTAAAGGATTTTCTTTAAGAGGGCGGAGGCGTAGGTGAGCCCGCCGCCGAAAGATGCGGTGAGGATGGTCTCTCCCTCAGCAAAATCCCGGCCCTTGGCTAGTTCTGCCAAAGCGATCGGAATGGTCGATGCCGAGGTATTGCCATATTTTTCCAACGTCTTGACAATGCGCTCGCTAGGAATGCGAAAGCGCTTTGCCAGCGCATCGATGATGCGGATATTGGCTTGATGGGGGACGAGCCAGTCGACATCTTCTTCTTGCAGGCCGGCCAAATCCAAGCACTGTTTGGCAGCGCTTTCCATGCGGCGGACGGCATGTTTGAAGACTTCGCTGCCGGACATCGTCAGGTAGCGGGAGGGGGAGCTTTCTAAATCAGAAGGAGGGTAGAGGCTGCCGACCGCTGGCACGTGCAGCAGCTTGGCCTGCTCGCCATCGGCGCCGAGGCAGATCTGCTCGACGGCCAGTCCTGGCCCCTCCGCTTCGATGAGGACGGCGCCGGCCCCATCGCCAAAGAGGCAGCAGGTGGTGCGGTCCGTGTAGTCGATGACAGCTGACATCTTTTCGCTGCAAATGAGCAAGATTCTTTTGCTCATTCCCGATTCAATAAATGCTTTTGCAGTAGCCAGGCCATAGAGGAAGCCGCTACAGGCAGCTGATAGGTCCATGGCCGCTGCCTGAGTGGCCTTCAGCTCATTTTGGATGAGGCAGGCCGTCGCCGGCGTCAAGCAATCGGGAGTCATGGTGGCCAGCAAGATCAGGTCAATGGCCGAGGCCTCTAGGCCGCGATTGGAGAGGGCTTCTTCTGCGGCGAGAGCGCCCATGGAAAAGGTAGTCTCGCTTTGGCTGGCGATCCGCCGCTCTCGAATGCCAGACCGGGAGACGATCCACTCATCGGTTGTCGCGACCATCTTCTCTAAGTCAAAATTGGTGAGCACAGCTTTGGGCAGATAAGAGCCAAATGCTGTAATTCTAGCTTTTAATTTCATGCGGCGAAAGGTCCCATCAAAATTTTTGAATTTTCAAATTAGCAGATCATTCAATAAAAAGCTACTTTCTACGCCTAATCGGCAGAGGCGGATCGGGCGTTTAGAAAAAGGCTGCTAGCCTTGGGAGCCGGAAAGGGGGCGGGCATGGCCAGTTTTAAGGATTGATCTCTTTCTCTTGAGCTTTTCGTTCAACTATAAAGGGGCATTATGTTATAGTGCCTGCTCGGAATAGATCTATTTTAAAGCTAAAGGCCCAATGCGTCATTCCTACATTCCAGAGCACCTGCTCAAACTGATCGATGTCTTAAAAAAGCTGCCCGGCGTCGGCGCCAAAAGCGCTGAGCGGTTTGCTTTTCACATGCTTGGCTGGCAACAAAAGCACCTCGAGGAATTCGCCGCTGTTGTCGGCGCCATTCCGGGAAAGATTGCTCCTTGCTCCACTTGCTTTTGCCTCAAAGAGGCAGATGTAGAGTGTCCTTTTTGCGCCATTCAGAAAAGAGATTCCCAGGCTATATGCGTTGTCGCCTATCCAAAAGATGTCTTTTCCATTGAAGCCATGGGCCATTTTAAAGGGCTCTACCATTGTTTGGGGGGCCTTCTCTCGCCAATCGAGGGGCGCCATCCGAAGGCGCTGACGATTGAACATTTAAAGGCGCGGCTTTTGGCCAACCCTGTGCAAGAGATGATCTTAGCCTTTGACTCGACTTTGGAAGGGGACGCGACCGCTCTTTTCTTGAAGCGGGAATTTCAAGACTCTCCTTTAAAGATCGTCCGCTTGGCCTTCGGCATGCCGATGGGCAGCTCTTTGGAATATGTCGATGGCGGCACCTTGGCCCGCGCTTTCGATGGGCGCTCCTCCTTTTAATTTTTATGAATTGGACTGTTTAAAAATGATGCAATGCCTGTTTCGCCTCTTATTTGTCTGGATGGCTTTTTCTTGTTCGATCTCTTCTTTGCAGGCGGTCGAAGAATCCCCTTTAAAAACACTCTCTGTGGGATCGATCTCTGTGAAGTGGATGCGCTCCGACGCTAGTCTGCAAAAAGAGTCGGTCGTGGCGCGCCTAAAGACAAAAGAGGGCGAGCCGTTTTCCCATCTCGACTTTGACCAAGATATCAAGTTGCTGGCCGGCGAATATGACCGGGTCGAGCCCACTTTGGATATTAAAGAGCAAAAAGTATTCATCACCCTCTACATCTGGCCCAAGCCTTTCATCCGGTCGGTGCAATGGAAAGGGCTCGAGCAGATGAAAGAGAAACGCTTGCAAAAAGAGCTTGGCATCCACCCTGGAAATTTCTTTGACAAGCAGTCCTTTATCAAAGCATTTGGCAAAGTGCGCGCTTATTATGTCAAAAAAGGATTTTTTGAAGCTGAACTAAACTATCGCTTAGAGCCTGTTGAAAATAAGAATGCCGTCGACGTCTTGATCGATGTCAAAGAAGGGCGCTCAGGCCGCATCAGCAAGATCCTCTTTAAAAACTTCACCTCGGAAGAGGAGAGCGAATGCATTGACTTGATGATGACCAAGCACTGGAAGCCTTTGCTCAGCTTATTTGGCGAAGACGGCATCTATAAAAAAGAGCTGGCCCAGCACGATCAGCTGGTGATCATCAATTATCTGCAAAATCAAGGATACGCCGACGCCAAAGTGGATATCCAAATTTTGCCGGCTAAAAATGAAAAAGAGATCTATCTGGAGATCACGGCTGACAAAGGGGACATCTATCAATTAGGCAAGATCTCCATTGTGGGCAACACCCTTTTTCAAACGAGCGACCTTGAAAAGCGGCTCAACCTGCAAGAAGGGGAGCGCTATAGCCCGGAAAAATTGCGCAACGGCATCCAAGCGATCAACGACTTCTACGGGCGGCGCGGCTACATCGACGCCCTGATCACCTACGATTTAAAGCTTGCCGAAGATCGCCCTGTCTACAGCCTTCAGGTCAAGATCGAAGAGGGGGAGAAGTTCATGGTCGGGCTGATCCGCGTCTTTGGCAATCAGCGCACCCAAGCGTCTGTCATTTTGCATGAGTGCTTGCTTATTCCAGGCGACGTCTTTGACCAAGAAAAAATGAGAAAGACCGAAGAAAAGCTGATGATGATCGGCTATTTTAGCAAGGTCAACGTCTATCCCGTCAATGCTTCGAAAGAGCGCTCGCGCAATTTCCGCGATGTGCACATCGAAGTGGAAGAGACCGAGACGGGCAATTTCATGGTTTTTGCCGGATTTAGCAACTCCGAGAAGGTCTTTGGCGGCTTGAAGATGATGGAGAAAAACTTCAACTACCGCGGCCTTGCCACTTTCTTAGATGACGGGATGATGGCGCTGCGCGGCAACGGCGAATACCTCAATTTGAGCGCCACCATCGGCCAGCGCGGCAACGAGTATGTCTTGAGCTGGGCCAAGCCCTTCTTTAACGATACCCAATGGATGGTCGGCTTCGACCTAGAGCGGGGGAGCGGACGCTACTACTCGCAAGGCGATTACGAAGTGCGCTACATCGGCGGGCGGATCCATGCCTCCTATCCCATCAACCAATTTGTGCGCTCCCGCAGCCATCTGCGAGTTAAGTCGAGCACCACCCACACGGTCTTCAAAGAGGACAAGAAAAAGGATGAGTATCCTCCTAATATTAATTTAGATGATGATCTAAAAGGATTAATTCATCGGCATGGTGCATTGGCAGGTCTCGGCTGGGGGCTTCTCTACGATTCGCGCGACAACCCCTATGAGCCGAGAAGCGGCTTCATGTCCTCTCTGGATGCTGAAATTGTGGGGCCAGTCGGCAAGTACAAGTTTGCCAATTTTCAGTATCTCAACAGCTACTACCAGCCGATTGTAGGAAACCATGTGCTGAAAATGCGCTTTGATGCGCGCTTTGTAATTCCTTATGGCAATACCTCTTTCAAAGAAATTCCCTTAGATGAACGCTATTTTCTTGGCGGTGAGGGATCGGTGCGCGGATTTTCTTCTGGGCATATTGGCAATCGGTTTATAGGAGATATCTCTCACTATAAATACACGATTCCCACTCCTCCCCCTCCAGCAGCTCCAGGTGCTTATCTTCCTGCTGTTCCTATGGATCAAGGGCCAAAAGGCGGAATTTCCTCCGTGCTCCTTTCCATGGAGTATGACTGGAAGCTGACCAGCCGCGTCCACTTCTTCTCCTTCTTAGATGGCGGCGCCTTGAGCGATAAGGCTTTGACGGTGGGCTCGATGCGCTGGTCGGTTGGCGGCGGCGCGCGCTTCCGCGTTTTCCAAAGCGCCCCTCCACTGACATTTGGCTTGGGCTATCCTCTAAAGAAAAAGGACGGGGATCAGAAGGAGACTTTCTTCTTCTCCATCGGCGGCGCTTTCTAAGGGCCGCTCCATTTGGCAAGGATTTAGATTAGGCATCAAAAAGCGCTCTTGGGGCGCTTTTTGTGCTTTTTATTTCTTTTACTTTTCTAAGTAAACCGCTACTATGCTTCCTAAGCAAATGATTATTTTGCTAAGCTTTAGTTTGAAAAAAGACTTTGCCTTTAACTGATTAGGAGAACTTATGGCCACACTCGCGCATCTCAGCCGCTGGATGAATCGCTCATTAAAATCGCTCGCTTTCGCTTCCGTATTCGTTTTGGGATTTGAAGGCTCTTTAGAGGGTGCAGAAGAAACCGCCGCAGCTCCTTCTTCCTCTCCAGCCGTTTCGATGTCTTCTTCTCTTAAAGTGGGAATTGTCAACTTTAAAAACTGCTTGGAAATTTCTAAGATGGGCAAAGATGAACAGCGCCGCTTTGAGGATATGAAAAAAGAGATCGATAAGTCGCTGCAAGAGCGGGAAAAGTCGCTCAACGACATCTCCTCCAAATTTAACGACGAATACTTAGATAGCATCTCTGAAGAAGCTGAAGCGGATCTCAAAGAGCAGTTCCGCAAGTTGAGCCAAGAGTTCACTTTTGCGCAAAACCAATACTATCAGCTGCTGCAGCAAACCAATATCCGCATGCTGCAATCGATTTCCGAGATTCTATCTCAGGCCTCAAAGGAAGTTGCTGAAAGGGAAAATATCGACATGGTATTTAGCGAGGACTCTTGCTTTTTCTATAAGCCAGCTTTAGACATCACAAAAGCGGTCGTCGAAGTGATGGATGGAATCTATGAAAAGAGCCAAAAGCAAGAGGCGACTACATCTGCGCCCGATGAAGCGAAAAATAAAGAGGCTTAAAGACTCATGCCTCAAAAGAAATTCTCTTTAAAGGAATTGGCCGAGATTACCTCTTGCCAGCTCTTGGGCGATGAAGCTAAAGAGATATCAGGTATTGCCGACTTAGTGTCGGCGACGCCTGAGCAAGCGTCTTTTCTGGCTAATTCTCTCTATCAGAAAAAACTTGAGGCCTCTCAGGCCGGTGTCATCATCATCGGCCGGGATGTTCCACCTCCCCCTCATAAAAATGTCCTCATCTCAGCCGATCCCAACCGCTCTTTCCAGCGGCTGATTTGCCTCTTTTTAAATGATGAGAAGCTAAAAAGCGGCTTTATGGGCATTCATCCCACTGCTGTCATCCATGAGAGAGCCCGCATTGCGCCGACAGCTTCCATCGGTCCGTATGCCGTGATCGATCAGTATGCGGAGGTGCAAGACCATACCCGCATCGACTCTCATGTCTCTATCGGCGCTGGCTGCCGCATTGGCCGGCATTGCCACCTTCACAGCCACGTGGTGCTGCGCGAAGGGTGCGAGCTCGGCGACCATGTCATCTTGCAGCCGGGAGTTGTCATTGGGGCCTGCGGCTTTGGTTATCAGACCGTGCAGGGCGTCCATGAGAAGTTAGAGCAATTGGGCAAGGTAGTCATCGAATCGCATGTCGAAGTGGGCGCAAATAGCACCATTGACCGAGCGCGCTTTCAAGCGACCCGCATTGGCCGCGGCACCAAGATCGACAATTTGGTCATGATTGCCCATGGTGTAGAGATTGGAGTCGGCAATATCATTGTCTCCCAAGTGGGAATTGCCGGTTCTACGCGCACAGGAAGCTATGTCGTGCTTGGCGGCCAGGTGGGTGTGGTCGGTCATGTGGAAATTGCCGATCAGGTGATGGTTGCAGCAAGCTCTGGCGTGACCAAGTCTTTGCTGACCCCCAAGGAAAAGTATGGAGGGCATCCTGCAATCCCTTTAAAAGAGCACTTGCGCCAGCAGGCGCTTTTAAAAGGATTGCCTAAGCTGCTCGAGCGGGTTAAGAGAGTCGAATCCCTTTTAGGCGGGTGAGAGGCTTTGCAACTTGCTTTCTCGCTATCCTACCGCTCTTTTTCATTTCTTCTGGCAGGGGCTTTGATCTGGGGCGCTGCTTATTACCTCTCTTTAAAGAGCCCTAGAGTGGAGCGCTGGCAAGTGGCGGGCCTTTCTAAAGTAGAAGTGCATCTGGAGACGAGTTGCAGCGACCAAAAAAAGGCTCCGAGCGCGCGCAAGCTCTCCTTGGCTCTCTCTTTGCAGCCGATCGGGTCTGCAAGTCAGGGCATGGTCTATAAAGCGAGCATCGATCGCTTTGAGCTCTTTCTTGGCGATGTTTCCCTTTTAACCTTCACCCGCGAAGGGGAGCATATCCGTTACCAGGCGAGCGGGCGAGGCGGGGAGGCTCTGCTTGCTCTCTTTAACATCGACTTAAGCGATTTCGAAGTGCAAAAAGACCATGCCCTCTTTCAAAACCCTCTGCATCTTTATTTGCAAGAGAGCGGCCGGATTGGTCAGCTCTCAAACTGTGAGCTTCTGCAAAAAGCGCTGCTCCATCCCAAGCTTTTTGGCAGCTCTTCTTTTCTATCCGACTATCTGGCAAGTCCTGAGTCTTATTCTTTTTTCCTTTCAGAGCAGATTGCCGAAGAAAGATCTCCGCTTGCGCTCGTCCCATTTTTTAAACCGCTGTCTGAAGTGGGGGCGGGGGAAACTGGCTTTGAGCTTCAAGGGCAGCGCGAGCTTTCTAGCGGCTGGACTGAGCAGCTGACGGGGACGCTTCTCCTTAAAGAGGCGCGAGAGGTTGGCTGTATCCCCTTTTTAGAGCTGTTTTTGCAAAAAAGGCGCTCAAAGGCGCTGTTTCAAGAGGCTTTAGAGCAAAAAGAGGAGTTAAGAGCTTCCTTTTCTTTATATTACCGCGCAGGCGATCAAAAATAGGCGTTGTTTTTTTCGGAAAGATTTTATATGATTGTAAAAAAAATCTTTTTGTTCGGTGAGTTCTCTGTTTCTTAAAAAATGCGCCTCCTTCACTGATTTTTAAATGAACCTATCCCTCACATCTGTTTTCAATATCGAGAGAGCCTGAGAATTATTTTTTTCGGGAGCGCTTTTTTAGCTAAAGCTAAAGGCGCTTTTCTTGATTTAAGAACTTTTAAGAAAAAGGCAGCTTTGATTGCTATGAGAACAAAAGAACTGGAATTAGCGACATCAAAAGCACTGAATAGGACAAAGCTATTTCTTCTTGCGGCCGGTTTTGCCACTAAAAGCAACGGTATCTTTGTTTCGATGAACCAGGATTGGTTTGGGCTCGATTATACAGAAGCTATGTTTGCTCCGACTTGCTTCTTCTTAGCGTCTCTCATCAGCGCTCCATTAGCTGGATCGGCCATTCAAAAGTATGGGTATCGCCCAGGCGTCCTCTATGCCTTATTTATCAGCGCGCTCAGCTGTCTGATGATGGCGGTATCTCATTCACTGCAAAATTACTATGGCTTTTTAGCTTCTTTATTTTTCTTTGGCGGCGGTGTGAAGGCGCTCCTAGTCGCCGGCGCTTCTTATGCGATGTCTGTTGGGGCCAAGGCCACCGAGTCTGGCCGAGTTAGCCTAGCTCAGGCTTTCTACTCCGTAGGTTCTGTTGCCGCTCCTGTCCTGATTTCGACCTTATTCATGAAGTTGCTGCCAAGTAGCTATGTCCCCTCGTCGGCCTACCTCACCCTCTTTTTCATCTGGAGCATCTTAGCTTTCACCTTTTATAGGCTGGGGTTGCTGCCTACGCGCCATGATTTTGAAGCGGAAAAGAGAGATCCCGGTTTGGAAGCGGACGCTTCTGCTGAATCGGCGCCTTTTTTCACTCCGTCTCTTATCGGCGGTTTTTTGTGCATGTTTCTTTATATGGGTATGGAAGTTTGCCTCGATAGTTCGATTGTCAAATTTTTAGAGGACCCTTCTGGCGGCGGATTAAACCTGGAGCTGGCTGTCAGCTATTTCATCATCTACCATTTAGGTTTTGTTGCGGGTCGCTTTGCTGGCGCTAGCGTCCTCAAGCGAGTGGCTCCATACACAGTCCTCTTTATCCATGCTTTTATCGGGCTGATTCTCTTTTTGACGGCCCTCGGCAATAGCGGCAGTGTCGCCACTTGGGCTATGTTGGCGATGGGCTTTTCTAACTCTGTGCTCTATCCGACCATCATCGCTCTTGGTGTGCAAGAGCAAAAGCGAGGCAATGCCCGTGCGACAGGCTTTTTAAATATGGCCTCCATCGGTGGTGCGATCTTTCCGCTCCTGCAAGGTTCGTTGGCCGATAGCTATGGATTGCACCAGTCGTTTTACCTTCTGGTCATTTGCTTTATAGGTATCCTGGCCTATGCCATCTATATGCGCTACCGTTCTCTCAACTACATTGCGGAAAATACCAACATTCGCTTGGCCGCTTGAGAAGTTAATGAAAAAGCCTCATTTCCTTTGCGTCAGCAATGGAAATGAGGCTTTTTTTTAATCTTTAGGGATTCCAAAGGGCTAGCCCTTTGGCCTTTCTTTTTATTTTTTGCTTTTAATTTTAAGCGCTACATCTCTTGTTTGCCAAGTTTGTTTTCAATTTGATAGATCCCTGTGATGGGGAGGTGGTCTGAGAGGTTCGAGAACTCATAGCGAACAGTGTAGAACCCTGACAGGCCTTTCTTTTGATGAAAGACCCGGTCGTTGCGGTTTTTGCCGAAGATGGTTTTTTGCAGCTCGCGGTAGAAGTTCATTTCATTGACGGCGATGAGGGCATCCGGAAGTTCTTCGATGGGCACCTCTCCTGATAGGAGCCATGGAATGAGCGAGCTTAACTCATCGCGCAGCTCTTCCGACGTCATCTCTTGCCAGTTGGAGGTGTCGAGCCCCTGAGCGGCCAAGATGGGCTCTAGGATCTTTAGCTCGCTTAAAATATCCGCCTGATCGCGCCCTTGCAATAAGATGGCGATGGTCTCTTCCAAATTTTCGGGGGTGGGAACGGGCAGGAGTCGATTTTCAGCGACCAGTTTCACCTCTTTTTGCAAGAGGGGGTCCAGCTTTTGTAGGAGTTGATCGAGCGGAAGCTTGATGTCCGGCATAGCATAGCGATCGCGCAAGAGGCGCTTAAAGAAGTAAAAGAGGGCGGGGGTGAGGGCTGTTTCCGGTTTGCTTTCTTGAGATAGGGCTTGTAAGATCTCTGAAAATTGAGTGGCAAAGTAGGCGTCTTCCACTCCGCTGCCGACGAGCATCACCTCAAATGGGAGTGAGCTGTCTTCTGCGGGGTTTTTGAAGCGGTAGTTTTCGGCAAATTCTTTGAGATAGTCGCGCGCGGTATCGCTGATGCCGAATGCCTCATTCTTTTCATTGGCCAGCCATTCTTTGCCTTGATTGACCCCGTGGTCATGGCAATTGAAGTCGCCGCAGAAGAGGGTCGGGGCGTCTTCAGCAAAATCTTGAATCCAGGCGCGCGCCTCTTGGATTTGGGCGTCGCGAATTCGAATCTCCTTGCCAAATTCCGGATCGCTGGCCATGGTGTGGGTGTTGGCGATCACCACTTCTTGTCCGTCGATGAGGCATTTGACGAGAAGCACGCCTTTGGCGGCAAAACGGTCGACATTGGCCGAGTCGCTGTAGGCGTGAAAGTCGCATTTTTCCACTTCAATTTCATCTCGAATCCTCACTGCGGTCAAAAGCCCGCTGTTAAATCCGACCATTCCTTTATAAGAGGAGCCGGCATTGTAAAAGGCTTCGTAGCCAATCTCTGATAGCCTGCGGGCAATGTGTCTGCCGATTTTGGGGTCGAACACTTCCTGAAGCGTCACCACGTCCGCTTGCTCGTTTAAAATGAGGTCGACGATTTGATTTGCCCGGTTCTTTAAAGAAATTTCACCAAAGGGGGTTCCGCCAAAATTGACGGGATAGAGAATTTTGCCGCCGAGTGCAGCATTTAAGTTAAAGAGGGAGAGGGAGCCGGGCATTCTCTCGACGGGGTTTTCCACCTCTTCAGAAGCGCTTGCCCCTTCGGCCGGCGCTAGGTGCCTCAATTTAGGATCGCCTATAGCCCGAAGCGTCTGTCCTGTTATGTAGGCAGGCAGTAGGAGGGCAAAGCCGGCAATTCCGGTTGCCATGTAGGCAACGCCCAAGGTTTTTTTGGATAATTTGCTTGCTTGGCTATAGCGCTTTGCTTGAGTGGCTTGAGATGAGCTATTTTTAAAGCGAAGCAGGCCATGGCAGAAAAGATCCAGTGCCTTTAGAGGAGGGGTGGCTATGATATAGCCTGTTGTGCTGAATGCTGCTGAAACGGTATGTCTCTCTACTCTCATGAAAAAAGCCCTTGGCGATAAAAAATTTAAACGGTCTATTTATTTTTGACCATAGACCGTTTATTTTTTTTTTGCCAAGGGCTCTATTCGTTAAAAGATTTTTGCCCTTTTAACAACTATTCTTTTTGCTCGGCTTCCAACTTAAGTCTCTCAAAGTCTGTTTTGAGAACAGTGTTGACGCTGCCTTTTTTATCGACGACGAAATAGTGACTTGGATTTTTCTCTGATTCTAAGTAGAGGTTTCCATCTAAAACCGTTTCTTTGCTTCTATCTAAAAGGCGATACCCGTTATAGATCATCAGCTCCTTTCCTTTGTTAGTTTGAGCCGGGTCGAGAAAAAGATCTTCTAGTTCAAATAGCTGCCTCGACAATTTTTTTTCGCCCTGCCTCTCCTCTTTCATGCGGATTCCCTCTTCGATATCTCCTTTTGACACTCTGAGCGCGGTTCCCTCTTTATCGATCATCAGGTATTCTCCTGGAGAGTCAGGAATGGTGAGGCAGATATCTTGGGCCCAGTACTGCACGTAATTTGCCAGCTTTTCAGAATGGGGGGCCGTCTTAGACCCGAGAAGGATCTGCTGTTCGCATTCGGATTTTTGCTTGTCTGTGCCGGTTTGCTTGGATAAGTTATCGAGCTGCTCGGCAATTTCTTTGCCCTGCTGTTTAGGGAATTCAA
>JARBTN010000076.1 GCA_029240195.1 Chlamydiales bacterium
GAATGGCGCTGACGGGATCTAGTTTTGCTTCGCGCTCAAAGGCATCGGGATCTTTAAAGCGTTTGGCTAGAAAATGGGTATCGCTTAAAGGAATTAAGGTGTTGAAGGCCTTTTCAAAAGAAAGGTCCTTGCGCCCTGAGATATTTTCAAACTCGACGATCACCTCTTCTCTCACTAAAGAGTAATCTAAAATCTCGCCCGTGCCCCAGCCTGCTGTATGATAGACAATCTTGCCTTTATCGATGTGGGAGAGAAGCTCATAGCGGGAGATGGCGCCTTGAAAATTGCCTTTATTGCGCAATCCGACGAGGCGAATTTTATCGCTGAAATAAGGCTGCTCGCCATAGCGATCTTTGAGCACTTGCAAAGCGAGGTCGGCCAGTTGTTGGTGATTGGTGGTTTCGATATCGAGAACTAGCTTTAAAATGCTATAGATATCATTTTTATTGGTCAATGTGAAGCAAAGGGGAATGATATCTTCCACATAGCGACCAAACTGGAGGGCCAGATCCGATTTTTTAATTCCTTCCAAGATCTTGAGCAGCTCCTCAACATCCACGACATCATTGGCGCAATACTCTTGCCACAACTGAAGAAGTCGTTGAAAATCTCTGTTATCTACCTGCAGCTGAAACTCTTCTAAATAGCTCATCCTACTCCCTATTTTAAAGGCAATCTAAGACTTTTTCCTGCAAAGTAGTTTAGAGGCAAACATCATTTATTTGCAATTGTCCCTTAATGGTTTTCGCCTTTATCTTGTTCCTCTCATCGAATTCCTGCAAATTAGGAGGGGCGGCGCATCAAACGGCGTCCCATCAACCTCTAGCAATTGAGATCGGGTGGCAGAAGAGGGTCTTTTCGACTCCGCTCCTTTCTTCGGCCCTCAAAAAAGTGCCATTTTCCTCCATAAAAGGTCGGTTCAACCACTCTCTCGCCTCTTCGGGGCTGAAGCCCTTTTGCTTGGCGATTGTAAGAAGGGAGTCTAAGAGGGGCTTTTCACCCAGAATCGACAATCGAGGGAGCTTGATGATGCGGCCGAGCGCGCGCTTTGAAGCGGCTCTAAAAAATCCTTTTTCCACCCAATCGGCATAGCAGCTTGCGGCCTTTTCAGCAGCTTTTTGGGCAATCTGGGTTTGCTCGAAGAAATCATCTTTGGAATCGATCCATTCGATTAAAGACTCTGGAGGAAGCCTTTGCAGCAAAGAATTCTCTAGCATATCCTGGAGTTTTTGGTGATTTGTAAAATGCGCCAGTTTTAAAAGGCCGAGCCACTCTTTTCCCTCCAAAACGGAAGGCAAAAAGAGCCCCTGGCAATATTCTTTAAAAAATTTCACGCTTTTCCAAGAAAATGAGGGAAAATTGAAGAGCAAAAAGTGCTTTCCCTCTTTTTCCTCGATCACCTGCTGCCCCAAGCAGCGCAGCGTATTTTTAAAATAGGGCATGGCCTCTAAAAAGGAGGTATTGACCAGCACATCCCCTTTTTTGCTGCGCAAGATGGCGTTAAAAAAGCCCTTTTTATCTATAAAATGGTCGTAGCAGCTATGATAGCGCGTAGCACCTGATATGATAGAGAAAGGAAACGCTTCTTGTGGCCCTTGCTGCAAATAACCCTCAACCTCTTCTAGCTGCTGCTGGGCATCGGCATTTTGCCGGTTTAAGAAGTCCATTTGACGCTCCAGCTCTTTTTTTTGCTGGCGAAAGAGAGCTAGCTGGCTTTGAGAGAGTTCTAACGACCCCTCTTTAAGGGCCCGAGCAGCTGCGATTCCCCTTTCTTTGTAGACGCTTTTTACTGAGCATTGATGGCATTCCAGCTCTTTGCGGCTAATCTTCTCTATGCAGAGATCTATGGCTGCAGTAGCCTGAGGGTATTTGCGAAAGCGCCCTTTGAGCAGCAGTAGAGAATGGCGCGCCCGGGACCAATTTAAGGGATTTTTGGCTTTAATATGGACGCTGTTTTTTAAAAGGAGCGACTCCAATACCTCGGCGATCCGGTCCATGCGCCGGCTCTTTCTTTTGCCAATCAGGCATTCAATGAGGCGCAACAGCCAGTGGCTCTTTTTAACCGTGGCGAGGGAAAGGCGCCCTTCCCTTTGGCAAATTTTGAACTGCTCATGGTTTTGCTTGCCAATCTGAGATAGGTCATCCAAAAGAGCTTTAAAGCCCCATGAACTTTGGTAGATATCGACTTCTTGGCCTGCATGTTTAAACATCTCTTCCTCGCGGTTGAATCTGGCTGATGCAGCGTTATGTTCGATGTCCATTCCTTTGAGCGAAGCTCCCTGAGTTAGGAAGTGGCGCTCTAAATAATCTGCGCTTAGGCCTTGGCGAAAAGGCGATATCATGCGCTTCAAGAGCGAGCTCAATGGCCAGAGGAATGCCTTGGCTGAGCACCTTATCTAAGGGGATATGCTCAAAGAGAAGGTGGTGCAAAAGGGTCTCTCTTTCTAAGGGACGTTCATCTTTATCCCCCTCTTTGAGCGGGGCCCCCAGCCAATCAGCCATCTCCTCGCGGTTAAGCCCGCGCCGCTTTAAAATCGAGAAAAGGCTCTCAAATAATTTGGCCTCATCGGCAACGAGCAGAGGGTTCTTTAAAATGAGAGTGAGCGCGCGCTGAGAGACGGCGTCAAAAAACCCAAGTCTTGCCCATTCTGTATAATGTTTAGCGGCCATCTGCGCCGCCTTTTCAGGAATAAGTGTCTCTTCAATTAGGCGATTATTGGGCACAATGTATTCGACCAATTGTTTGGGAGATAGCGCTTCCATCAATTTAATTTCAGCATATGTTTGCAATAGACGCTCTTTCATATGGTGGGCCACGAACAAGAAATCGAGGCTTTCAGAGAGGCTTAAATTCTCAGGCAAAGAAGCGTTCCAGTACCATCGATTGAGCAGAAGAATGCCGCTTAAAGGAAAATCGTAGAATTCAAGGACAAGACGCGATTGCCCATCTTTTCCCACTTCACAAGGCAGCTCGCTTAACTGATGGAGCTTTCTTTTAAAATAGGGGCAGGGTTCTAAAACTGCGGTATGGGTAAAGACATCGCCCTCTTTAGTGCGCAAGAGAGCATTAAAACCTGGCGACTCCTCTCGCCAATCTATTATGACATGTCCCTTTGGATTGGATAGGACCATTTTAAGTTGTTTGCGCTGAAGATCGCTTTCTATTGCCTTTAAATTTTTGGCTTCTTTGCCTATTCGCTCCGTCAAAAAGGCCATCTCTTCAATGATCGCATTTTTTTGATGCTCATACTTTAAGCAAAGCGCATCGATTCGGTTTTCCTCTTCTTTTTTAGCGCGCTCATAGATCAAAGGTCCGGCCTCTAAATACTCCTCTTGCAAAGAGCTGGTCAGGCAGAGGAGCTCTTTATGCGCAATTCGAATCAATACCTGATCAATGGCCGAATCCAAGCAAGGCCGGCGTATGCGCCCTTGAATCCCCAGCAGCACTTCGCGCATCATGGCCCAGTTAAGAGGCTTTTTCGCTTTGATGAGAGGCGCATTTTGTAAAAAAATTTGCGCCATGACAGAGGCCGTCTGGTCGATATTTGCCGACTCCCTTCTAAAGAGCCAGCTGAAGAGGCGCCCGATTCCGCACGGCTTTGCCTGAGTCGAGAGAGCCCAACCCCCTCTTCCCTCTCCACTATTTATATATTCGACTTTTAAATGCTCGTGTCCTTCTAGGCCGAGCGGACTCAAGCGAGCCAGCAAACGTTCGAAATCTTTGCCGCTTTGGCATCGGGAATAGCTGTTAGAAATTTGCGGAAGCATAGGGCGCGCCTCATGAAGTATTTGTTCAAGAACACCTTTAAATTAAGAACCGATTCTATTAAAAGTGCAAAAGTTAATTATACGCGCTGCGATAAATCTCATCAACGAGAAGAGGCTCAAGAAGCTCTTTGCTTTAGGCATTGAAGAGAGCCGATTTTGCCATTGCAAAGAGGGGCATTCAGGCGCTAGAATAACTAAAATTTTAGCCATGCCCCAGGCTTTTCGCTTCAGCGAGTGTAACGTTACACAAAAAAACCAATTCAATGGAAGGACGCCCTATGCATACAGTGACATTTTGCTCGTTTAAGGGAGGGACGGCAAAGACATCGGCCTCTTTGAATGTGGCGGCCATCTTGGCAAAGATCCATCAAAAACGAGTGCTCTTGATCGATTCCGACTCCCAAAGTAACCTAAGCACTGGCATCGGCGTGGGCCCCGACTGCTTGGCAGCTCTTCCTGCTGTGCTCAAAGGGGAAAAAACGCTGCAAGAGGTGATCCAAAAGACAAGCATCCCAGGATTGGAGGTCGTCCCAGCCAACATCTTCTTAGACGGCATTGAAGCTACGGCGCCGATTGTCAACGACCTCTATGGGCATGAGAGACTTAAAAAAGCTCTTAAGACAGTGGACTATGACTACTGCTTCATCGACACCCCCCCCTCCTTAGGCTGGCTCACGCAATCGGCCTTCTTCGCCTCCAGCCTATCGATCATTTGCCTCACTCCGGAGCCCTACTCCCTGCTTGGCTTAAAACGGCTCAAAGAATACCATGAAGCCATCCAAGAAAACCATACCCTCTCTTGCCTCGGCATCATCATGTCCTTCTGGGATGCCAAAGGGGCCACCAACCGCGCTTTCTTAGAGACCATCGAGTCGTTCTTTCCCCATCAGCTATTCCAAACTAAAATTCGCCGCGATATTGCCATCAACCGCGCCATCTTGCAAGGCAAGCCCATCATCGAGACGGATAAGAGCGCCAGGGCATCGCTCGACTACCAAGCGCTCACTAAAGAGCTTTTAAAGCGCATTCAAAAGGCCGACTAAAATCTAACATGTCAAAGGAAGAAGCACCATGACCAAAGCCAACTCCCTAGCCTCACAATTTTTGGCCCGATCAGCAAAGACTTCTGATGCGCCTCTCAACCCTTTCCAACAGGGGCAAAGCGGGCCTAAAAACGCCTTTCGCTCTCTTTTCGACGTGCAAGCGCTAGAGCAAGAAGAGGCAAAAGAAATTGAGGAAATCCTCCTGCATTACGCCCCTGAGGAAAACGATGAGGAAAAAATCCAAGCCGACTTAAGACAACTCAAGACCCTCACCTCTGAAATTCAATCGATCTCCAGACAAAGCATCCTTCTGCTCGGCGAACGCCTCCATAAAGCCCAAACGCTGCTAAAAAATTATGGCGATGGCAAAAAGCCGTTCACCGAATGGCTAAATAAAGCTTTTCGGTCGCGTAAAACGGCCTACAACGCCCTTTCCTACTACTCCCTCTATCAAAAGATGCCGACCGATGCGCTAAAAAACTCCCTCAAACAGATGCCGCAAAAAGTGGCCTACATCCTCGCCTCTCGCGAGGGCGATTTAGATAAAAAGCTCGAACTCATCGCCTCCCACCACCAACAAAAGCAAGAGCTTCTCATCGCCCTCATTCAGGAGTGGTTTCCCTTAAATACAGCAGATAAGCGGCAAAATACCTCGCCCTTCAACCTCATCCGCTCAATCGAGCTGTCTTTAAAACAGCTGCAGAAAATCAGCCTCTCCAAAGAGGCTAGGCAAGCTCTAAGGCACCTCAAAGATACCATCGACACTCTCCTCTAAGTTGCGCTTTAGCGCAAAGGGCAACTATTTTTGCCGAGGAGTTGATAGATGACACACCAGCTGGCAAAGACTTCATAGTAGGTAAATAGGGCAAATCCTAAAGCGATCAAGCTTCCTTGAAAGAAGGCATAGGCTGTCAAAGCGATGGCCAGGCCAAGCCGAAAGAGGCGATCTGGGGTGCCGATATTTTTCGAAGGCATGAAAATGCTCCCTAGTTGAGAGGATTGCTATTAAAAACAGAAGGTGCTAGGTTGCGGTCTTAAGACCAATAACCCCACTATTGTAGCGTATGAGCTTGTTTGCTAAAAACATTTTTGAAGAAGCCGCCTCTTTAAGAAAAGAGCGGCAGATAGAAACTGAGGCTGATGCCAAAGAAGAGGCTCCTTCCCCGGCCGATGCTCCCCTCACTAGCGATGAGGAGAGGTGGGACAGCATTCAGCAAAAGCACCAGGAAATGGAAAGCCAAGTCGAGCGCATCTATAGCATGCTAAATATTCCGTCTAATGTTTCGAGCAAGTTGCTCGCTCTGCCCGAGCTCTTCTCTTTTGAGCAAAGGCAGCAGATTGCTCAAACTAAAGAGATGGTCGATCGGCAGCTAGAAAAACTGCTAGGCAAGAGATTAAAAAAATTGCAGCAAAAAGAAGAAGAGAAAAGAAAAGGGGAAAGGCGCAAAAAATCGATTGGGGCGCGCAAGAAATGGCTATCGATGGATTAAACTTAGTCGGGCACTAGTGCCCCATCCACTTAATTTTGATGCCTGTCAAACTGTGCCAAAGCCTTGTGGTTAGGCTATCGCATCGGTTTGACAACTCAACATTAAATGGATGGGGTATTAAGTCTTTTAAAGCGTGCAACCTTTAATCTTGAAAATAGTCTGTAAGCCCTTGGCAATTGGGCTTCATGGCCTTTTGGCCGCGGCGCCAGTTAGCCGGGCAAACTTCCCCATTCTCTTCAAAGAAGGCCAGGGCGTCGACCATGCGCAACGTCTCTTCAACAGAGCGCCCAAGCGGCAGGTCATTGACAACTTGATGGCGTACAACCCCTTCTGGGTCAATTAAAAACAGGCCGCGAAAAGCAACGCCTTCTTGCGGGTGCAACACACCATAGTCACTGGCAATCGTCTTATTTAAATCTGATAAAATGGGATAGGTCACCCCTTCAATCCCCCCTTTAGACTTGGGAGTATTCAACCACGCCAAATGGCTGTAGCAGCTGTCGACCGAACAGCCGATCACTTGCACATTTCTCTCTTCAAAAGCATCTAAAGCCTCTTGAAAGGCATGCAGCTCTGTCGGGCAGACAAAGGTAAAGTCCAGCGGATAGAAGAAGAGGACGACATATTTCCCTCTAAAGCTGCTCAATGTATAATTTGGAACGACATTTTGGCCAACGACGGCGCTGACACTAAAATCAGGGGCTTTTCTTCCAACTAGAACTCCCATAGCGATATCTCCTTCCAAGCGTAGGTTTTTTGGGAAAAAATCAAGATGGGTTAATTCTACGCCATCCCTGTTTTTTTGAGAATCGATTATTGGATAGGTGGAGAAGGGAATTTTTGAAATAGAAGGGAAGGAATCATAAAAAAAAATGCACCGGAGAGGGCTTGAACCTCTAACCGCCCGGTTCGTAGCCGGGTACTCTATCCAATTGAGCTACCAGTGCATTAAGAGAAGTTACTAATATAGAGAAATTCCCTTTTTTTCTCAATACATTTTATAAGCCAAATCCATTTTATGCCAAAGACTCTCCTTAAGCCATGAAAAAGACCCCTTCCAAGGCTTAGTGCACGCTTAAGTCGAACTCCTCGAGAAATTGAGGGCCCAAGATGAGACATGTAGCATTATAGTAGCCATTGGAAAAGCAATGATCGACTAAGGGGAAACTCATGAAAGAACCCAAGAAGATGACACGCAGAGAGTCGTCCCAAAAAGAGCGCATGTAGTTGATGGGGCTGGCGACAAAAGAGATGATATCTCTTCGGCAGACGTAGTTGGTGGCGCTTTCAAACCCATCGCTTTCGATCAAAGACGCCGATCCAAAGGTGATGATGCGGATCATCTTTTTCAAGCCTTTGGGGATGGAGCGGCTGGCTTGCAAGGTGTCAGCTCCGCCAAGGCTATGGGCAAAGTGAATGATCAAACCGCCCTGTCCGATTCCTCCCATCTCTTCAGAGAGGCTGAGCCAAAGGTCGGCCAAAGCTGTCGACCGATAGGTGGAAAAGCCGAACTTGGCCAACACACACTTAAAAAGGTCTTGCGTGTAGCCTTGCGAGGCGTGGTAGACGTAGTGCACTCGAGTCCCGCCCATTGACTGCGAGATATACTCGACCGATTCGATGCAGTCGGCGCGCGAGTTCAAAATGCCGTTGATCGCTGTCAGGCGCAGCTGGTCGGAGAGCTCAAATTCCCCCCAAATGCCCACCTCTGGCGGATCTATTTTGTAGCCGATCAAAAATAGAGTGAACTGCCCGAAGATGTAGTTGGCCAGCATTTGGGTGTGCTCAAAGACAGATTGGACATATTGAGCATCGGCGGCAAACCAGTCGACAAGCAGGTTTAAGGACGCATCGACAGATAGCCAAAAAGAACGTATCCAATCCCATCCTTTTTGATAGCCGTCTTGTAGAGAACAAAGCCCTTGCAAATCGCTCCTTTCTAAAGGGTTTCCTCTGAGATAGGCATACAAATTAGGCCCGTCTTGAAAGCCGGCCGGGTCCTTTGTCGTCCAGCATCCCATATCGGGAGAGTAGTAGCGCTTGCCAAAGTAGACAAGCCCTGTCTGATCATCGCTCCGCTTGCTTCGGTAGCGCCAAGGATTACTGCAGAGGTTTCCAGCAGCAAAGGGGGCCTCCATCTCTCCAAAGGCCGTGTAGGAGTAGCAAGCGGCAGGCTTGCCAGAAGAATCAAGAAGAGAGATGACCGACCCTTGCCGATCGAGGACAGGGATGAATATCCGCTCTTCTAATTCGATGGCAACAGGCACTTTCAGGGCGTGGTATTGATTTTTGCCGAGCACTTTGAGCTCTCGGATCTGACCATGGGCATCGGCAGAGCCGATCTCTTCATTTTGATCGTAGAAAAAGGCAGTTTCTTCCTCTGAAATCCATCCCCCATTCCAAATGAAGCGCTGCCGCGTCATCCGGCGATCGAGAAAATCGTAGCCATAGAGCTCCTTCCAGCTCCCTTTTTTCTCCGCGGCAATCAAGCGATTCAAGGCGTCATATCTAAAATGGATGCTGCCTTGAGAGGTCTTTTGTAAGATGAGGTTGCCATCCAAGTCGTAGCGATAGGTGCCTTTGCTGTCGGAACATTTCTCGTGCAGCTCATTGAAAGAGGAGCTCGGGTCGGGATAGAGGCGGCCAGACTCTTCTTTCAGCGCTTTTGAAGTGTCATAGCGATATTCTTTCACTTGAGACTGACAAGGGTGTTGCACTAAGCGCTTGGCAATGAGGCCATCGGCTGTCCGCTCTAGAGCGACGTCGCGATGAAACGGGCTCTCGATGGCTTGTAGGGCTAGATTTTCATCAAAAGAGTAGCGTGTCTGGCCAAGCCCTAAAGGAAGCTCCTCTACAAAGGAGCGCTTGCTAAAATCAAAGGGTTGGTAGAGGTGCTGGTAGAGGGCCTCTCCCTCTTTGCTGAGGCGCGTCAAAGAAGCCAAGAGAGGCCCTTTAAAGGCATAGGCAATTGAAGAGCCATCGGGCAAGATGAGCTGCCGCTTGTCCCCCTTGTGATCAATGAGATGGGATACGACAAGGCCATTGGCCAGGTGATCTTCTAAAAGCCCTTGGTCGGCGTCAAATGTCTGTTTGGCATGGGTGTTTTGCACCTCGTCAAAGACAGAGAGCTCAGATTTTTGCCAATCCCAGCTGAGGCGCTGGGCCAAAGAGCCGTCTGAAGAGTGCATGGTCTTAAGCTGAGCCAGCTCATTCCACGTGTAGGCAATTGAAATTCCAGAGGGCTTGATGGTTCTAGCCAACAGGCCATCGGCAAATTGATAGGTCTCTTTCCGCTCCTTAGACGATCCATAGGCGAGCGTCAAGCTTTCCAAGCGGTTGCAGGGCCCAAACGTGCGCCGCGTCATCATCGGAGCGCTTCCATATTCTAAAGAGGTGAACTTCTCCAAGGTGAGGTTGCCGCTTAAATCCAGATCTCCCTGCCATACGGAGAGGCATTGGCCAAAGGGGTTGTAGAGTGTCTGTTTTAAAATTTGGTCGAGATGGTTTTTTTCTGTCACCTGCTTGAATCCGGTCGGCGAAATCTGCTCTTCTACCTTAAAGAAAAGCTCTAGAGACGGATCATAGCAAAGGGAGTAATTGTATTGGGTGCTTTGCCCTTTGGCATCCTTATATAGAAGCAGCCGACCGAGACCGTCATAGCGATACTCTTCCAGGGAAAGAGGCATCCCTTTTCTTTCGGTAACCGCACAGATCACCTGACCCCTTTCATTGTAGGTGTAGTTCACCCTCTCTAACAAATTTTGCGCTTCATCCAAAGAGAGCTTCTCCAAAAGGCGCCCTTCCAGGTCAAAATGCTGCCGCTCTAGAGATAGGAAATGGCCATCTTTTTCTCTGCGCACTTCTTTGCCATGGGAAAACTCTTTATAATGGGTTTTCAGATGAGAAGAGGCGATCTCCTCTTCCAGCGCCAGCCGTCCTTTTTTGTCGTAGTGATAAAGGCGCAAACGCTCCCCATCGCTCTCTTCGAGCAGGTGAAAGCCGCTGTAGCGCCGTTTGATGGCACGATAGCAAGAGCCGTCAGCTAGATAATGGGACTCTAAGATCACCCGTTGCAATAGATCCCTTTGGTAGACCACCGTCAACCCAAAACGCTCTCTTTTTAAAGCCAAAGAGCCATCGAGATGGTACTCAAAGCTCTCGCTGGTGCCATCGGGATAGGTGATTTGCAGCGGCTGCCCGCGGCTATTGTATTCAGTCTTTTTTAGATATCCTAAAGTATCTTTTTCCAAGACGACATGCCCAAAGGGATCGTACTCGTAGGCGACAAAGGGGCGCTTCTTTCCTCCCCCTTCCAGGGTTAAAAAAGGGTGCAAAACAACGCTTGTGCGGCCCAATGGGTCTAAAGACCACTCTGTCTCCTGCTCTAAGGCATCAGTTTTTTTAAGCAGCACATCAAAGGGGTCCCACTCATAACGCTCCCCCTCCTGGCCGCCAGCAAACACTTTCTCTTGCCGGATGACCCGCCCCCCGGCGTCATACTGAGAGATGGAATGCAAGGAAGAGAGCATGTCGAGCTGATCCAACACGCGCCCTTGGCGCGTCTTTTTCAATAAAAGATGGCTCAAAAGCTGGTTGTTGGCCGTTTTCCTAGCTTCCATCCAAGGCCCGCCATCTTCTGTATGCAATGAATAGAGATAGCCCTCTTCGCCATAGATGTCTTTGCGCTTTAAAGCGCCGTCTTGCGAGATGTAGGTCATCTCTTGGTGAAGCAGCAGCTCTTTTCCTGTTTCATCTATAATCGCCTCTTGCACGATCTCACGCCGATTTAAGAGAGAGAGGTCTTCGCTATAAAGGGAGCGACGCAATGAACGCAATGAGACGCCGGTCAGGTCCTTTCGATCGAGGCTAGAGCCGTCGTCTGTGAGGGCTAAAATGGGGCGGTTTAAAAAGTCGTGCTCATAAAAGCGGCGCAGCCAGATGCGCTCGGCGTCGGCGACGTAGACAGATGCGGGGTGTTCGAGTTCGGCGTCATAATGAAACAAAATCCGCTTGCCATTATCTTCTAAAATAGCGCTCAAGCGGCCATCGGGCAAGTACTCATAGCTCTTTTTATAAGTCTCCAGCTGATCGGACTTGCCACTCAAGCGGCCGGTCAGCACTTGCTCAATCACATGCCCTTTTTCATCATAGGCATAGCTCGTCTTTAAGAAAAGGCGCCCCTCCCCTTCAATCTCATGGCAGGCAATTCTCTTCAGCTTGGATTGCTGGATCTTCAGCCACGAAATTTTATCCGTGCGATAGGGAATTTGCGCAGCATGAAAAGGATCGCCATCGAGGTTCAGATAAAGGCTCGCCTTCTCGACAAGCTGGTCGTTCATCTGATAGACGGTGGTCAGCCCCCGGCAATTGACGACCGCCGTGTAGCAAGTCTTTCCCTCTTTAAGATAATAAAAGCGGCATAAGATAATCTCCTTTCCCCCTTTTCCCTTGGGCGCCTTGAGGCATTTGATCTTGCCAATTGAAAAGGAGGCCGTTCCAAAGAGGGGCTGATCAATTTCCCGGTACACTTCCGCTTTCAGATAATTTTCATCGAGATCTTTAAAATAGAGCGGGTTATCTGTCGCCTGCAATTTTTTGGGAAGCCGGGCGAATAGCCCCGAAGCCGGATCGATGCAGTCGTAGATCAAAAAAGAGAGCTTTGGAATGAGCTTGGCCCCTGTCAGGTCTTCCAAATCGGCCAAAGAATCGGATTGGGGCAGCGGACTTGGCCCCGCTGGCAAGCAGGG
>JARBTN010000077.1 GCA_029240195.1 Chlamydiales bacterium
GTTGCCTAAGAAAGGTCTTACATCATCTCCACAAGCTTTACATCCCGCAGTTCCTGCGGTAGGCCCAATGACAATATAAGCATAGACTTGATAATCATTGCTTTATAAAGAAAAAAATAGTTTTTCCGCTATTTTACCCGCAATTTTTGAATGGGCAACTGCACGCATGGATCCCGAGCTTTTAGCCGCTTCGGATGGTCCCTTGCCGAATTTGGCAAGGTATGAAAGGCTCCATGCCTTTAGATAAACACTATTTAAGGTTCTTCCTATGTTTCCTGACATCACCTCTTCCCTCTCATCCCCGGGCTCGCTTTGGAGTGAGGGCGATGCCTTTGTTTTAGAAGAGTCGAATCCAGTTTTAAGTGAATGGATGCACTCTCTCAGCATCGATTTTTCCGCTCAGAATACCCCGCTTAGCCTTTCGTCTCGGCGGATTAGCATCAACCCCGTGGATCAGATTTCAAAGAGTCTAGAGTCGATCGCTCAGCTTAAAAATTCGAGCAGCTCCTTCTTACGCCGCCTTTGCAACTTGCAAGATTTTCCGAGGGAAAACTTAGAGCAGCACCCTTTGGTGCAACAACAGGCAACAGATCCGATGATCTATTGCCCAGAAAGGACGCGGGTGCGCTTTAGCAGCTATTTTCATGCGAATTGGATTCAGGATTTATTGCCCGATCGAGAGGTGATTGTCGCAGCGCTGCCCACAGCATCGACCCTCAATGCCTTTTGGCAGTTGATTTTAGAGCAAGAAGTCCAAGTTGTCATCTGCTGTTCTCATCCGGCAGATTGCAGCAAGCCGGCTCTTGTCCCTTATTGGCCAAGAGGAAATGATGCTTATCGATCGCCTGCTGCGCACTATAGTTTACAAGCGCTCTTTAAAGAGGCTGGCCCACCGGGGGTGAGCGCCCATTATTTAGAGCTCGCCCATGAGCAAAAGAAGAGCCGCGCCCATGTGCTCCTCATCCATATCGATGGGTGGAAAGACTTTGTCACTCCTCCAGCTGCTTATATAGAGGGGATTTGCCATTTTATCGAGGAGAAGAGCAGCTTCTATCCGGGGCGGATCCTCTTTCAAAGCCAATCGGGGGCAGGCCGAGCCGGCACTTTGCTGGCCAGTTGGCTGGCTCGGCAAAAGATGAGTGAGCAGTATCTCATCACAAAGACGTTGCCCGATTTCAGCTCAGATTGGCTCTACGATCTCATCTACCCATTAAAAAGAGACCGCGATTTTCGCCTAATCCGCACCGATGGGCAGTTAGAAGGGCTCTTAGGCGTCATCGAGCTGACGGTAAAAAATATTTTGGAGCAGGTTCAGGCCCAACAAGAGATGGAAGAAAAAGCTTTGTCGACCCCTTCTTCTCCAGCGGCTCTACCCAATTACGGACCCGGGTCTCTAGGGTAGCAACCTAGCAATCTGATCGGTCTTTCTTTGTCTTTTATACCCCCACGTACTTTTGGCAGAGCGCGAGGACTTCTTGAGGGTCGGAATCGAAGCTGTCGAGAATTTTTTTGGCCAAAGTTAGGTGCTGGGCAGCTAAAGTTTTAAGAAGATAGTACGTAAGAGTGGCTTTTAAAGAGCCTGCCAGCACTTCTCCTGGCTGAGAAAACTTCTCTAGTTCGATATGGATTGCTTTAAGAGATTGCCCTGAAGTGCCTTTGGAAATGTCTTTGTCATGCAGGATTTGAATGAGGGGGCTTGCTAAGTTTGCCCTCTCCAGCTTTAAGAAAGCGCTCATCCAAGAGGCGCCCCCTTTCATGACGTCTATAAAATAGGTCTCTTCTAAGAGCTTAGAGAGTAGAATGGAAATTTCTAATAGGGAAACTGGGTTTTCCCTCTTTTGCTTTTTCTTGAGCACTAAACTTAGGTGACATTCGCTGGATCGCCTTTTATTGAGCGCTGCATTGGCGTCGATCTTTAAAAAGGGGAGCGCTTTAAATATCGCTCCCAGCTTACTTTTAGCCTGGTTGAGTGCATAATCGCTTAAAGTTAAATTTTTCTCTAAAAAATAGGCATAGGCATCTAAATTTTCTAAAACCCGCTGGTTCCAATCTTCTTGAAGCTCGCTTTTTGCTTTCAACGCCAGAACGATCTTTTCACCTTGCTCCATCGATGGCAGGAGCGCCAGCCATTCTAGAAAAGGAAAGCTGGGGAGGGGAAATTGATCAGGTCTTCTTCCTTCGACTTTAGCCAAATGCTTTGGGAAGAATCCCTCTTGCCCAATCTTATTGACCAGGAGGGAAAGGAGATAGGGAGATTGGGTCTTTTTAAGGGTCTTTAACCAGACTGTGAGAGGAGAGATGAGTTTCAATGTGGGGCCGAGGCGCTCTTTAAAGAGGGCGCCGCTTTGATAGGGCGAAAGCTCCTCTTCAGGCACCCTTTGAAAGAGGGTTTCTAAAACTTCCATTGGGATTTCTTCTAGCTGCCCTTTGCCTCTAAAATGATAGGCAAGAAAAGAAAAGGGAGCGACTTTGAGGTATGTTCTCTTTTTAGAGAGCGTCAGCATCTTATGAGAGCCTTCTGTAGCCCAAAGGGCTTCCAGCTGCTGAAAAAAGGGCTGATAGGGGTCTTTTGCATTGAAATCAGCTTTAAGCGCTTTGATTAAACGACTTCCATCTGCAATGCCTTGAGAATTTTTATAGAGAAAGTCTAGGCGGCGCACTTGGCGCGCAAAGATAAGGGATGGATCTTCGTGGTAAAGGGATTCTATTTGCATCAGTTTCTCCTCCTAATAAAAAAGCTCAAAAAATTTTTAGGTGAATCCATTTTTTAAAGGCGTTTACTTCTGCAGCTGTCGAATCTACCATGCTGAGGCTTTGGATGAGCTGAAGGGGGCTGATCAAGGTGCCATGCTTAATCTGATATTGCAAGTTGTGGTTGAACGTCTCCGGATTGGAATGATAGAGAGAGAGAAGCTGCTCAACCTTTAAAGGGGTCTCGACTCTTTGATCGGATTTTTGCATGTAGCTCAAGACCGCTAGCATCAGATATTCTAAGTCTCCGCGGGGCGTCATCTCCTCAGCTAGGATGCGCTTAAGGACCTCTCGGTAGAGCAGGGCCAAAATTTGGCAGTTTTCCCCTCGCCTCTGATTTGGGTCGATCATGCAAATCAGCGGGTGCTTGCTGGTGAGCTTGGCTTGTTGGGCAATGGCGTCTAGCCAGGAGGCGCCCTTCTTGAGCAGCGTGAGATGAAAGGGGGCGCCTAACTCTTCACTCAGTCGAAAGGCTAAGATTAGCAAACTCTTGGGACTCTCTTCTTCTAGCTGAAATGAACTTTTTGTGACATCTAAGCGCAGCGTCTCCCAATGGTCAAAGATTTCTTGAACCTTGCGCTTTTGCAGCTCGAGATAGGGGCCAGTGATATAAGGGCTTGCATCCGTTCCATAAGAGGATAATAATAGTTGCCTTAAAAATGCCCCCAATGTGGAGGCGACCAGGTCATTCCAGCTGTCTCCATTTTTTTCTGCCCGTTCTATAAGCGCATCTAAGATGTTTCTTGGATTTTTTAGCCCTGGAATGAGGGAGAGCCATTCTAAAAGAGGGAAAAAGAGCGGTATTTTAAAGGGGGGATCGTCGATGCCAATGCCTTGCACTTTGGCTGGCAAGAGGGGGGTGCTAGCAATCCAATCGCAGATGAAAGATTCGATGGCGGGAGAGGGCCGTTTTTCGAGCAACTGAAGCCAAAGGCTCAGTGTCGAGTGCATCCGCATCTCGCTCTCGCCCTCTTGACCGGGCACGAGCGAGATACCGAAAAGGTCTCTTTTTTCCTTTGGCGGCAGCACATTCTTTAAAATTTTTCTCAGGTCTTTCTCACTGATTTTCTCCGATAAGGACTCGTCTGAGAGCAGCAATGGCAGTAAGCAATGTGTGGAGTAGTTATGAAAAGAAGCCGAGCGATCTAAAAAATTGAACCGCCCTTGGATGGTTTGATGTGTCTTTAAGAGTAAGAGAAAGGGCTTGAGCTTTTCAGCGGGCTCTTTTTCTTGCCGCAGCGCTTGGGTGAACCCAGCCAAGGCGTGCGATACATTGAGCGTATTTGGCATCAAATGCATGAGGGCATAAGCTTGCCTTTTAAAGCTAAGAGAAAGCCCCTCTGTTGGCGGATGAAAGACGACCGTTTTGAGAAATGGGTGGCAGTCAACAGTGGTTAGAGGAGGGGCTTTTTGCAAAGGCAGCTTTGAGGGATCGCGCCGATTTTCCTCCTTCCTCTCATGCGGAGCTAGCTCTAAGTGACTATTTGCTTGAAAGAAGAAGGGAAGGGTAGAAAACATAGCGGCAGTCCTTATTTTGGCTCTCATTCTCAAACTGAGTCGTTACGCCCTAAGATACCACTTTTTTATTTTAAAAGGGCGAGAGGTAACATTTTTTTTAAAATAGAGGGCTCTAAAGGGGCAAAGTTGGATTTGAATTTTTTTGCCTAATCGCGTAAACTCTTGCTGTTTAAAAATATGTTGTCTTCAAATTTTTAGGGTGAGAGGGGTGCGATGGAACAGGCCGCTGATTTGCAACAAGATCCAGAACAGGATCTAGATAAAAAATACAGGGTCGTCTCGCTCGGCTGCCGAACCAACCAGTATGAAGCGCAGGCCTATCAAGACCAGCTCATCGGGCTCGGGTTCCAGCAAGCGCAAGAGGGGGAGCGGGCCTCTCTTTGCATCGTCAACACCTGTACGGTCACAGAGATGGCCGATAAGTCGAGCCGCTACGAGGTGCGCCGCCTGGCCCGCGAGAATCCCAAGGCCAAGATCGTCGTGACAGGCTGCTCTGCAGAGAAAAATAGGGATGCCCTCTTAAATATCCAAGGCGTATCGGCCGTCGTCCCCAATAAAGAGAAGGAAAACTTGCTCTCTTTGATCTATCCCGAAGAAGAGATGCCAGAGTTTGCCATCAAGCAATTTGATGGCCACACCCGCGCTTTCATCAAAGTGCAAGATGGCTGCAATTCTTTTTGCACTTACTGCATCATCCCCTACGTGCGGGGCCGCTCGCGCTCGCGCCCCCTTTCAGCCATTATCAGCGAGGTGGAAGCGCTCGTCAGCGCCGGCTACCGCGAGGTGGTGCTGACCGGCATCAACATTGGCGACTTTGACGGCGGCAAGAAAAAGGGAGAGACTCCGGATCGCCTGGCCGATTTGGTGCGGGCTGTCGACGCGGTCGAGGGGCTCAAGCGGCTGCGCATCTCTTCGATCGACCCCGATGAGGTGGACGACGACTTAATTGAAGCGGTGCTCAATGGCAAAACGACCGCTCCTTCCATGCACATCGTCTTGCAATCGGGCTCCAATGCAATCTTAAAGCGGATGAATCGCAAATACACTAAGCAGCTATTTTTCGATACGATTCAGCGGCTAAAGAGCGCTCTGCCCCATTTCACTTGCACGACAGATGTGATCGTCGGCTTCCCTGGCGAAACCGAGCAAGACTTTCAAGAGACTTTAGAGGCCATCCATGAAGTGCAATTTGCCAAGGTGCACATGTTCCCCTATTCTAAGCGCGAGGGGACCAAGGCCGCCACTTACCTCAACCAAGTGCCCGATCCTGTCATCATGGAGCGCAAAAGCCGCCTGCTGCGCGCCGCAGAAGAGTGCGCCTTTGCTCTCAGAGAAAAATTTGTCGGGCAGCAGATGACTGTCTTGGTCGAAAATAAAGAATCTGAGGGGCATTCGTTTGGGCATACAGAGAACTTTTTGCCTGTGCGCTTGATTGGCACCTCTTTGGCACCCGGCCAGTTGGCGACCGTGCAGCTGACCTCTAACACCCCGCTTGGGCTAGAAGGCAAAGTGCTCTCTTCCTTATAACTTTCTCAAGGACCTCCTCCGATGAAAATAAAGCCGATTGTGATCCAAGAGAAACTCTCTCCCTTCACCCATAAAATCTCGCAGTGGCTGTGGCTACCTGAAACGCCTTACCTCTTGCGCATTTTCTATGCGCGCTTAGAAATCTGGGATATGCGAGCGCCTTTTTCTCCTTTGCAGCCGCGCGGGAAGCTCTCAGCTGCTTTTTCCTTCAACTTGCCCCAACCCGTGCAAGACTTTAAAGCCACCTTGGACTTGGAGCGGAGGCGGGTGGAAGTGGGCATGCAGACCTCTCAAGGCTATTTCCTCTATCGCGTCTTTGCCTCAGGAGAGGCGGCTTTTGTGGCCTTTAAAAAAAAGCCCGCTTCCTTTAGCGCTTCTTGCGAGCTCACTCCAGATGCCGGGTGGCATTGCCAAGAGAGCGAATCTGGCTCCATCTTGGCCCCTTTGGCTGTTTCTTTAAAGGCAGCTCAAAAAAAACAGGAAGAGTCGATGGCCTCATCTTCCCTTTCCCAAACGCGTCTTCCAAAAATCTCCTTTGGCATGAATAAGCAGCTTAAATTGGAAAAAATTGAGAGCCGCAATGACCTGCGCGAAATTTTGCCCCTTTGGCATCGCCTAGGCGTTCTAAGTCCTAAGTCAGAGATTCCCTCTGGAGGAACCGTTCAACTGCTCGAGCGTTGCCAAAACCTTTTAGAAGAAAAAGCGCACGATCACTTGCAAACAGCTTTAAAGACGTGTTTTCAGATTGGCTTAAACGGGCTGTTTTTGCCCACCCTCTATGACGAAAACTATCAAATAGGCCAAGGGCTTCAAGGGCTTTCAGCTCCCCAAGCTCAACAGTCGAGCGCTTGCCTGCACCTCTTTAAAAGGGGAAGCGCGCTCATCGAACGCCTCTTTTTGGAGGCGGAGGGCGATACCATTACCCTTCTTGCGCACCCACTCTTTCCCTGCGGGCGCGTTCAAGCGCTGAGCGTTTCCCTGCCAGGCGGCTTCAAAGGCTTTATCAGTTTTGAGTGGAGCCGCTTTCGCGTGCGCCGCGTGCAGATCGAAACGATTGAGGAAGGGGAGCTGACTTTGGCCACAAATCCCCATTTAAAATCGTTTCGCAGCGTCATCTCTCAGAAAAAGTGTTGCCTTTTTTCCCAAAATAATAAAATTTATTGTACATTTGGGAAACAGCAAAACTTCGATCGTTTTCAATATTAATTTTTGGCGCCTCGAACACACTTTTAAAAGCGGATGAGCAGCATTTATGAATAGCCCCCTTTGTTATTTAGAGCCTTCTTTAACCGATGAAGACCACGTAAGACGCCTCTGTGATGGCACCCATACCGATCCCCATGCCTTTTTAGGGCTGCACCCCACTTCGACGGGAGACCGGGTCATCCGGCTTTTCCGCCCTGGAGCTTCTTCTCTTCATTGTGAAGTCTTTGGCGCCGTCATGCCCATGACTTTGATTGACCCAAGAGGGCTATTTGCCCTGATCGTGCCTCCAGAAACAGAGTGCACGGACTATTGCATCTACCACACAGGTGGTTTGCTCGCTGAAGATCCTTACGCCTTTTGGCCGACGCTTGGCGATATCGATACCTATCTCTTCTCCAAAGGCGTCCATTATGAGCTGCATCGCTGCTTAGGCGCCCGCCTAGTCGAACATCAAGGGGTGAAGGGCGTCAAATTTGCCGTCTGGGCTCCGAACGCCAAGCGCGTCTCTTTAGTGTCCGACTTCAACCACTGGGATGGGCGCGTCAACCCCATGCGCTCTTTAGGTGCCAGCGGAATTTTCGAAATCTTCATCCCCGGCCTAAAAGAAGGGGTGAAGTATAAGTTCGAAATTAGAACCTGCACTGGCGATTTGAAGATCAAATCGGACCCCTTCGGCTACATGAGCGAGCTTAGGCCGAGCACCGCTTCCATCGTCACGCAAGTTGACCGCTACGAGTGGAAAGACCTCGATTGGATGCTCAAGCGCAAGGAGATGAAAGAGAGCCAACCGATGCTCATCTACGAAGTGCATCTGGGCTCTTGGAAGCGCAAAGAGGATGGCTCCTTCCTCAACTACCGCGATTTAGCGCACGAATTATCCAACTACTGCTTAGATATGGGATTTACCCACATCGAGCTGATGCCTATTTTAGAGCACCCCTTTGATGAGTCCTGGGGCTATCAAGTCACCGGATTCTTCGCTCCCACCAGCCGCTTCGGCTCGCCTGAAGACTTCCAATACTTTGTCGACCATCTCCACCGCAAAGGGATTGGCGTCATCTTAGACTGGGTGCCAGGCCATTTTCCTAGCGATGACTTCGGCCTAGCCCTCTTCGACGGCTCCGCCCTCTTTGAGCATGGCGACCCGAGAAAAGGGATGCATCCCCATTGGCAGACCTGTATCTTTAACTTTGGGCGCTACGAAGTTTCCAACTTCTTGATTGCCAGCGCCCTCTTTTGGCTGGAAGTGATGCACATCGATGCCTTGCGCGTCGACGCTGTCGCCTCCATGCTTTACTTAGACTATGGCCGCAATGAAGGGGAGTGGATTCCTAATGAATACGGTGGGCGGGAGAATTTAGAGGCGATCGAATTCATCAAACACGTCAACAGCATCGTCCATCAAAGGTGCCCTGGCGCGGCGATGATCGCTGAAGAATCGACAGCCTTCCCAGGCATCTCCCATCCGGTCGACCTCGGCGGGCTCGGCTTCGATATGAAGTGGAGCATGGGCTGGATGAACGACACTTTAAGCTACTTTGAAAAAGATCCCCTCTTTCGCCACCACCATCACAACCATCTGACCTTTTACCTGCTCTACGCCTTTAGCGAGCGCTTTGTCTTAGTGCTCTCCCACGACGAAGTGGTGCACGGCAAAAAGAGCTTGATCGGCAAGATGCCGGGCGATTTGTGGCAGAAATTTGCGGGCCTGCGCCTCCTCTACAGCTACATGATCTGCCAGCCGGGCAAGAAGCTGCTGTTCATGGGCGGTGAGTTTGCGCAGTGGAATGAGTGGTATTCACAAGTGTCCATTGAATGGGATCTGCTCAATTTCCCCTACCATGCTGGCGTGCAGCAGTGCGTGCGCTCGATCAACCATTTCTACCAAGAAGAGAAAAGCCTTTGGGCTTATGACTTTGACTGGCGTGGCTTTGAGTGGGTTGACTTTAACGACTACCAAAATAGCGTCATCTGCTACTTAAGAAAGAGCGATGACCAGGTGCTCCTTTGCATCCATAACTTCACACCCGTTTTCCATCCGCACTATCGCATTCAATTGCGCCGCGTAGAGAGCGCCATCGAGGTGTTCAACACCGATGATGAGAGCTTTGGCGGATCAGGAAAGGGCAACACGCACATTGAAATCATCCAAGACTCTGAAGGGAATCGAGTGGCCCTTGACTTGGCCCTAAGCCCTCTGGCAACTCAGGTGATTCGCGTGCACTTTCAATCATAACTGTAGGAGATGAGCTTCCCGTGTCAGAAAATCAGGAGCCATGCAGCTTAGCCGATTATCACCATCTGCTTGAAGAGATACACCGCCATAATCGGCTCTATTGGGTGGAGAATGCCCCTGAAATTAGCGACGAAGCCTTTGACCAGCTGCTCCGCCGTTTGGAGAAGATAGAGAGGGAGCACCCAGAATGGGTCTCTCCCTCCTCTCCCACCAAGCGGCTTGGAGAGGCGTTGACAGAGGGGTTTCAGACTGTCGAGCATGAAAGGCCCATGCTCTCTTTGGATAAGACATTCACAAAAGAAGAGTTGGATGACTTTTTAAAGAGATGTCAAAAGGAATTAGAAGTCGATCTCATCGACTACTGTTTAGAGCTCAAGATGGATGGAACCGCTGTCACCGCCTTTTATGAGGAGGGACATTTTGTCCGCGGGGTCACCCGCGGCAATGGCCGCGCCGGCGATGATGTGACGCGCCAGCTTAAGGCCATTCGCTCTTTGCCGCTTCAACTCTTTGGTTCTCACCTGCCCGCCAAGCTGGAAGTGCGGGGGGAAGTGTACATGCCAAGAGAGGTGTTTTTAGCCCTCAACGAAGAAAAGGAAGCAAACGGCGAAGAGCCTTTTGCCAATCCCAGGAATGCCGCCGCCGGCACTTTAAAGCTCCTCGACCCCAAAGAGGTCAGCAAGCGGCGCCTTTCTATTGTCTTTTACCAAGTGGCCTACGACTCATCGCGCCAAGTCAAGACGCAACACGCGGCCCACCTCTTTCTTCGCCAATTGGGGTTGCCGATCCTCCCCATCAGCGAAATACAAAACTCATTAGACGGCATTTGGCATTTTGCCGAGAAAGTGGGGCAGATGCGCCATAAGCTCGCTTTCGACATCGACGGCATCGTCATCAAAATCGATCGCTTTGACTGGCAGCAGCGACTCGGAAACACCATCAAGCATCCGCGCTGGGCCGCCGTTTATAAATTTGCTGCAGAGCAGGCCAAATCTCGCCTCAAGGCCATCACGGTGCAGGTGGGGCGCACAGGGGTCTTGACGCCTGTCGCCGAGCTCTCTCCTACTAGCTTGGCCGGCAGCATCATCCGTCGCGCGACGCTGCATAACGCCCAAGAAATCGAGCGCAAAGACATCCGCGTCGGCGATACAGTGATCATCGAAAAGGGGGGGGACGTCATCCCCAAAATTGCCGAGGTTGTCCTCGCTGAGCGCCCGCCCCATACAGAGCCCTGGCAGATGCCCCGCCATTGCCCCTCTTGCGCCTCTTCGGTCGTCCAGTCGGAAGACGAGGTGGCCATCCGCTGCCCCAATTTGTCTTGCCCGGCCCAAGTTTTAAAGCGCCTCATCCACTTTACCGGAAAAGGGGGGATGGATATTGAGCATTTAGGAGAAAAAGTTGTCTTTCACCTCTTCAGCAAGCAGCTCGTCTCATGTCCTTCTGATTTCTATGCGCTGAAGGAATCGGACTTGGAGACGCTGCCCGGCTTTAAAGAGAAGTCGGTGAAAAATCTTCTGGCCAGCTTGGAGCGCTCCAAAAAAGTGCCTTTAGCTAAA
Source organism: Chlamydiales bacterium (assembly GCA_029240195.1). Classification (GTDB taxonomy): domain Bacteria; phylum Chlamydiota; class Chlamydiia; order Chlamydiales; family JARBTN01; genus JARBTN01. The sequence continues at coordinate 10,795 of JARBTN010000077.1, forward strand.
TTGATCATGGCTCTTGGCATCAAGTATGTCGGCGCAGCCTTTGCTGAAGCCCTCGCTCAACGCGCCGGCAGCTTAGAGAACCTGCAGAAGCTGAAAAAAGAGGACCTTTTAACAATTAACGGCATCGGCGAAAAAGCGGCCTTAGCTGTCACCGAGTACTTTCAAGAGGTCAAAAATCGCGAAGAGATTCAACGGCTGATTGCAAGCGGCGTCGAGCCTTCGGCAACTGTCTTATTAGAAGATCACCCCTTCTTCAATAAGGCATTTGTCCTCACGGGCTCTTTAACCCACTTCACCCGCGATCAAGCAGAGGCTAAGATCAAAGCGCGCGGCGGCAAGATCAGCTCGGCTGTCACTAAAAAGACCGATTTTCTCCTCTTAGGGGAGCATCCGGGCTCTAAGCTGCAAAAAGCGCAGGCTCTTAAAGTCGATCTCCTCTCTGAAGAAGAATTTGAAAAGCTCCTCTAAGCGCTTTAAGCTTTTGATTGGATGGGTGAGTGCTGAAGAGGCAAGAGGTTTTTTTAACCTTTTGAAGGCTCATCTTTTTTGACCGTGAGCTTGGTTTGGAAGGGGCGAGAGAGCCCTTTCCCCAAGCAGCACTAAGTGCCCGACCACATTTGTTTTTACGTGTCAAACGAGCGTAAAAGCTCTTTAGAATCGATCGATTATCTGTCCCCCCCATATTAAGTCAATATGAGGGGACAGGTAATCGTCGATTCTAGAGGCTTTGACGCCGTTTAACATGCGCAACAACATCTGTGGTCGGGCACTAGAAAAAAGAGCAAAGCTTTAAAAAGTTTTTAAAAAAAATTCTGTCAGCCTTTTGGGGATGCCTCTTGGCTTGCTGCAATCGAGGCCGCTCTTTCAAAGAGCATCGCCCCGAGCTCTAAATTCTGCTTCACAGCAATCCCTTCTTGGTAACAGACCCCTAAATGGTGCAAAGCTTCTGGATAATCTTGGTCAGCCGCTCTTTGATAGAGCCAGAATGCTTTTTGCAAGTCTTGACCAATCCCCATCCCTTGCTGGTAACAGACGCCTAAATGGTCCAAAGCTTCTGGGAAGTCTTGCTCGGCCGCTCTCTTATAAAGTTCAACCGCCTTTTGCAAGTCTTGACCAACGCCTATCCCTTGTTGGTAGCAGACGCCTAAATTGACTAAGGCTGTCAGGCAGTTTTGCTCAGCGGCCCTCTTATAAAGCTCAACCGCTTTTTGCAAATCTTTTTTTACTCCAGCCCCTTGTTGATAGCAGATGCCTAAGTTTGACAGGGCTTTCGAATGGCCTTGCTCGGCGGCTCTCTTATAAAGTTCGGCTGCCTTTTGCAAATCTTTTTCCACCCCAATGGCTTCCTCATAGGCGACAGCTAAATTATAAAATCCTGCCGGGTCATTTTGCGCCGCCGCTTTTTCATAGAATTGAAACGCTTTTTGCAGGTCTTTTTCGACTCCGATCCCCTTTAAATGCAGCCAACCTAATTTTAGTAATGCTTGAGGAAAGTTTTGCTCGGCAGCGTGCTTATAGAGTTCCACAGCTTTTTCTAAATCCTGATCGACAGCAATGCCGTGCCGATAAAATGCAGCTAGATGACAAAATGCGGCCGGCTCATTATGTGCGGCTGCTTTTTCAAAAAAATGAAGCGCTTTTTGCAGGTCTTTTTCGATGCCTAACCCTTTTTCATAGAGCCGGCCTAACTCGACCAGAGCTTGAGGGAAATTTTGCTCAGCGGCTCTTGTATAGAGTGCTGCCGCTTTTTTTAAATCTTCCTTTACGCCGACAGCTCTTTCATAGGCAATCGCCAGATGATAAAATCCTGCTGAGTCGTCTTGTGCGGCGGCTTTTTCATAGAGCTCAAAAGCCTTGCCTAGATCTTTTTCGACGCCCCATCCTTTTTCATAGAGCCGGCCTAATTCGACCAGGGCTTTAGGGAAATTTTGCTCAGAAGCCCGTGTATAGAGCTCGGCTGCTTGCTTTAAATCTTTTTTAACAGCAACCCCTTGCCGATAGAATATAGCTAAATTGTAGAGCGCTAAAGGGTGGTTTTGGGCGGCCCCTTTTTGATACAGCTCAAAGGCCTTTTTTAGGTCTTTTTCGACCCCAATGCCTTCTGCGTAAAATCCGCCGAGCTCGATCCATGAATCTGGGGTGTCTTGATCCGCAGCCCTTGTATAGAGTTCGGCCGCTTTTTTTAAGTCCTTGTCCGTCTCTATTCCTTGCCGATAGAAGCCAGCTAAATTATGGAGCGCTACAGGGTGGTTTTGAGCAGCTCCTTTTTGATAGAGTTCAAAAGCCTTTTTTAGGTCTTTTTCGACGCCTATCCCTTTTTCATGTAGCCAGCCTAACTCTGTCAGAGCTGATGGGTCATTTTGTTCTGAAGCTTTTGTATACAGCTCGATTGCTTTTTTAAAATCTTTTTGAACCTCAACTCCTTGCTGATAAAAGAGGCCTAATTTATAGAGCGCTCTCGGCTCTCCTTGTGCAGCTGCCTCTTTATAAAGTTCAAAAGCCTTTTTTAGATCTTTTTCGACCCTCAAGCCATTTTGATGCTTAAGTCCTAATTGGTATAAAGCGTCAGGGGATGCTTCGTCACTTTTTTGAAGGGGGGAGCTTTCTTCGCTGAGAGGTGGCTTGATTTCATTTGCCCGATTTTCTAAAGGGGAATCACAGCTATTTAAGAGCATGGCTGATAGAAAAAAGGGCGCCATTTTACATAAATAAGAAGCTGCCGCTGAAAATGGATGGGGCAGAAGATGAAGAGAGGGTGTTGCTGGCTTTTTGGCAGAAGAAGGTGAATGAGTCATGTGGTTAACCAGTGTAAAAAAAATAACGATTTAAAAAATTAAACTTGGATAAATAATTATAAATAGCATTTTGGATGAAAAGGAGGTATTACTTTTTTTCCTAAAGGACTCATTTTTTCAAATTTTTATGTAAAGAACTCTCAAAAAGAGATCTCCGATCAAAAAAAAAGGGGGCCTCTTTTGATCTCACCCGCATCGTTTTTACCGATTCTCTTTACCGATTCTCATCTCATCAAAGTTTTATAAGTTTTTTTGCCATTTACAAGAGCCCGCTGCAATTTCACCGCTTTTTGGCGCAAAGGCCCTATTTATGCCGCTCTTTAGCCGCTAACTTAAGAAATTTAGGCAACGCGTTTATTTTTTTTAAGGGGGATAGAGCACATGCTCCTTCTCAATAGCGCCTTCTCAGAGTAGAAAGCTAATTGAATCGCTTCTTGTCAAAATGGTTTCATTCGACTTTTCCTTTTTATTTAGTCTTTAATTTCATATAATATTAATCCTTAAATTAATTATTATTTAAAAATTGATTTTTAATTAAAG
>JARBTN010000002.1 GCA_029240195.1 Chlamydiales bacterium
AACTGGCAGCCAATCTAAAAGAGCTCTCCCTCTTTAAACAGATGGCCTCTCATCTGACTTTTCCCCGCCATAAGATCGCCTTTGAGCAGTTTCTCATCCGCTTTTTGGCCTCTTCTTATGGCATTCCCCAAAAAAAAGAGGAAGTGCTCTCTTACCTGGAACAGGGCTTTTTCAAGTATGGCGATATCTCTTTAGCGAAAGTCTTCTTCCATCTTTTAAAAGGAGATGCCCCAGAATCCCTCTTTGCCCATTTTTTTCAAGAGATCGACGTCACTTGGAAAAATGAAAAAGAGCAGACAGCTCTTGATTTGGCAGCACGCTATGGCCGGGGAGAAATCGCTCTTCGCCTGTTAGAGATGGGCGCTTTAGCTAACACGGATAGAGACAACCGCTCCTCCCTTTTCCAAGCCGTCATCGGCAATCAAGCAGCTCTCATCCTTCCTCTTTTAGAGAAGGGCGCAGCTATCGATCAGATGGGACATTCGCCTGATTACCCAGGGCAGGAGACAGCGCTCCATCTGGCCGCTCGCCGCCGCTTCTTCCCTTGCCTTAAAGCTCTTTTATCTGCCGAGGCAAGGAGAGATCTTTCCGGCATCGAAGGGCGCACTCCTTTTCTTGAAGCTGTGATCAGCGGCCACCTCCCCTCTATCGAGCTTTTGAGCCGAGGCTTTCCATCCAGCCAGATGCAAGATATCGCCGGCAACAACGCTCTGCACTTAGCGCTCCTCCACTCTGGAAAATTCCGCTGGGCTGAGACCAAAGAGCTCTTAAGTTTCTTACGCCACCTAAACGTCGATGCCAGAGCTTGCAACTTAACCGGGCAATCTCCCCTTCAGCTGGCCTCTTCTTTAAATGCACCCATAGAGGTATTAAACATATTGAAAATTAAGAAGTAAACTGAAAATCATGTTCATATAATTTCTTTTATGTTATTTATTATTTAAATATAATAATAAAAAACGGAAGGCGTATATGGACAATATAAAAAGAAATTATCATATTGAAGGCGAAGGATTTTCTTTTGATATCATTCCAACAAAGAACCCCCAAGATTCTAAAGCGACCCAACTGATCTGCCAAAAAATAGATCCTCTCACCGACAATTTTTCTTTAGAAATGCTGAATAAAGCTGGGGGAGCCCTATTGTTTATTGGCGGGCTATTTTCCAATTACCCCGGCAATTTATGGAAAAATCGAAAAATCACGACCGTTAAGATCGAAGGGGAAACAAAGGTTCAGGCTGTGACTTACCAGCTATTTCAAAGGGAAAAGTCCGCGGATAAGCTAAAAAAAATTTTTAAAATGATCGTCGAAAGCGAACTACACCCCGAAAACGTGAGCGCTAAACAAGCTTACTCCATCTTTGAGGCATTGACCTCCCTGAAAAAAATTGAACCCAGCCACCATTATTGGAATAGAGAGTTAGATGTCTCTGAAATGGATGAAGAGGAGCGCCAATTTTACTTTTTAAAGCAAGATACGACTGCCTTATACTGGCTATATCGAGCAGCAGAGAAGGGGCATGAAAAAGCCCTTATTACCTTATCTAAATATTCTACGATGTTGGAAATAGAGAGCGAGTATCAAAATATTCAAGATCAATTGCCTACAGAGGCGCAAAAAGAGGATTATGATGCCTTGAGAAAAGTCATTCGGGATTTCTTGGCGAAGACCCCCACTCAAAAACGCTGACTGTGGCAGACCTCGCAAAAGGCAAGGGCGCCCGAAAGCGCCCTTTTTTTTCAGCTATTCAAAGGCAAGGGGCGACAGCCCATCTTGGATAGAAGGCGTCGAATAGGTGCGGCGCAAGCCGTGCCGTTTCTTTAAGACGGCGCCTTGCAGGTGCTGCATGATCTTGATCCCTAAATCGATATGCTCATCGGTATGTTCAGCAAACACTTTTTGGCTGCTCTTTTTCGTCTTATAGCCATCCGGCTGCAAAGGCAAGTCGGAAATTAAGAGCAGAGCCCCAAGCGGCAACTTATGGAAATAACCCCCCGTAAATAAGGTGGCGCATTCCATTTCGATGGCCTGCGGCCGCATGCTCTTGAGCCGCGTCTTAAAGTGATCGTTAAATTCCCAGATGCGCTTATTGAGCGTGTAGGTGATGCCAATATGGAAGGGGATATTTTCCTTTTCCAAAATATGCGACACCGACTTTTGAATCATGAAATTGGCCATGGCCGGCACTTCTTGCGGGAAATAAAACTCCGACGTCCCCTCCCCGCGGATGGCGGCGACGGGAAAGAAGTACTCCCCCACTTCATAATGGCGCCTCAAGCCCCCGCACATACCGAGCAGCAGCGAGGCTTTGATCGGCAAAAATGCGCAGAGGTCGACGACCAAAGCGGCCGCCGGCGAGCCAATCTTAAAATCGAGGATGCTGATGCCCAGGTCCGGGGCATGGGCCACGCTGAACATCGACCCATGGAAGAGCGGCACGCGCAATTTTTCGGCAAAGTGCTCCACATATTTTGGGAAGTTGGTGAGCAAAACATAGGGCTGGAATAGCTCGATACTCGAGCCTGAATAGCGCTCTAAAGTGTCTCTCGCGTACTGGGCTTCTTTACTCTTCATCAGTTCTTCTAAGGCATCTTGCTGCATAGTGGCTCGCTCTATATATTTAATCTCTTATTTGTTATGCCCTATATAATAATGGGCGATTTTTTGGCGACCTTTTGCCCAAGTATCTTTTTTTTCCTCTCAATTTGCAGCTTTAGCTCAACAGGGCAGCAAATTTGCAGAAGGGAAGCAATCCTCTCTAGACAGCTGGCCCTCTTTCCGTTATAGTGATCGTCCGTTTAATTGAAAAAAGACGAAGGATCAGATTATGGCTCAAGTCAGTACAAATGAATTTAAAGCTGGATTGAAAGTCGAGATGGAAGGGCAGCCTTACACAATCGTCAGCAATGAATTTGTCAAACCAGGTAAAGGGCAAGCCTTTAACCGGGTGCGCTTAAAACAGATCATCACCGGCAGAGTGACCGAGAAGACGTTTAAATCGGGCGAAAAGCTCGATGTCGCCGACGTGGTGGAGACGAAGATGCGCATGCTGTATAAAGATCAGCAGGGCGGCGTCTTCATGGATGATGACTCTTTTGAGCAGTTCACCATCCCCTACGAGCAGATCGAGAGCGTCGTCGATTGGCTGATGGATGATCAGATCTATGACATCATCTTCTACAAAGGGCAACCCGTCACCGTCGAGCCCCCCACATTCATGGAAATGCGCATTGTCGAGACAGCTCCTGGCGTGCGAGGCGATACAGCTTCTGGCCGTGTGCTAAAGCCCGCAGTCACTGAAAGTGGCGCCAAGATCCAAGTGCCGATCTTTGTCGAAGAAAATGAGCTGGTGAAAGTGGACACGCGCACGGGAGAGTATGTCAGCCGTGCCTCTGGCAACTAAAGATGCGAGACAAAATTGCCTGTCTGAAAGAGCGCGCCCGCATGTTAGCTGCGGCGCGCTCCTTTTTTGCCGAGCGGGGCGTGATGGAAGTCGACTGCCCCTCTCTCAGCCAAAGAGCCTGTATTGATGCCTATATCGACTTAATCGAAGCGAAGATGGGGCAAACCCCCTGCTACCTCCACAGCTCTCCCGAGTATGGGATGAAAAGGCTGCTGGCCTTGGGCCTTCGAGATATCTATCAGATCTCCCATGTCTTTCGCTCCGGCGAAGTGGGCAGAAAACATAACCCCGAATTTACCATGGTCGAGTGGTACCGCACCGGCCTGCCGTTCCAAGCGCTCATCGAAGAGACCCTCTCATTCATTTCCCTTTTCATCGAAGCGCCTTTGGTCTCTTATCTAACATATAGCCAAGCTTTTCAAAAGTATGCCGGATTTTCCTATGAAGAAGCTAGCGTCCCCTTTTTAAAAGGGCAAATTGAAAAGGCTCAAATCATCAGCCACGCTGAAAGTTATGAAGACTTAATTGATGTCACCTTCTCCCTATTTGTAGAGCCCCATCTCGGACGAGATGAGCTGACTGTCCTCTTAGAGTTTCCAGCCTTTCAAGCCTCCTTGGCCAAAACGCGCCTCGTTCGAGGAACTCGCGTCGCCGATCGCTTTGAGGTCTACTATCAGGCCCTGGAGCTTTGCAATGGCTACCACGAGCTGACCGAGCCTTTGGAACAAGAAAAAAGGCTGCTCTTGGCCAATGCGGAGAGACAATTGCTTGGCAAGAGCACCTATCCCATCGATCACCTGTTTTTAGAGGCTCTCAAGCAAGGGCTGCCAGACTCTGTTGGCGTCGCCGTCGGCTTCGACCGGCTGATGATGCTTCGGCTGCAAGCAGATGAAATCGGCTCTGTCATCCCTTTTGATTGGCACGAGGCTTAAAACCCAACTTGCCACTTACATCAAACTTGAACATGCCCTGTCCTGCGGGAAAGGGAGGGAAGAGCTCTATCCTCCCCCCTTCACCCCTCTTCCAACAAAAGCTAAATCTTTGTGGAATTCCCAAAAGGCTTTAACCCTTGGGCGGATAGCCCATGGGTTAAAGCCGTTTTATAAGACCTAAGGATTGCAAAGGGCTAGCCCTTTGCCGGTGAGGGGTCTAAGGGGAGAGGCAGCGCCTCTCCCCTTTTTTTTCTAGCGGTAGGTGATGGGATAGCGCCAGCCGGCGGAAAAGGAGTTTTCAGAAACGCAAAACGCGAAGGGAGCTTGCCGCCTTTTATACTCGAAGCGGTGGATGCGTTCAATGAGGCTCTCCACAAGTTCGAGCGGCAGATTGAACTCGCAGGCGATTTGAGCCGGAGAGAGGGCATCGATCAGGTAGCTTGCGACGACATGGTCGACGATATCATAGTCGGGCAGGGAGTCGCTATCTTTTTGATTGGGGGCCAGCTCAGCGGAAGGGGGCCGAGTGAAGGTATGCTCAGGGATGGCCGGCTGCAAGTGGTTGAGGTGGCGCGCCAGGTGATAAACTTCATGCTTGAGCAAGTCGCCGATGGGGCTGATAGCGCCGACCAGATCGCCATAGAGAGTGGAGTAGCCCATCGCCCACTCGCTTTTATTGCCGGTCGACAAGACCAGATAGCCGTGTTTATTGGCTAGGGCCATCAAGAGCATGCCGCGAATGCGCGCTTGTAAATTCTCTTCGGTTACATCAGCGGGCTTATTTTGAAAATGGGGTGATAAGGTATCTAGATAAGCATGGAAAAGGGGCTCGATGGAGATCTCTTCGAGCTGAATGCCGAGCGCCTTGGCCAAATTTTCTGCGTCATCAAAGCTCTCTTTTGAGGAGTATCTAGAGGGGAGGGCAAATCCGACGACATTTTCTTTACCGAGCGCGCGCACGGCTAATGCGGCGACGAGCGCTGAGTCGATGCCGCCAGAGAGGCCAAGGCAAGCTTTTGTAAAGCCACATTTTTGAAAGTAGTCACGGATTCCCATGACCAGCGCCTGCTCGAGATCGCTCAAAGGATTGATTAAAATCTCTTTGGAAAGGGGGGCTGCATCCTCTATCGAAGCAAAGAGCCACCCTTCTGAAAAGCCTGCAACTTCTTCGATGAGGCGCCCTTCCCGATCGATAAAGAGGCTGTGGCCATCGAAGAGAAGGGAGTCTAAAGAGCCCACTTGGTTGACTAGAAGGAGGGGGCAGTTTAAAAAGGAGGCGGCATTTTTGGCAACGTGAAGGCGCGTTTGCCGTTTATCGACCGTATAGGGAGAAGCTGAGAGATTGATTAGGCAGCTTAAGGGAGTTTTGAGCTCTTTGATAGAATGGACAGGGTCTTTTCGATAGCTATGAAGAGGTGTTTGGCCGCTGCATTGCCAAATATCTTCACAGATGGTCAAAGCCAGCGTATGCCCTTGAATGGTGAAGAGCTGGACGCTTTCAGCCTCTTGAAAGTAGCGCTTTTCATCGAATACGCCGTAATTGGGCAGCAGCGTTTTATCTTGAAATCCGAGCCATGTCCCATGGGAGATGACGGCGGCGCTATTATATAGTTTGCCCTGCTCAGAGCGGGGAAAGCCGACGATGATGGCAATCGGCAATGCGGCATCTTGCAGCTTTTGGAGCGCTTTTTCCACCTGAGTTAAAAAGGCGGGGTGCAGGAGAAAGTCGCCTGGCGGATAGCCGGTCAGCGCCATCTCAGGAAATACGATCAAGTCGGCGCCTTGAGAGATGGCCTCTTCGGCGTCGGCGATGATTTTCTTGAGGTTGAATTCAACTTTGGCGACAGTTGGGTTAAACTGTCTAAGCGCTATCTTCATAGTCCTTCCTCTTGTCCTTCCTCTACAAACATGAACGGATCTCCCCAATCTACTTTCTTTGCCTTTTTATAAGAAGCGTGTTTTTTGGAAAGGAGCGCCCTATCTAAAGTGCCTTCTGGAGAGCATAGCTCGAGGTAGAGGTGGCCGGTGTGTTTTTCCACCTCTTTCAGCACGCGGAAGGGGTGCTGATCGGCAAACGGCTTTGGGCGTACAATCAAATAGCAATATTTTTCATCTTCCCAGGGCAAAGAGGCTTCTTTGACGATCCGCTGCAGAAAATTGCGGGGCAGCCGCTTGCGAAAATGGCACCAGCGGTCTTTGGGCATGGGGCAAGCGCTGGCGTGAGGGCAAGGAGCAACGATCGAGGCGTTCAGCGATAAGAGGAGATCGCGGCACTGCAGCAGGGTCTGAAAACCGCGCGGGGTGCCCGGTTCGGTGATGACTAAGAACTGATTGGCGGCCAGAAGGGCATTTTTCAAGATCTCGGGCAATTTGGCGGGCTTCACTTCGCCGATCGAATAGGAGAAGAGGACCAAGTCAGCCTGAGCGTCTTTTTTTTCGCACATATCCTGCCTGGAAATGGTCAGGCCAGCTGAATAGACAGGGTTCAGTAGAGACTCTGCAATAGACAGCGCCTTTTCCGACTGCTCGACTAAAGTCAGCGATTGGATGGAGGGAAAAAGGTCGAGGGCGGCAAAGGTGGCGGCGCCGAGGCCGGCTCCCACATCGATGACTGATTGGATGGGCGTTTGATGGATGGCCTCAATTTGCTCGAGCACGGTGTGCATGACGGCAAATGTCGCCGGAGCGCGCGCGGCCAAGTAGCTATAGAGAAAAGAGTCTTTTTGAAAAAGAGCTGAAGAACCAAAACCTTCGCGATAAGCCTTAGAAAGGAGCTCAAAGGATTTCTTCAGTTCGCTTTGGGGAAAGCGCTGGAGTTTTTCTTGGATGATTTGTTCGAGTGCCGAGAGAAAATGAGACATGGGCCTTTTCCGCGCTATTAGAGATAGGGAGCAGCGTGGATTCTGGCCGACTTAAGATAAAAGAGATTGCGAAAGGGGGGACTTGAACCCCCACGGGATTTCTCCCTCTACCACCTCAAGGTAGCGCGTATGCCAATTTCGCCACTTCCGCATATAGAGACTCTCAATATAGCAAAACAGGTTCTTTTTGCGCCAGTTTTTTTTCTTGCTCGCGCACTAAAAAACTTTCAAAAATAGGCGCAAAAAGCTTATGGTGTTAAAAACAACAGTTTTAAGGTTTCAATCATTTCATGCTTTGCTCAGCTTTTTGTACCGCATCTTCGTATCAGCTGCCCCTTTTGGCAGAACATTTTAAAAAACGATTTAAGATCCAGCGCTTTAAAGATCTCATCCATATTGAGATGAGTGGCGGCGAGGGCGAGATTAAAGATGCCTTTTGCTTCCTCTATGGAGCCACTCTCCTTTGGAATTTCTCAAAAGAAGAGGAGAGCGCCTTTTTGCTGGAGATCAAGGCCTTTGAAAATGAGCCGCTGGCCCAAATTGAGAGCGATAAATTCTATGCCTCTCCCGGCACAGCCAACCAGATTAGCGACAAACAGATCCTCCTCTCCAACTTCGATTCCCTGAGCCGCACCGCCGCTTCCCATGCCATGGCCCAGTCGGTCAAATTGAATACCTTTGAGCTGGCAATCGGCAAGACCATCGATAGCACAAGGCAAATTCCAGAAGAGCTGGCCGAAAAAGGAAAGATCGGATTAAAGCGAGGCGAGATTCGCCGCAAAATGGGGGCCCTTTTTTTAGAGCGCCATTCCATCAACTTGCATCTCGATTTTTTAGATAAGCCTGAGTTCTTTTGGGAATATGAGGCCTATGAGCCCATTTACAATATGACGGCCCATTACTTGGACATCCAATCGAGGGTGAATATCCTCAATCAAAAGCTTAAGATTGTGAACGAGCTTTTTCAGATGATGCGCGATGAGCTCAACCACCAGCAGTCGACACGGCTGGAGTGGGTCATCATCTGGCTGATCTTGCTGGAAGTGATCTTAACAGTCTTAATTGACATCTTCAAAATCTTGTAGAGCTCGTAGAATCTGACATGAAATTCTCGTTAAAACCCCTATTAAAGGGGTTGATCACCCTCTATCAGCTCTGCATCAGTCCCCTGCTCGGGAAAAACTGCCGCTTTTATCCAAGCTGCTCTTGCTATGCCAAAGAGGCCATCGAGCTGCATGGCAGCGGTATGGGCCTCTTTCTCACACTCAAGCGGCTCTTTAAATGCCACCCCTGGTATCCGGGAGGGTTCGATCCGGTCCCCCCGAAAGACCTCAATCAGGGGAGCAGGAGCTGCAGCCCTGGCCGCAAAAAGTCTGAGTCGAGCTGATTGAGCCTTTTTAAATCTTCGACATCGGCGCCGAGCCGCCTGGCAATGGCCCAGAGCGTATCCCCTTCTTTGACCGTATAGAAAGAGGGTCGCTTAAAGCGCGCGGCGCTTTGTGAGAGGGTCTCGCAAGGAAAGCTCTCGCTGCGCGCCTTCCCCTGAAAAAGGGGGCTCTTCAGCTCGCTCTTGATCTCTTTAGATTTAGCTCTAGGTGGAGTGACAGGCACAGGTGGCATAGCAGGTGCAGGAGGCTTTAAGAGCGCCTCTGCCAGCTGCTGGCTTTCTAAAAGCCAATGCTGAGCCGCCTGCAGCACTTGGTCGGAGCGGGGGCTCTTGAGCAATTCCTGACAATAGACAGTTCCTTCTGCAGCCGGCGGGGTGAGCGCTGTCAGCAATTGGATACAGGCGCTATCTCTCAAGCGCTTTAAAGCAAAGTCCATGTCTGTCTTTAAAAAGAGAACAGCCGCATCTTCACTGCCGCATTTAATATAAGTCAAAAGGAGGCTGCGCCGGCTTTCCTGCTCAGATAGGGCGCTGTTGACAGCAGTCGCTGCCCACTCATGCAGATCGAGCCAAGATCCGGAAAGGAGCATGCGCATCAATCGGGAGCGTTCCCAAAAGATATGCGATCTGCCGATCAGCGTCTCAACAGTGATGAAATCGGTGGTGAGATAAAAGGCATCTTCAAGCGCTTTATCCGGCTTGCCTCCGGCTTTGAGATGAGCAAACAGCCCTTCGGTGGTCAAAGGCCACTGCTCTGTACGAGCAAAGTGCAGGATGGCTTGAAAATCTTCATCTTTCAGCCCTGGAAAGACCGTCAGCTTGACATGAGCATTGGGGTCGCTAGCTAGGTCAAAAAACAGAGAGCGTTTTTGCAGCGCTTGGCTGACCGGCTTTAAAGCGCGCTGGATATCGAAATAGTGATAGTGGACAAGGCACGCCAGTGCCAAATCCCGCTCGCTATAACCATCTTCGACCATTTCCTGGCTTTCTAGCTTTTCCAGCAAAGCGGAAGAGGGGAGAAAAAGCAGGCTATTGAGCACTTCTTGGTTGGTCTTTTGCGTCGTGCTCGCTAAATGGGCCAGCAGATTGAAATGATAGAGGGAAGGAGAGAGAAAAGAGTCGCGCTTGGCCAAAAACGAGTAGATGCTAAAACTTAAAAACAGGATATTGCAAGACACGCTTAAAATGAGCAAGATGGAGATCAGGCGCAGCTTTTTAATCAGCGCCCCGCTCAGGGCAAAGTCCCTTTTTTTATCGTGTTTCTTGCTTTGAGACATAGCACATGCTCATTTACGGCCATAACCCCCCTTTTGCGCCGGCTTAAAGGCTCTAGACACCTTTTTTTAACTTCAGCATCGTCCATCGGCAGCGGCAAAGAGGGATTGAGGCCTCGTCTGATTGAATGATTCTCCTCTGCTATATATCAAAATATTTATTAATGCACAATAGAAAATGTGCCTCTGAAGTTGCGCGCTTTTTAAAGAAAAGACCCAAAGGGAGCGTGCTCCCTTTGAACCCTTTTTTTTAAAGCAGAGGCTGAAATCTATGAGTGTTAGCAAATATAACTGACCCTATTAAAGCGGCTTGAGATCAAGCCGCTTCCTAATTGCTTTTCGCTTTAGCGATAGGCAATTAGGAAGCGGAATACAGAACTTGGATTCCAAAGGTTTGCCTTTGGCCGGGGATGGTTTGGAAGGGGCAGGCAGCCCCTTCCAAATCAAGCTCACCGTCAAAAAGTGCGAAACTTCAGGGGCAGAGGCGCTGCCCCCGCCCAAAAGAAATCAGTTGGCCAGCGATAGGGCACCCATGGCAGGAGCGGGCAGAGCCGCTGATGGCTCAAGCTTTTCTTTGAGCGCCTCTAGCTCCAAAGAGAGGCCGCTTGGCAACCGATCTCCGAAGAGGCGGAAATAGGCGGCTAGCTCTCGGCTCTCTTGCAGCCAGGCTTCTCGATCGATATGAAAGAGCTCTTGAAGAGCGCCAGGAGCCAAATCGAGCCCCGCTATGTCCAAGCTGTCAATCGATGGGACATACCCAATTGGGTATTCTTGATAATCGATTGCGCCATCGCAGCGCTCAAAGATCCATTTCAAGACGCGTGCATTTTCCCCAAAGCCTGGCCAGAGCCAGTTTCCCGCCTCATCTTGGCGAAACCAATTGACATGGAAAAATTTGGGGGCATTTTCATGATTTGTCTTCTCCCCCATCTTCAACCAATGGGCAAAGTAATCGGCCATATGGTAGCCGCAAAAAGGGAGCATGGCAAAAGGATCATGGCGCAGCGCGCCAACTTGGCCCGCAGCCGCAGCTGTCGTCTCTGATGACATGGCCGCGCCGAGAAAGACGCCGTGGGCCCAGTTTCTGGCCTCGTAGACTAGAGGGATCGTCTTTTTGCGCCGGCCGCCAAATAAGATGGCGGCAATTTCAACTCCCTCGGGCGCCTCCCAAGCTGGATCGATGACCGGGCACTGCTTGGCAGAAACAGTAAAGCGCGCATTTGGATGGGCGGCGGGCTGGTTTCCCGGAGCCCAAGGCTGGCCGCGCCAATCGGTCAACCCTTCCGGAGGCGGGCTCAGCCCCTCCCACCACACATCGCCATCCGCTGTCAAAGCGACATTGGTGAAGAGGGCATTTTTCTCAATGGCCCGCATGGCATTGGGATTGGATTTGAGGGACGTGCCGGGAGCCACTCCAAAAAATCCATTTTCAGGGTTGATAGCTCTCAGGCGCCCTTGAGGGTCAAAGCGCATCCAGGCAATGTCGTCGCCGACACATTCAATGTGCCAGCCCGGCAGCTTTGAGCGCAACATAGCCAAATTGGTCTTGCCGCAGGCGCTGGGGAAAGAGGCGGCAATGTACTTCTTCTTCCCCTCTGGATTGGTCAATCCTAAGATGAGCATATGCTCGGCAAACCACCCCTCCTCATGGGCAATCTTAGAAGCAATGCGCAAAGCAAAGCACTTCTTGCCGAGGAGCGCATTGCCCCCATAGCCACTGCCAAACGAGAAGATCGCCAAGTCTTCGGGGAAATGGGCGATGACGGTCTTTTCCGGGCAACAAGGCCACACGCTATCTTCCTCCCCCTCTTTTAGAGGGGAGCCGACGGAATGCAAGCAGCGCACCAATGCTTCCTCTTTCGATAATAAATCCAAACTGACGCGCGTCATGAGATGCATGTTTAACACGACGTAGGGAGAATCGGTGAGCTGCACGCCGATTTTGCTCATAGCAGAGCCGATGGGTCCCATGCTATATGGAATGATATAGAGCGTGCGGCCCTGCATGCAACCTTGAAATAGACCTTGCAGGTGCTCTCGCATCTCAAGTGGGTCGCGCCAATGGTTTGTCGGACCGGTATCTTCAAAAGAGGCGCTGCAGATGAAGGTGCGCTCTTCCACCCGCGCCACATCGCCGGCATGGGATCTGGCCAGATAAGAGCCGGGTCTCTTTTTTTCATTGAGGCGGATCAAGCTCCCCTTTTGAACAAGTTCCTCAGCCAGCCGATCGAACTCCTCTTGAGACCCGTCGCAGAAATGAACTTTGCTTGGACAGGTTAAAGAGGCGCTCTCTAAAATCCACCGGCGCAATTGGCCAGTTAAACCGCGCCTATTTAGCTCTTCTTCCAAGCACTCCAAACTATACTGAGCCATAAATCCCACCATCTCTTGATGAATAAAGCTTAAGAGTACAAAAGAGCTATTCTTTTTGCACGTCTTTTTGCATGCAAAAAGAGCGCCCTTCCCTCTCTACCTTTTAGGCGGGAAAGATTCAGTCCTTGCCCTTTAATCTTGCTATTTTTTAAATAACGCTGAGATAAAATACTTCCTTTTTTTTAATTTTTTTAAAACGAGAGACTCCATGTCCCCTCCTCATTCCCAGTCAAATCTTTCGGCAGAAGCGTTTGAAAAAATGGTGGCGCATTTTCACGCTTTTCAAGAGGCCGTTCTTCCTCCTTTTCCAGCGTCAAATTCCCAAAGCTCAGACATCCCTTTAGAGAGGCTACCTGCAAAAGACCTATCTCCGCTCTTTGCCAGCTCCATTCAGCCCCAGCTTCAGCTTCAGCAACGCAACAGCAGCACTTGCAATCTAGCCCAATGGAAAATCTCCCCCTCCGCGCATCATAGCATCATCTATAGCGCTAACTCGAAAGACAACCCCATCTTAGTCGGGGACAGCCCGACCCTTTCGCCAGAAGAAGAGCGAACACCTCTTCCCTCGAAGCATCATATCGAAGTGCTCTCTACTTCCTTTTTCAAGTGGCCTGTAGAAAAGGCGATCTCTGTCGCCTATTACCAAAGCCTCATTTACAAGAGTTTATTCCAGCTGAAAAGTCGCCTATCGTCCCCTACCGATTTAAAGGACATCGCCATCTACATCAGCATGCATCCACTTTTAAAGCACTCAGATGCCGAACAAATCCACCTCTTCCTAGAGAAAGCCTTTCAAAAATATGCCGACTTGCATGGGCTCTCTCCAACTCTCCTCGATCTTTCCCATCTATTCAAAGCCCTTGAAAATTTGATCGTTGAAAAGGTGGACCCCGCTTTTAAAGAAGAGATGCAGCAGCTTTTAAAAGCAATTTTGCAAGAGGAGCAACAATACATCTACTTGCGAAGAATCAAAAACTTGTGGGATGAATCAAGCCCTCAGCGAAGACCATTTGCCACATATGTGCGCCGCATCTTAAAAGAGGCAGACCCCGGCTGCAGCATGCACAGTTTGCTCCAAACAGGGGCGCTCTACGAAAAGCTCAGCTGTGCGCTGCAAGAGCTCTTATAAGCCCCCAAAGGGCAAGCGACTCGGAAGCGCTCTTTCCAAGGCTGCCAACTTGACGACAGAGCTTTCGCTTTAACTCAATTTCAAATATGCTTTCCTTAATAAAAAGTTAATTTAAACCTCAACAGGGGATAGATATGCTTCCTTTTCACCCTCATTTTCCCCCCAAGGAACCACCAAGCCCTCTCCATTCCCCTTGGCAAATTTTAGAAGGACCGATTGCAGAGGCGCAAAATTCCATGACTTATTGGAGAAGCTCCAATGCAACGCAAGAGGAGGCCAATAGACTGTGGGGAATCTTTCAAGATGTGACCTCCTCTCCCCCGCCACTTAAGCTGCAGCAAATCCAAAGCATCATTTTTAACAAAACACTCTGGACACAGCCCCTCTCTTACCAATATGCTGCCATCTATCGCGTGTTATTAGAAGAGCAAGAGGCTTTAAAAGACGCCGGCGATTTCAAAGAGATCGCCGCCCATATCGGCATCCATGCGGGGCTTAAAATCGAGCAAATTGAGACCACTCAAAAACAATTGAAGTGGGCCTTGCAAACCTATAAAATGCGCACAAAAAGCCCCTTTCTCAGCGAGCAGCTGTTAGCTGCCTTTGAAGCACATATCTTGCAAAGGCTCCCAGTCCCTCTCCAAAAAGAGATGGCGATTTTTTTGAGAGCCATCTTGATTGAAGAGGGTAAAAAAAGCCATGAGCGGACCACACAGCCCTTGTTTGCGTGGAATGGGTATCAAGAGATCTCTCCTCCCTACATCCGCCAAATCTTAGCCGAAGCGCGCCTGGAAACAGGCCTGAGCAATCTTTTAGTAGCCGGGCAGCTTTTTGACCATTTATGCACGGCCCTACAAGATCCCTTGCCCAATCCGTCAAGCGATCAGGTCGCTTTAACGCCTCCCCTGCCAGTTGAAAGCGCCCCCCCGATTGAGATAGAAGAGACCCCGCTCCCCTCCCCAAGAAACATCTCGGTGCTCTCCACCCCCTGGGCAAATTGGCCGAGCAAAAAACCAATCCCCCTCTCTTATTACCAAAGCTTAGTCTATAGAAGTCTCATTGAAAGGCAAGAGGATATTCCCCCTCAGGCTAGCTTAAAAAAGATCGCCAAAGCTATTGCGCCGCATCCAGCCCTTCGCGGATCAAATGCCGTGCAAATTCACGCCCTCTTTAAAAAAATCGCCGCTGGCGCCAGGCAAATCAATCAGCCATCGGATTCTTCTTTTGGTCTATCTGATGTAATCAAAGCTTTGGAGGAGACGCTCTCTAAAAATGTCCAGGAACCCTTTCAAGAAGGAATGCCAGGTTTTTTAAAAGCGGTGATTCTAGAAGAGCAAAAACGGGTCAATTATCGAAAAATGAAAAACCTGTGGGGAGAGCCCAATTTGTATAATAATGCGCATTACCGCTATGTGAGGCAGTTTTTAAAGGTAAAGCAGGGGGTCAGTGTCTCGTTTTTATTAGAAAAAGGGCTCCTTTACGAGACGTTTAGCTATGCGCTGCAAAAGTAAAGATAGCCCCTCCGATTTCTTAGATCAGATAAAAATCTGGAGAGGGGCATTTTTGGCTAGTGAAAAGAACTAAAAACTTTTGCGCTTCTTGAATTTGTAGAGGTATTCGAGCGCTTTGCCCGTGCCGAGGCAGACCGCCAAGAGGGGGTTTTCGGCAATGATGACAGGTAAGCCCGTCTCTTTGATGAGCGCTTTATCAAAACCTTTGATGAGCGCGCCACCGCCAGCAATGACCATACCCCGCTCGACTAAGTCGGCTGCCAATTCAGGAGGGCATTTCTCCAAAGTGAGTTTGACGCCTTCGATGATCTGCTGGATAGGCTCGGCCAGGCACTCGCGAATTTCGACGGAGTTGATCCGTTTAGTTTCGGGCAATCCGGCGACCTGGTCGCGGCCGCGCACTTCCATCTCCAGCTCATTATCCCCTAAGGAATAGGCCGAACCGATGGTGATCTTGATCTCTTCGGCGGTGCGAGGGCCGATCATGAGGTTATAAGTGCGGCGCATGTAGTTCATGATGCATTCATCAAACTCATCGCCGGCGATGCGCAAAGAGCGCGATTCGACAATGCCGCCGAGGGAGATGATGGCAATTTCAGTGGTTCCGCCGCCGATGTCGATGATCATATTGGCCGATGGCTCATGGACGGGCAGGTCGACGCCAATAGCTGCAGCCATCGGCTCTTCGATGAGAAGCACTTCTTGAGCACCGGCGTGGAGAGCGGAATCTTCGACAGCTCGCTTTTCGACGCCGGTGATGCCGGATGGGACAGCGATCAGGATTTTTGGGCGAAAGAGGCTGCGCGAAGGGGTCACTTTTTTAATGAGCGCCTTCAACATCCCTTCAGCAATCTCAAAGTCGGCGATGACGCCATCTTTCATGGGCCGGACGGCATGGATTTTGCGAGGCGTCTTGCCAAGCATCGCCTTGGCTTTATGGCCGACGGCGAGCACTTCATTGGTTACAGAATCGACAGCGACGACAGAAGGCTCTGCGAGTACAATTCCCTTGCCGCGGACAAAGACCAGCGTGTTGGCTGTGCCCAGATCGATGCCGATGTCATTGGAGAAGACGCCTTTGAATCGGCCAAGACGGGCCTCAATTGCTTGATATAAACGCGTTAAAATGGTCGCCCCAACAGCTTTGTTGCCCGACTGGCTTTTTGTGCTCATCTAAATTAAAGACCTCTGTTCCATATAGATTCTTAAGCGCGTTTGACGTTGTTTTTGTTCCAACCCAAAACTCTTAAGCTGCTAAGAATTTTGCCCGTCAGAGCGCTTTTTCGACAATAGTTTTTAAATTCCAGCAGCCCTCTATCGCTTTTTCAAGATAAAAAGGGGGATGAATCAATCGATGAGCTGGGTTTTTAAGTTTGTAAAAGTTCGAGCACTTCTTCCCAGGTGAGCTTGGCCATGGCTTCTTCGTCGCAGCTGATGATCTCTTTGACGAGCCCTTTTTTGCGCTGCTGCAGCTCTAATATCTTTTCTTCGATGGTCCCCATGGTGATCAGCTTGTAAGAGGAAACGGATCGCTTTTGGCCGAGGCGGTGCACCCGGTCGGTGGCCTGGTTTTCCACAGCGGGGTTCCACCACAGATCATAGTGAATGACTGTATCGGCGCCGACCAAGTTCAAGCCCGCTCCCCCAGCCTTTAAGGAGACCAAGAAGACAGAGATGGTTGGATCTTCGTTGAATTGCTTGACAATGCCCATGCGGTTTTTGCTCGACCCATCGAGGTAGCTAAAGCGAATGCCGAGCTGCTCTAGGTCTTCGCGCATGATGCTGAGCATACGGGTGTATTGGCTGAAGATGACGGTCTTGTGGTTGCTTTCAATTAGCGATTGGAGCAGCTCGATGAGCATGTCGTATTTGGCTGAATCGCCGGGTTCTGCCTTTTCTTTGGCAAAGATGGCCGGATGGCAGCAGATTTGTTTGAGGCGCGTGAGGGTGGCCAACACGTGAATTTGAATGCGCTCAAAGCCCTCTTTGCTGACCAGCCGCGACAATTCTTCCCGCGCCGAATCGGCATAGGAGCGGTAGAGCTCTTTTTGGGTATTGGACAAGTGGCAATGATACAAAATATGGGAGACGGCCGGCAATTCATCGAGCACGTCGGCTTTCATGCGGCGCAAGATGAATGGGCTGAGCTTGCGGCGCAGCACCTCTAAGCTTTTGCCTGTGGGGTAGTTGGGATTGCGGATGTATTTTTCGATGAAGCGATCAAAGGAGCTGAGAAGTCCGGGCATCAAGAAGTCAAAAAGGCTCCAGATATCTTCTAAAGAATTTTCCAGCGGCGTTCCCGTCAGGATCAGGCGGTGGGCGGCCTGGATCATCTTCACCGATTTGGCGTTGCGGGTGCCCCGGTTTTTAATGTGCTGCGCCTCATCTAAGATGGCATAGCCAAAGGGAATATTCTTATAGGTCTCGATATCTTTTTGCAACAAGGTGTAAGAGGTGATGACGACATCGGCGCCCTTGAGCCCCTCGAGCTGCTTGCGCCTTTGCTGGGGGGTGCCGTCGATAGGCAGAGCGACTAGCTGGTTATTGAATTTGGTAAATTCCTCTTTCCAGTTATAGATCAAGGAAGTAGGGCAGACGACAAGGGCCGGTTTCTTTTCTTCCGACTGCTGGATGTATTGCGTGACGGCGGTGATGGCCTGCAATGTCTTGCCAAGCCCCATATCGTCGGCGAGGATGCCGTTTAAGTGCATGGAGCGGAGCCGCTCTAGCCAATGAACCCCTTCTGTTTGGTAAGAGCGCAAGTCTGCTTTGACCTCTTTGGGCAGAGGCGACGCTTCGAGCACCCCTTTGCCAAGCATCTGCTCTTGGATGCGCAGCAGCTTTTTAGAGATCTGAAAGGAGATGGGCAAGTTTTCAAACTGCTCTGGCTGGATGCTAGTCAAAGTCCAAAGAGGCCTGTCTTCGGCATGGTCGGAGAAGATAGCAATGCCAATCTCATCGAAGAGCTGGACAATGGGGCTCAGCTTTTCCAAATCGAGCACCAAGATCTTTTGAATTTTGGGGGCGTTCTTATCCGCTTTCTTGCTGCCATTTTTCTTTTGCAGTTCGATGAAGGCGCGCCGGGAGGTGATGCAATCCCAGAGCAAGTCGGTGGAGACGCCCTTCAAGTCGCCGTCTACCTTGAGAGTCACTTGGTAGCAGTCGACGAGGGAGGATTCTTTCAACGAAAGGGAAAAAGAGGTGGAGTCGTAGATGAATTGGTCGAGCAAATTTTCAGGGCAGTTGAAGGTGACCCGGTGCTGGTTTCTCGGGATCACTTCAGTCATGAATTCGACGATCTTCTTATCGCTTTTGCAGATATAGCCGCCCATTTCTTCGCTATAGTAAAAATCTTGGAAGAGGTCGAGCAGGATCGATTGCTCTTCGATCAAGTTGCGGGCCAGTATCCCCTCTTGGCGGTTGAATTTATAGAGGTGGGCGGCTTTAAGCTGGGAAAAGGCGGAAGGAATTTTTAAATCGCCATAGAGAAAGTGGATGGCAGCCTCCATCTCTCCATTGAGGTACTGGATATCGCATATGGCTTTTAAAGTGTCGACAAAGGGCAATGTGACAAATTGCTCGAGCTTTTCTTTGTTGACGACATCGGCAAAGTGGAGCAGCTCAGGGAGGGCATTTTCAATGAAAGTGCCAAAGAGGGGCTCTGGAATGGTCAGGTCGCGGATGGCCTGAAGCGCCTGCAAGTGGCGCCGTTGGATTTTCTCTTCAAAGTGCCAATAGGTGTTTTGATAGATTAAGCCCGGCATGGCTCCATCGAAGAAGCAGGCCTGCTCGAGGGCGATCGAAACTTCAGCATCGAGCATCAGGAGGGGTTTGAGCATGATCTTAGGGGAAAAGGCCTCTAAATACTCTAGCTCAAAGCGAAAGCGGAGGTGAGATCTGGAGACGTAGAGCGGCTGCTCTAAGCTACCGATATAGAGGCTTGGCAAAAGCTGCCCTTTTTCATCGACGACAGCCTTGATTGCCCCGCTGGTGCTCATCTCAGCGGTCTCAGCTAAGAGCGAACCTAAGCGGTCCACTTTAATCCAGGCCTGTTTTTGGGCCTTTTCTTGATTGCTATCATGGAACAGGGCAAAGTCGATCAGCATTTTGACGATGGCCTGGCCGCAAAGATCAAAAGACTCGAGGCAAAAAAAGTAGTTTTTTCCAGAGATGTTGATCGGTTCTAGATAGCGAAGGCTTTCGACAAACAGCTTGAGGTTGGGGATATTGAGCGGTTTTGAGCGGTAGGGCAAGCGCAAGGCCACAGAGATCTCTTGAAAGCGCTCCTCTTCCGCCCCTTTTTTAGGGTCCCCAAGCAAGATGAGGGCAATCTCGGCCTTGTCGACCGGCCATTTGGTCAACGGACGAAAGAAGGGGGAGGCGCCGAGAACTTTGGCCGATAGGATGTATTCGTCGAGCAACTGCTTTTCAATCTCTTTACCTTTGCGCTCGATTTCTTTACTTTCAGCTGCTTTAAAAGCCTCTCTAAGCTGCGTGCGGTCTTTTTCATCGACGCCATCGAATTTCTCTAAGTCGTTTTCCTTGGAGAAGGCGACGATGATGGCGTCAAAATTTTTCTCAAGATAGCTAAGCACAGCAGCGAGATGGGAGCAGTCATATTGGTAGGTGCAATCGCAGTTGGAATCGATGATATCCGACTCGTGGCGGTCGATTTCAATTTCGCACTCATAGGAGTTGTCGTGCTTGCCCTGGACGCGGCTGCTTAATCGAATGTTATCTTTGGACAAATTGATGATCTTGGCCGAGAGCACCATTCCATTTTCAAAAGCGGCCTTCCCTTCGCGCAAAACAGCAGTTGCGAAATCTTGTCTTAATTTACGAAAATTAAGCATTTTTCCACTTTTTAGAAGCGACATAATCCCTCATACCTTTTTGCGCGGGTTTTAACGCACGGCGATTAAAATTTTTAGGGGCAAAGCGACCGCTTAAGCTTTGGCGTGATACCCATAAAAACTTCAATTGCCTTGCACTAAAAACCGGCAGCTTAAAATAACGCTTTCAAGGCAAGCGCACTCACCGCTAGAAAACATTGACAACAAGAGGTTTCTAGTTGCCTCTTTTTTCATTTGAAGTCAAGCATTAAAATGATAGGGCGTTAAAAATACGCTCCCCATGCGAGGCTTTTTAAGGGCGACCTAAGAGGCGGCTCGCTTTCGAGCATTAAAGGGATTTAAAAAAAAATTTACAACAAAAAAAGTATCCTTTGCAGCATCTCTTATCCAATCAGCACTATTTGGCATCTGACTTGCTTCTCTCAAAGCCTGCATCCAGCCGCCATGTGCCGCGCTTAGCCGCATTGAGGTTTTAGGGGCTCCACTCAAACTTTTAAGGATAGGATACTCCATGCTCAGCATCGACAAGAATGCAGATCCAAGGCTCATTTTAGAGCCCTGGGAGAGAGACTTTTTATCAGGGACAGTCTCCCATCTCATTCCGGAGCTATCCCAAATGATTGGCACTACAAGCCAAGCGGTGCCTTTACAAGCAGAGCCTTTAACAGATGTCTTATATGACTCTTTCTCAATGGCGGGAAAATAGGCCAAGGCCCTTTCTCGAGTCACCTATCACTAAAAATGAGAAAGATTCTTGCCAAAAAAAAGAGCAAAGGTGTAGAATTGCCTTTCGTGATAAGCGCGGGTGTAGCTCAGTTGGTAGAGCATCACCTTCCCAAGGTGAGGGTCGTGAGTTCGAGACTCATCGCCCGCTTATCTAAAAGAAGACGAATCTCCTGCTTTTTTAAGCAGCAATTTTGCGGGTGTAGCTCAGTGGTAGAGCATCACGTTGCCAACGTGAGGGTCGTGAGTTCAAGTCTCATCACCCGCTTTTTTTTCTTTCAGTTTTTTTTCTTCTTGCGGGTGTAGCTCAGTGGTAGAGCATCACGTTGCCAACGTGAGGGTCGTGAGTTCAAGTCTCATCACCCGCTTCTTTCTTTAGTTCCTTCTATAAACGATTCCAAACAGCTTTTTTCCCTCAATCCCTCGAAAATTTATCGCAAGCGCTTCCCTTTTTAGAGCGGGATTTTTTTTACGAAATTGCAATAAAAAGATAAATGGGAGATACTGTTTAAGTTTCTAGCGCTTCTTTTAGCTCATCCTCTTTTTCAAGGATCTCTAAACCTTCCTGAGGAGCCTTCCTCAAGCAGATAAAGAAAACAGAGCTAAAAGCTTATTTTTAAGATTCACTGTAACTATGGGGTCCTACTGTGTCAGAAGATCATCTCTCTTTCGAAAATGACAAAGTTAAAATTAACGCCAAAAAATCGCCTGGGTGCCAGATCCATTTTGACGTGTCGGTTCAAGCGCCGGCAGCGGAAAAAATCTATCAAGACGCATTCAAAGCGGTGAGCCGCGAAGTCTCCCTTCCAGGCTTTCGTAAAGGAAAAGCGCCAAAAGAGCTGATCTTAAGCCGCTTTGGCAAGCATGTCGATCAAGAGTGGACAGAGCGCTTGGCTAGAACCTCCTTTCAAGAAGCCATTACACTCTCAAGCCTGCCCCCTCTCGATGAAAAGCACATCAAGCGCCTCAATGTCAAAGAGTGCTCGAGAGAGACCGGCGCTTTGGTCGAGATCGAGTATGAATTTGAACCCAAGCTGGCCGACATCGATTTAAGCGGCATCTCTTTGACTCGCCAAGAGATTGCGCCCGTCGAAGAGAGCGACATCGAAAAAGAGCTCAAAGCCTGCCAATTTAGACATGTCAACTGGCAAGAAGTGGAAGGCCGCGCGATCGAGATGCATGACTTTGTCGATCTCGACATCGAGCTTTTAAAAGAGCCCAAAGAGATGGTTTACACCAATCAGCGCTTTGAAGTGAAAGAAGGCGCCATGCGCGAGTGGCTGAAAAACCTCGTGCTCGGCCAAAGCGTCAATGCAAGCTTAGAAGCTGTCTTTGATGTCAGCGAGACGCTTGAGAACACAAGCGAATTAGCCGACGTCACTGGCCATCAACCCTCCTTTGAAAAGCGCTTCCAAGATCAGCCTTGCCGCGTAACTGTAAAAGGGATCTACCGCGCCGAATTGCCCGAGCTTTCCGATGCTTTGGCTGAAAAAGAGGGCTATAAGTCGCTTGCTGAGCTACGCCAAGAGATCTCTACCTATCTCGAGAGAAGCCGCAAAAAAGAGACCCAGAAAACGTTGCGCCAGGAGTTGAAAGCTCTCTTAATTGAAAAGTACCTGACCGATATGCCAGCTTCCTTAGTCAAGCATGAAAAGCAGCGCTTGAAAGAAGTGAAGCAAATGGAGCTTTCTCAAAATGGCGTCGGCAAAGCCGAAGCCGCTGAACAGTTGAAAGAGCTGGATGCCACATTTGAGACAAAAGCTCAGCAGACAGTCTTTTTATCGATGCTGATGCGCAAAGTGGCCATCCAAGCCGACATCTCGATCTATAAAGAAGAGATTCTCAATGAAGTATTCAGCAGCATGTATTCTGAGAAAAAAGACGAACTGCCTATCCATGCCGGTATGAAGCCAGAAGAGGCTCAAAACCGCGTCGTCATTAAATTGATGATCGATAAGAGCTTGGATGTTCTCTTGGAAAAAGTCGCCTCTTAAGCGCCTCTTCCCTCCTTTTGGAGAGAGCAAAATGCTCTCTCCAAAATCCCCTTTCCCCCGATAAATAGCCGCAAGGCTCCCGCAAAAATGTCTTGACGCCAGAACGTGGCGTGGCCTATAAAGAAGGGTTCATCACCGTAATTTAAGGATTGATATGAGTACTGAGCGCCCCTTTAATTCCCTGACACCTTATGTGATTGAGGACACCGGACGTGGCGAGAGGTCGATGGACATCTACTCGCGCTTATTGAAAGATCGCATCATCTTCATCGGCACAGAGATCAACGATCAAGTGGCCAATGTCGTCATTGCCCAGATCCTGTTCTTGAAGATGGAAGATCCCAAAAAAGACATCCACATCTACATCAACTCCCCTGGCGGCTACATCACAAGCGGTCTGGCTATCTACGACACCATGCAATGGGTTGGCTGCGACATCACCACGACATGCATTGGCCAGGCCTCTTCTATGGGCGCCGTGCTCTTAGCAGCAGGGACAAAAGGCAAGCGCTATGCGCTGCCCAATAGCCGCATCATGATCCACCAGCCGATGGGAGGCATTGGAGGCACCAGCGCCGATATCGCTGTGCAGGCCAAAGAGATCCTCTACATGAAGCAGCGCCTGACCGATATCTTATCGGGAGCGACAGGCCAAGACAGAGAACGGGTCATCGAAGATACGGAACGCGATTTCTTCATGTCGCCGGAGCAAGCGCTCTCCTATGGCATCATCGACGAAGTGGTGCGGCCAAAATCTTGCGCAGCAGCCCCA
Organism: Chlamydiales bacterium; assembly: GCA_029240195.1. Lineage (GTDB taxonomy): Bacteria > Chlamydiota > Chlamydiia > Chlamydiales > JARBTN01 > JARBTN01. The sequence continues at coordinate 23,216 of JARBTN010000002.1, forward strand.
GCAGCCTAGGTCTTCTTGCAAGCCACCCTCATCGGTGGCTTTTTCCTTTTCTCCTTTAAATTCAAAGCTTTTTACAAAAGCCCCTCAGACTTTAACCCTAAATGCGGGCGTCGGCGGCAAATTTAAGGTTCAACCGGCCTCTTTTTTTACCCTTTTTCTTCAAAAATAATGAAAAGAAAGGTTTCAACTAACGCGGAATCTGGTATAATCGACTCATCAATGGCAAACTTAGAATGTAGAGGAATATGTCCAAAAAGTCCTTTTCTCCAAAAAATATAGCGGCTTGTTCTTTCTGTGGGCGCACTGAAGATTTAGTCGAGAAGCTCATCTCCGGCCCTGACGTCTATATTTGCGATAAGTGCGTACGCCTTTGCAACGGCATCATTGAGAAGAAGCCGGCGACCGATTTGGAAATCAAACTTCTCAAGCCGAGAGAAATTAAGGCTCGCCTCGATGAGCATATCATCGGCCAAGAAGAAGCCAAACGCACCATCTCAGTGGCCGTCTACAACCACTACAAGCGGATTGTATCGCAGGGCAAACACAAAGACGTGGCGCTCAGCAAGTCCAACGTGCTCCTCTTTGGGCCGACCGGCTCGGGAAAGACTTTGATTGCCAAGACATTGGCCAGCATCTTAGATGTCCCCTTCACGATTGCCGATGCGACGACTTTGACAGAAGCCGGTTACGTGGGCGAAGATGTGGAAAACATCATCTTGCGCCTCTTGCAAGCGGCAGACTATGACGTCTCCAAGGCCGAAAAAGGGATCATCTATGTCGACGAAATCGACAAAATCCATCGCACGACATCGAATGTCTCGATCACCCGCGACGTGTCAGGAGAGGGTGTCCAGCAGGCTCTTTTAAAAATTGTCGAGGGCACTGTAGCCAACGTCCCCCCCAAAGGCGGGCGCAAACACCCCAATCAAGAGTACATTCGCATCAACACCGACAATATCTTGTTCATCGTCGGCGGCGCCTTTGTCAGCTTAGACCGCATCATCGCCAAAAGGCTCGGCAGATCTACCATCGGCTTCCGCGCCGGCGATAAAGATGCGATCGATCACACGGAGAAAAATCTGCTCCTCTCCAAAGTGGAGTCGGAAGATTTCATCCAATTTGGCATGATCCCTGAGTTCATCGGGCGCTTCAACACCATCGTCAACTGCAATGAACTGACCAAAGAGGACTTAGTCCAGATTCTGTCTGAACCGAAAAATGCCATCATCAAGCAATATGAGGCGCTTTTCGACATGGAAGGGGTCAAGCTCAACTTCACTAAAGAGGCTTTGGACGCGATTGCTGAAAAAGCAATCCGCAGCGGTACCGGCGCTCGAGCGCTGCGCATGGTCTTAGAGGATAAAATTCGCACCCTGATGTTCGAAGTCCCCTCCGATGAGACCGTCGCCGAGATCACTATCGAGCGAGAGACGATCACCGAAGGCAAGGCGCCGATCATCCGCCGCCACGACGAGAAAATTGCTTAAAATTTTTTAAAAGGCGGCCCTTCGGGCCTCTCTTTTGAACTCAAATCAAAGGCCTTGAGACTTAAGGAAACTTTCCTTAAGTCTCAAGGCCTTTTGTTTTTTCTACCCCAACCCTCACTCAAACGCTCAAAGATAGACAAAACCTCAATCTGTGCCAAGCCAAGTTTTGCCCATCAAAAGTTTTAGCCCGGCTACCTAAAAAGCTAAAGGCGGCTAAGAATTTTGCCGATGACTCCCAAAAGGTATATTTTCAAAACTCGCTTTTATTGGAGAGGATTTTTATGAGCGTTGTTACTCCTGGCACCCAAGGTTCTCTTTTGACAGCTCCCGGGGCCCCCCCGCTGAGCACCGACATCAACCACTTCCCAAAGCATGAGACTCTTGTCAATGTCAATGGCAAGCAAACGGTCACGACGACCTTCATCCGCCAAGAGGCGCAAGACTACTTTCTTCAGCAGATGGCCATTGTCCAAAACTTTTATAATAACTCTGGCGGCGTCACCTATGCGCAGGCCAATACAGCGATGCAGACGTTGCTCACTTGGGCCACCACCAATTACGTCGACAACACCGGGGCCGAGCAGCTGGCAGCTTACCCCAAAACCGTCAATGGCGTATTAATCACCGACTTAGGGCCCATCACCCCTTTTATGGCCGAGAGCTTAGAGCTGACGCGCAAATTGGCGCAAGGGCTTGGCGTCTTTAATGGCGCGGCCCCTTCGGCGACACAATTGGCGGTCTGGCGCTCGACAGCATATATGGAAAACGCCATTGCCGAAGTGATTTCTAATGGCAATAAAGCCCGAACAGGAACGCTAGTCTGGCTCGACACGGAGACCGGCAAGGCGCCAACAGCCTCATCGACAAAAGCTGCTTGGTACTTTGTCGAATCAAAGATGGTCTCCACCTCACTTCAGCACTTAGTGGAAGTGGAATATGTGAGAGGCGGCTATGACGCCATCTATAAAGAGCTCTTCACACTAAACCAAGCCATATCGACCAACTCCAGCGTTTTAAAAGTGCTCAACAAGTTGCAACAGGTGATGAACCAAAAGGCGCCGACGGCCTGGCGGATGCAGATCGAAGATTTGCCCATTGCCGTCAGCATTGCCGACCCTTTTGCTGGCCAGCAAAAATTTGACACCTTCACCAAGCGAATGGACGATTGGGAAAAAGCTAACTTTGATAGTGACATTCCGCCCCGGGTCACCACCGATAACCTCACCGAAGCCAAAGAAGCCATCGATATCATGACGCAGAATTTAGAGGCCTATGGCTATACGACAGTATCTACCGACCGTTTGGAGCAGCTGCAAGATATGCTCAAGTACTTCATCGCCGCTCCAAGCACCGTTGGGACAAACGCGCAGCCCAGTGGAGGGATTGTCTACCAGCTCGATGAGGCAGGCACAGGCGATGTCACCATTGCTCTAAACCAGGTGATTGCCGATATGGAGGTCATTTTAAGCGACTCGAGCAATACGACGACGACAGAGTCGGCTCTTCAAGTTTGGATGGAAGACTTCAATACGGCGGCCCATACCGACGGCCACCACCAAATGCACCTAAACCAAGCCATTGCCGCAGCGACATCCTTTAACGATCTGCAGCGTGAAAACATGCGCAAGACGATGTTCTTGTACGAGGAATTCATCAAATCGGCGGGGGCGCTGCTCTCGAGAATCACCCAGATCATTGAAAAATTGGCTGGCACCATCTCCCGTTAAAGCTTTTACTTAGAGGTAAAGCTCATGCTCATAGAGACATTCATCGAGAAGCTGCCCAGCATCTCTTATCAAAATAGCGGCCCCGCTTCTTTTGCAGCAAGCGGGCTGCTCTCTGAAGGGTCCGGCTCGGCGTTTTCTTCCTTTTTAAATGGATTCAATCAAAACCGGCAATGGTCGAGCTGGACTGACTTCATCGATAAATGGCGCGCCTTTACCGGCTATGGGGCAGCTCACCCAGGGCTCAATGCAAGGTCCGGTCCAGCCTTTACAGCCCTTGTCAGCGACTTAAAAAATGCCTTGGCCATCCAGGCCGGTGGCGGAGATTTTGCCCCTTACTTGGCAAGCTTCACTGACCCGACCGATTTTGATCGAGACATCGAGCAGATTGCCGACGGCTTGATGACCCACATCTTAAATGACTTTCCCTTCCCCTCAGATGGTAGCGCTCCGACATCTGCCTATTTCTTTAGCTACCTGCAAGACGCCCTGACGACAACGGCTTACTTGCTCAATAGCAGCGCCTCTAATAACGTCGCCACCTATGAAGCCATCTATAGCTCCTTATTTAGCACGGGCTTTTCAGAGAAGCTCGTCGACTTCATTGGGCGGCAGGTGGAAGGGGAAGGGTTCTTCACCCCTAGCGTCTTCTATGACAAATGGATTGCAGAGATCATCTCCGATTATAAATCCTTGCAGATGCAAGACTTGTCGCCAAACGAATTGAAGAGGCGGCAGGTGACCGATGTCTTGTTTCTCGTGCTCATCCAAATGCTCGAGATCATTCAAGAATCGATTTCGGTGCAGGCCAAAGTTGCCACTTACATCGCCAAATGGCAAGAGCAATACACCAATTGCATGGAGGCCACCCCCCTCTATGTACAAAGTCCCGATAGCTACGCCGGGCTGACTCTCGATCGACTGCATGAAATTGCTGTAGAAGCGGTAGAGAAAGAAGGGGTGCCCCAAAGCGCTTTTGCCGTCCCCCTTCGCGATCCGCCTTCACCCTTCATTACGACAGTCAACTATGCCCTGCCTAAAGACCACGTATCGGGCATTCTCAACTTAACTGTCGGCGTCGACTATTTAAAGACGCACAGTTTCCCCTTAGGCGGCGTCGGCGAGCTCTACGGCAACGACATCATCGTCAGGCAAAGATGGCAGGGCTCAGGCGACAATGCGTCCACGAGAAGTGAGAAGAACCAGGTGATGAGCCAATACTTGTCCAATATCCGCGGCCGCCGCACAGCCTTGAGCTCGCAGCAAAAGCAAGTAGAGAGCGGCTTAGAGACGACCAACAACTCTCTCAACCAGCTCTCTGCAATCATGACCGCTGTGTTAGCTCAGCTCAATGGCATGCTGAAAGATATCTTCCGTTAACCAGAACACTGTTTTTTGGAGAATCGAATGCGTATCGAAGACTTTATCAATTCCCTTTCCCAGTATACTTACCAGGTCGCCGGACCGACAAGTTTTGGGCAAAGCGGACTTTACGCCGAAGGGTCGAGCTCACAATTTGCCTCCTTCTTAAGCACCTTCAACCGCAGTCAAAACTGGTCGAGCTGGACGGACTTCATCGAAAAATGGCGCGCCTTTTCCGGATATCAAACAGCGCACCCAACAGTTGGCGTGGAAGAAGGCCCCGCTTTTTTAGGGTTTGTCTCTGATTTTAAGGTGGCGCTTGGCATCACCGCGGCAGGCGGCGATTTTTTGCATTATAAAAATAGCTTTGCCTCCAGTGCGGACTTTGATGCGGAAATCAATCACATTGTCAACGGCTTGATGACGCAAATTTTAAATGACTACCCCTTTGCAGCCGATGGGAGCGCTGCCACTCCCACAGCCTTTTTTAACTACTTAAAACAGGCGATGACAGTCACCGGTTATCTGTTGACGGCCACGGTCGGATCAAGCCAAGTGGCCAGCTATGAGAGGATCTACAATAGCTTATTTAGCTCCGGCTTTAGCGCCAAGCTCGTCGATTTCATCTCCCGCAAAGTGGCATCCGCGGGGTTTTTCACCCCCAGCCTATTTTATGAAGAGTGGGTGGAAGAGGTGCAAGCCGATTTTAAAGCCACGCAAGGAACGCTGCTCTCGCCAAACGAAAAGCAACGGCGGCAGATTGCCATGACGGTCTACGATATGCTGATCGAGATGATGCAAAATTTGCAAGAGACCGTCTCCATGCAATCGAAGGCCACGATTTACTTATCCCAGTGGCAAAAAGAGTATACGACCTGCATGCAAGGCACGCCCATCTATGTCAGCGCGCCTTCCAACTACGCAGGGCTGACGCTAGACTCGCTCCATACCATTGCCGCAAATGCCATGAAATATGAAGACTTAGATCCCTACCACTTCCGCATTAAATACTGGACTCTGGTCGGCCCCTCGGCAATTGCAGAAGGAACCGGTCACCATCCCGCCGGGTGGCTGGGTGTTTGGACCAGCGAATATAAATGGGCCGGGATCTGGCTCGACTACGCCGCCAACCCCTACTTTCAAGCCTCTCTTCACCCGGCTCCCGACGGCTCGGCTTCGGGAAGTGGAACCACCCCTGGACCAAACAGCTTTGGCCTCGGCTGGATCAAAGGCAAGTATTATAGCTGGTATGATGGCGTCCAGCTTTGGAGCACCGATATGGTCATCCGGCAAAGGTGGCAGGGCGCAGGCGACAATGCCGATGCCAGATCGGCCAGGAACCAGGTTTTAAACCAGTTTTTAGAAGACATGCGCGGCAAGCGGTCGGTGATCAAAGACCAAGAAGATCAGCTGACTAACGCGCTGCAAAACACGAACCACTCAATCAATCAGATGGGCGATCTCATGACGGCCATCATGCAGCAGATGAGCACCATGCTGCAGTCTATCTTCCGTTAATAATAAAAAAAGGGATTTTTTATGGACCTCGACCAACTACAAAAAGCCATGTCAGAAGTGAACCTCTTTGCCGGCAAGAAGGCAGAAGGGATGATTAAAGACCTTCTCTCCAAAGCTATGACCAATGGCTCGTCGCCAAAGGCGGCCCTACAAATTAGCGAAGAGACGATGGAGGGCATCTATAGCCAAGGCTATAACCTCTACAATCAAGGGCGCTATCAAGACGCCAGCTACGTCTTCCGCCTGCTGATGATGCTCGACTACAAGGTTGCCAAATACACATTGGGCCTAGCCGCTTGCTTGCACCGCTTGGGAGATTTTTCCAATGCCATCGTCATCTACACGTTGGTGGGAGTTTTAGAGCCGACAAATCCCATCCCTTACTACCATGCAGCCGACTGCTTTTTAAAATTGGGCCAAACTGAGGGCGCTTTTTGGGCCTTGGATCAGACAATCATGCTGAGCGCAGAGAATGAAGAGCATGCCGTCTTAAAAGAGCGCGCCAAGATATTGAAGCAAGGCGTGATGCAAGAAATGCAGCAAGAAAGACCTAAGCAATAAATCACTTATAGTGCACTGGATCTGAAATATTAACTCTAGACAACAGCTTTAATAAAGAGAGGTCACGATGAGTGAAATCAACCAACCCCCATCTTCGGGGTACAACCCACCAAATAATGATGGTTATTTAGCAGCAAAGGCAAATAACCCCAATTCAGTAGACGGCAATGTGGATACAACAGGAGCAATAGCTCCCAGTGGCAAGCTGAGAAAAGAAACCGATCCGACAACGGCCTATAACCCAAGCGCTGGCTCTACGGTCAACACCCAGAGCTTCACCTCCTCAGGAGAGACTCTCTTGGCAGAAAGCCCTGTTTTGGATATGCCCACAGCAACTCCGGCAGCTGTCATGCAGATGGATCCCAAGACGCTGGCGGCTCTGACCAGCTTGCCCGATCTGATTGCCATGATCTCAGAAAGCTTTACACCGAAGACAAAAAGCGATGACGCAAGCGACCCAGCCTTGCCAAGCTCAGATGCGGAAGAAGAGGCCGGCCCCTTTTTTAGCAAAATGTTTCAAGTGCTCGGCCAAAAGGGCGCCAATGGCGACAAGCAAGATCTAGCTAACCTCCTCTCAGAGTCAGGAGAAGGCGAGGCTGCGACAGGCAGCGCCAAGAGCTCATCGCCTCTCGATGCCGGCTTGGAAGCGCTTTTGGGCCTGCCCATTTTAGAAGGGATTGGCGAGACCTTTGCCGCTGACTCGGCAACCTTTGAGAAAGAACTCAATACGGTCTTGACAAAAGCGCTCGGCACCGACTTGGCGGCGGCCATCGACAAAGCCGCCTCGTCAAAAGATCCCAATGCCTTGACAGCTGAAGAGCTCAAAGTGGCCAACAGCTACCTGACACTTTTGGCCCATGCGCTGGCACTCATCTCTTCCATGAAGCAAAAGATGAGCCAAGCTGACTCCAACAAGGTAGAAGATGCAACAAGAGCCAAACAAGATGCTGTGCAGCTGAAGATCAAAGAGACCGAAGAAAATCAAAAGACGGTGCTCGATCAAATTAAAGCCAAGCAAGAAGGAGATGGCGGATGCGCCCTCGTCTTGAAGATCATCATGCCCATTGCCACAGCCGTCGTCGCCATTATTGCCGTCGTCGCAGCCATCTTTACAGGCGGGCAGAGCCTTTGGCTGATCGGCCTGATGATTGCCGCCTCGATTGCTATGACGGTGGTGACCACATTAGACTCGGCGCTTGACCTGACAGCCAAGCTGGCCGCTGAAATTGGCGGACCGCTGGCCTCTTTGGTGATGGCATTTGCGATGATCCTCATTGTCTTGGTGACAGCTGGAGGGGGGCTTGCCATTGCCGCTGCCGCTTTAGCTAGAACAGCTTCCAGCGCCGTCGTCTCTCAAACCGTCGCCTCCGCGGTAAGGGCCTCTGTCGGCACGTCTGTGCAAGAGTCGATCAAGCAAGCAGGCAAGAGCACGATACAAACAACGCTCACCCAAGTTGCCAAAGACGTGTTCATGACTAAAATGGGAGTGGCATTGGTCACAACGCTCGTGGTCGAGGTTTTGATGTCGAGCGGCCTCCTCAATCAGGCCATCACCGAATCTGTCCTAGCCATGGGCGGCTCACAAGAAGACGCGATGATCGTCTCTATCGTCTTAACGGTGATCATTGCCATCTTTATGATGTGCTTTGCGGTCTACGCCGCAGGAAGCGCGACAAAAGGGATCACTAGCGCAGCGGATGACATTGCCGAAGAGGGAGCCGGCGCAGCAGCGACTGGCACAGCCAGCGCAGCTAGCACAGTCGTTAAAGCAGCTAAAGAAGGTGACAACTTGGCCGGCAGCGTAACGCAAGTGGCCGCTCAAAAAGCCATCGAATTAGCTGCAGAAGAGGCCAAAAAGACCGAAAAGCTGCTCAGCAAATTTTTCCTGAAAATGTTGGAAAAGCTGGAAGAATTGATCGGATTGGCCCCAGGCTCGTTTAAAAATGCCAGTTCACTCTCAGATGTCGGCAGCATTGCCGGCAACATTGCCGGCAAGAGCGTGGTCCAGGCAGGGGAGTTTGGTGCAGATGTGATCAAAGCGACAGTCGGCTGGGCGGGAAAAGATAAGCTGATCAAGATTGTCAACACTCTCACGCAGCTTTCTCAATACGCAGAGGGCGCTGTCATAACGGCCTCAGGCACTAAAAAGCTAGAGATGGCAGAAGAGAATTTAGAGCTGGTCAAAGCGCTGGCAGAAATCCGCACCTTCTTAGCTTACTACGACATGGATGTCAAGGCCTTTGATTCCATCTATCAGCTGTGCCTTGATATGCTTAAAGAGGGAAGCCAGACAACAAATGGCATGTTCGAAGTCTTTAAAAATATCATCAAAGGGCAGCAAGCCATTTTACAGAAAATGACAGACGGCGGAATGTAAACCCATCTCTATTCTTTTAAGAGGACGTTTTATGAGCAGCAATTCTATTGACAGCGGTTCTACGGGAATTCCCGGCGGCGCCGAGCCTTCTAAAGACATGCAAACGGCCGGATTGCCCTTTGATTTTGGGCTAGGGCTTTTAGGCAGCGATAACAAACGAGAAGCCATCGGCAAAGTGAGGGCTAGCGATATGCTCGATCCCACTTTTTTTGCCGGCAACGCCAATGTCAACCCCGACGGCAGCAGCTCGACAGCCGCCGATGAGCCCTGGCTCATCGTGCCCGATCAGGCTATGGTCGATCAATGGATCAAAGAAGTTTTGAGCCTCAACAAATCAGGCTCTCAACCTGACGCCTTAGCAGGCGGACTTGGAAGCCTCTTTGGCGAGCCCGATTCAATCGATGAAGGGGAAGTGTCCCTAGCGGCCACAAGCGCCTCTTCTCAGGCTTTGGACAGCTCCGATATCGATAAGCTGGCCTCATTGCTGGGCCTTAAGGCAAGTGCTGCGGATGGAGCCTCTCTCACGCCCAATCTTTGGGTATCGACATCGAGCTCCGTCTTTAGAATCTTTATGCTCCTCTCAGAGCTCGGCCCCATAAGGCAGGAGATGATGAAAGAGGAAGTCGTCGCTCTGATCAAAGGGATGCAGTCCTCTTTAGATTTGTCGTTGACGATCGCCGATAAAACAAAAGAGATTGGTGAACTGCAAGTGAAAGAAGCTGCCGCCCAGATTGGAGCGGCCGCAGCTCAAATAGCCAATGGCATGATGCAAATCGGCGGCGCTCTCGGCGGCGCGTTTGGGGGCTACAAAGCCCACAAAAAAGAAATGAAACATATCGCCGATCAAAAGGCTGACTTGACGACCAAATACGCCCCGCCAGCTGCTGCCGCTGCACCTGCTGCAGGCCCAGGTCTAGCACCGCCACCTGCGGCAGGTGCAGCAGCGGCAGCAGGTACCGTAGGCCCAGCTGCCCCTGCCACTCCTGCTGCCGGAGGCCCAGCCGCTCCTGCCGCTCCTGCAGCCGGAGGCCCAGCCGCTCCTGCTGCTGCCGCTCCTGCTCCTGCTCTTTCGCCGAAGGAGCTGGCTAAGAGAGAACGGGACAAAATGAAAGCCGAGACCGATTTAGAGGCTAGGACGCCCTCTTCCATGTTCGCTTCCAACGCCTATGGCAACGTCGCCCAACTTTCCAATGGCCTTGCCGGCGGAGTTGGCAAGAGCATTGAAGCAGCCGGTCAGATGGGTGTGCAAATCCTCTTTTTGTACACCAAGATGGCCATGGCGCTAGCTGAGGCGACAAAATCGATGGCTGAGGCGGCGAAGGGATCGCAAGATCAGGTCAACAACTCGCTGCGCGATGATATCAAATCGCTTGCCGACGCTTCACAGACGCTGGCTAGCCTCTTGCAGGCATTCATCAGCACGGCGCAATCGCGCAGTTCGCAAGGGCCATCCGGCACTTAAAGTGGCAGAACAGCTAGGGAGGGGCTTTAGAGCCCTTCCCTCTCAATCTAGAGGGTAGGCAATGTTAAAAGAATGGATGACACAGCTAGGAAAGGAAGCCGGAATGGATGCCCCCTTTTTGCAAGAGGCGAACGGCGCTTACCTCATGGCAATCGATGACGAAAGAGGCCTGCGCTTAGAAGAAGGCATGGGGATCCATTTTTTTTGCCGCTTGAGGCCCTTGCCGGAAAAGGAAGAGCGTGTTCTCTCTGAGATGATGCTGGCCAATTTGATGGGCCAGGGAACACAAGGAGCTGTTCTGGGCTTGAGCGAGGACGGGCAAGACATTTACTTGAGAGATTTAAAGGCCCTCAGCGACTACGCCCAATTTATGGAAGCCTTTCGCACCTTTTTACAGGTGATCGACTTTTGGGTGGAAGAGATCGACCTGATTTTAGCAGGAGACGCTACAAAAGCGCCCTAAGTACCCAACCAATTTAATTTTGAGGTGTAAAACTGATGCGAAAGCTCTCGTGATTGGACTTGTGCAAGCTCCTTTATATTTTTAATATTAAGGAGCTTGCACAAGTCCAATCACAAGGCTTTGGCGCAGTTTGACACTCATCAAAACTAAGTTGGTTGGGTACTAAGATTTTTTTAAGCAAAAAGTGCATTTTTCAGCCGCTCAACTTGAGCGTTTTGCCCCTTTCTTAAACGGGCCGGCCGGATTTATTGAATCTTAATTTAACTTTAGAACGGCCGTTGTTATATGATTGAAGAGCACTTTAAGTTAACGTGCAATTTTAATTCAAGGATGTTAGATTATCATGGCAGCACAATTGATCGTAGAAGAAGGATCAGCCAAGGGCAGTTCATTTGAGCTCTCCGCTGAAAACTCAATTGGGCAGGAAGGGAAGGTATGGCTTCTCGGCCACACTTCAGATTGCTCATTTGTCATTGAAGATCTTGCCACCAATGCCCAGCAACTGTCCATCCGATCAACTGATTCCGGCTACTTTCTGGAAAATCATAGCACCGAACCCTTGATGGTCAATGGTCACCCTTTAGAAGATCCGCTCTTACAGGATCAAGACCTGATCAGCGCTGGAACCTTAACTTTACGCTTTTTATTAAAAGCCAGCGCATTAAAAACGTCCAATGTGGAAGAAGATATGGCTCACTTAGATGAAAAAACAGCCGTCGCAGAAATGCCCTTAGAGCATACTGAATTCGACGAGCAGCACATGAAAGAGATTGAAGACTCTTTTGCCGAGGTCAACTTTGACCTGATCGGGCAAGAGGGGCGCTGGCTGCTCAAAGTGATCTCGGGACCCAATGCCGGCGCTGAGTTTTCCATGCAGGCCGATAAGAGCTATCTGGTGGGCACCGATACGGCAGCTTGCGATCTGGTCTTTCACGATGCCAGCGTCTCCAGGCAGCACGCCAAGTTTTCTGTCGATCATGACGAGGTGTTGTCGATCGAAGATTTAAATAGCCGCAACGGCACCCGGATCGATGGAGAGCTGATCAAGGGCCAACGCCGCATTTCCTCCAATACCTTGGTGACGATGGGGACGACGACCTTTCTCCTGATCGACCAAGAGGGAGAGCGCTCCACCATCATCTCCCCTCCCCTATACTTAGAGCGCGAGCGAGCAGTGGAAGTGCCAGCTAAAGAGGCAGAGAAAAAAGAAGGCGACCCGAGCCAATCCAGCGATTCCGCGGCCCCTCCTAGACAAGAGAGCGCCAAAGAGGAAGAAAAAGTAATTTCTTCTCTCGGCGGTTTAATGTTGCTAGCAATTATTACCGGAATTTTTGTATTTATTGGCTTTGGCACAAGCATGCTATTTCGCAGCGATGAGCTCATTGTTGAAAAAGTGGATGTGGTTCAGAAAATTGAACAGGCTCTTGCCGAATCGCCCGATGTGAAGTTCACCTACACCAAGCAAACAGGGCGCCTCCTCTTGCTCGGCCATGTACTTACAACATCTGACAAAGAACAGATTAGACATAGCTTAAAAACCCTTCCTGATATCTCCTATGTCGATGACAATATCGTAATCGATGAGTTGGTTTGGAAGGAAGTGAATGGGATGATAGGGAAGAACCCCAGCTGGAAAGGCATTTCGGTGAACGCCACAAGGCCTGGACACTTTGTCTTGAGCGGCTATTTGACCAGTTATGCCGAAGGGGAGAAGCTCTTCGATTGGGTGAATAAGAACTTTAACTACTTGGATTTGTTAGAGCGGCGCATCATCATCGAAGAGGATGTCTTAAATCAAGTTTCGAGCAAGCTGTCTGAAAAAGGATTTAAGGGCATCACGCCTTATCTGCCAAATGGCGAGCTTGTGCTGCGCGGCTCCTTAATTCCTGACCAGCGGCCAGTGCTAGAGGTGTTGCTGCGCGAGTTTGAGAAGATACCGGGAGTGAAGAGCGTGCGGCTGCTGACTGATGACGCCCAGGCCCCCTCTTCAATCGTGAATTTGTCAGACCGCTACCAAGTGACAGGAGCGTCCTTTCAAGGGGGCTCTAGTTTGAATGTGGTCATCAATGGCCGCATCCTGACCAAGGGAGACACTCTCGATGGCATGACCCTTTTGAGAATTGAGGAAAATGCCATCTTCTTAGAAAAAGATGGCTTTCAATATAAGATTGATTTTAATCGCTATCGGTGAAATAAGAGGGTAGTTCTCCTTACAAACTAAAAGATCCTCAAAAAGACTCCGCTCTTTTTGAGGACGACATAGCCTTCTGACAGGGTTTTCCTTGCAGAGGGCTTTTGAACCTTGAAGAGAGTTTTGCATGTTTGGACTAGAAAACAAAAAAAAGCCGCCCACTTTTCACTTTGATTTAGAAGACGAGCTCGCTGACGCCAAAGAAAAGAAAAAGATGCTGCAAAATTTGGAAAAGAAGACGCAAGCCATCAAGACGGCCCTTCGGCATGGAGAGGATAAAGACGATTTTGACTTGCTAGGCCAGCTCCTCAATGGCTACACAGCTCTATCTAAAGTTGTGAGCCGGATTGGCAAGAAAAAATAGTTGAGCTTTTTCCTTGAAAGAGAAAAGCTTGAAGATATTCTGCAAGAGACTCTGCTAAAAAAGACTCTAAAAAGGCCCTGGCCGTTTTTAAAAAAAGCGCTTCAGGGACTTGGAAAAAACCACGCAAATGCACGTGAACCCGCTACTTAAACTCTAGAAAAAAACCAGGAGCTCCCATGTCTCAAGACAGACAAGCCTTCTTCATGAGTGGACTTATCTCGATCGTAGAAAGCGCCACCGTCAGTGCTAAACTTAAGATCAGCGCCATTAAAAACAAAAAAAGCTCCATCAGCATTGCCGACATGTTCGAGATGCAGATGCTCATGAACCACTTGAGCCAGCTTTCTGAGATGTGCACTTCTGTCGTATCGGCGGCCAATACCGCGATCAGCTCGATGGCCCGCAACGTCAAGTAAGCGATTTTCCTTTTAGCTTTCGTTTGAAGCGGAAGCTAAAAGATTTTTCAAACTCTCTCTTCTTTAGGTATTTCCTGATGGATATCGACCAAGAATTTCTAGACGACCTCCCCCTCTTTATCGAAAGTGGATTCATCGCCATCAAGCAAATGGACGAGGTCTCTGCCAGACGCATCTTTGAAGCGGCGCAAGGGATGAGCCCCGGGCACCCCGCTGTCAAAGTCGGCTTTGGCTACATCCACCTCAATAAATTAGAGCTCAAAGAGGCAGCTTTAATTTTTTCTGAGGTGCTGGCCGAAGATCCGGATCACGATCTGGCCCATATGTTCTTAGGAATTTCCCATCTTTTGAATCAAGAGCATCGGGCAAAAGGGGAACAAATCATCCGGCAAGTGATGCAAAAGTCAGAAGATGCAAGCATTGTCAATTTAGGGCAGACAACTTTAGATTGGGCCGCAAAAGAGCTGAAAACCAGTAAGCCTTTTTTCGCCCAACACTCTTAAAAGGGGTATCTCATGGCAGCTGTAGCAAAAATCGAAGAAATCTCCAAAGTGGGGCAAAAGACGCTCAAGTCTTCCTTTGACACTCTCGTCGCCGATGCCAATCAGGCGCAATTTGAAGTGGTCCATTTGGCCGAAAAAAAAGGACTTGAAAGTGGCGGCATCCAAAGCACCCAGGCCGCTAACCCCATTTCGCCGATCGCTCTCCTCAACCAGCCGATCCAGGCAAGCGAGCCCGCCTTTTCCAAAATCATCGCCAACACGCAGCTATCGGTCGACGCCATCGATACGGTCAAAGAGCGCCTTCAGACGCCAAACCTGACTTTAAAGAGCTCCGTGCAGCGCATTTTAAACGATAAATTAAATGGTGTTGAGGGCAACCTCAAGACGGCGATGACTCAAGCCGGCCTGGAATATGAGCCGAGCAAGAGCACCCGCGTCAATCCCGTCACGCGCTTTTTAGATATGCTGACGCAAGGCCAGAATAAATTGATGAGCATGTCGAGCCATTTAGAGGGCTTGGCAGCGGAAGGAAATAAGCTAAGCCCTGAGAGAATGCTCTCATTGCAGCTTAAAATGACCTCGATTCAGCAAGAGCTCGAATTCTTCACCAACGTCTTGAATAAATCTTTAGAATCGACCAAGACGCTCATGAACGTACAAATCTAATGGGGATGCCTTATGTCCATTCTGGACAGCGACTTTGATAAAATCATCGAAAATCTAGACCAGCTAGAGATCACCACCGTCAACGGCCGTATCACAGAGACCGTAGGGATGATGATCAAAGCCGTCGTCCCGAATGTCAAAATCGGCGAAGTGTGCTTAGTCAAGCGCGACGGCGAGCCGTTGCGCACAGAAGTGGTCGGCTTCACAAGCGATGAGGTGTATCTCTCGCCCCTTGGCGAGATGAGCGGAATTGGCCCCTCCTCAGAGGTCATTCCCACTCGGCTCCCTCTGAGCATTAAAGTGGGGCCCGAGCTCCTCGGCCGCATTTTAAATGGCCTCGGCGAGCCAATCGATCAGGAGACAAAAGGCCCTTTAGAGTGCAGCGAAGTATTTCCCGTACTCCGTGCGCCGCCCAACCCTCTGACCCGGCAGCGCATTTTAGAGCCAATCTCCACCGGCATCCGCGCCATCGACGGCATCTTGACCACCGGCAAGGGGCAGCGGGTTGGCATCTTTGCCGCTGCCGGGGGGGGTAAATCGACCACCATGGGCATGATTGCCCGCTACGCGCAAGCCGATGTCAACGTCATCAGCTTAATCGGGGAGCGGGGGCGCGAGCTGCGTGACTTTTTAGAAAAAGACCTCGGCCCGGAAGGGCTGAAGAAGTCGGTGGTGGTGGTCTCCACATCCGACCAAGCCTCGCAGCTGCGCCTCAACGCCGCCTATGTCGGTACAGCCATTGCCGAATATTTCCGCGATCAGGGCAAGTCGGTGATCTTGATGATGGACTCGGTGACTCGCTTTGCTAGAGCCCTAAGAGAGGTCGGGCTGGCCGCCGGGGAACCGCCTGCGAGAGCCGGCTATACGCCTTCGGTATTCTCCACCCTGCCAAAGCTGCTCGAGCGATCGGGCAACTCCGACAAAGGATCGATCACAGCCTTCTACACCATCTTGGTTGCCGGCGATGATATGAATGAGCCTGTAGCCGACGAAGTGCGCTCCATCCTCGATGGACACATCATCTTATCTGCGGAGCTGGCGCGGCAATACCACTATCCGGCCATTGATGTGCTCTCTTCTGCTAGCCGCGTTTTGACCTCCATTTCGAGCAAAGAGCATCTACAGCTCGTTTCAAAGGTCAAAGAAGTGCTGGCCAACTATAAAAAGAACGAGCTGCTGATCAAGATCGGCGAGTATAAGAAAGGATCTGATAAAGCTGCAGATTTTGCCATCGACAACTACGATGCCGTGATGCGCTTTTTAAAGCAGGGTGTGGATGAAAAATCCACCTGGGAAGAAACGACAAGGGCGCTTAAAATGCTCTTCAAGTAAACTTGAAACTTGCTCCTCCACCGGCCCATAGCAGGATTTAGAGGGCAAGTTTTCAGTTAAAAGTCGCCCCATCCCTACACCATAAAGGTATTCGATGAAGAAGGTGGTATACCCTTTAAAGCAAGTGCTGGAAGTCAAGATCAAGCGGATGGAAGACGCTGAAAAGCGAGTGCATGAAAAGCGCAAGCTCTTGGAGATCGAACAGCAAAAGCTCATCGAAAGAGAAAAAGAGCGCGACCGCGTTTTAGAGCACCACAAAGCCAAACTCCAGCAGCTGAGAGACACCCTCGATCAGGGTACGACGAGCCACGAAGTGGAGATCATGAAAAATTACCTCAAGCTCTGCAAAGAAAACCTCGCCGTCGAAGAAAAAAAGGTCAAAGAGCAAAAGTCCCAAGTAGAGGTGGCCGAAAAAAACCTAGAGCTCGCCCGCCAAGAATGGAGAGATAAGCGCAAAGAAGTCGATAAGCTGCAAACGCACCGAGGCGAGTGGGCTAAAGAGATGAAGATTGAGCTAGATAAACTAGAAGAGTACGAACAAGAAGAGCTCGGCAACACCATCTTCCTCTCCCGCATGCAGCAAAATAGATGAGAGCTTCTCATCACTTAAGTCTTGGGCAAAAGGAGCCTTCATATGAGCGTTGAAAAATCTAAAGCGGCCGACCCCAATGACTATGTCGGACTGGAAAAAACGGAAAAGCCCTTTTCAAAAGTCACTTTTGTGCCCGGCAGCAAAAAAAAATTTCAAGACCTCTTTGATAAAAAGAAGAATGCCGGTAAGTCGGGAGGCGAAGGAGAAGACGAGTTTGCCAACTTAGTCGAAAACGGCACATTTGCCAGCCTCCACCCTGAAGAGGCCCTGATGACTAACGGAGGGGAAAAAGAGGCCTCTATCTTTGCCCTCTCAGCCAAGCCGCCTAAAAAGGAAAAAGAAGAGGGAGTATCGATTTTTAAAATGGCCTCTCTCAAAGAAGAGGAGCCTACCTCCCCTGGGAAAAATGCCCTGGGCAAGCTCTCAGCAAACGCTCCCTTTGCCGAAACGGCAGAGGAAGAATATGCCCTCTCTCCAAAGCTACCTCTTGAAAGAGAGGCGGGCGCGCCCCACTTAGGAACAAAAGAAGAAGAGTCTGAATTTTTTTGCGCCGCTGAAGAAGCGCTCAGCGAGGCTAGGAGCCTTTCGGCTGAAAAAAGTGCCCTCAAGCCAAAACAACAGCCAAAGCAAGCGCTTCCGCTCATGAATCAAAACCTAGATGAAACCCAGCAAGCCCCCCCCTTGCAGGAAAAAGAGCTCTCTTTATTTTCCGCCTCCAACCCAACTTTAGAGCAGCCCGACGCTCGGCATGCGGCTTTGCCCTCTCCGGCAAAGCTGAAAAAACAGAAAAAATCCACCTCGACAGCATCGAAAAAAGACCCCTCTCTCGCTGAAGCCAAAGAGATGAGCCTCAAAGCAGATAGCATGGCAGCATCTCTCAACCGCTCCCTTTCCTTGCCGCCATCGCCCTTTTTTTCAAATGCCATCGCCGCCGCCGAGCCCGCCCCCGCTTCCCATCAAGACATGCAGGCCGTGATCGAACAAATCTCTTCAGCCCTTTTAAAGCTGACCATGAGCGACCGAGAGGACACCACCTTCACCATTGCCCACCCCCCCCTCTTCGCAGGCAGCACAGTGACCCTCAGCGAATACCACTGGGCCAATAAAGAGTATAACATCTCCTTTTGCAATCTGTCGATGGAGGCCAAAGCGCTCATCGATCGCGCTCTGCATCAAGAATCTTTAAAAATGGCTTTACAAGCAAAAGGGCTTTTTGTGCAAAATATCATCTCTTCGCTCGATCCTTATCCCTACTTGCCAGATTTAGAGCTGGACACATCGGGAAAAACTAAAGATGAGCCAAACAAAGAGACGTCGCATGGACAACAACAAGGTCATTTTCGCTAACAACTCCCCTTTCACTTCCCAAGCGAGGCTTACAAAGTGACAACTAAAACCGCCCCTTTCACCATCTTACAGCGCCTAAGCCCCGAGCTCTTTGCGCTCGATGAGACTCCTCTTATCGACTGCCGCATCCCTTTAGATGAGCTCGCCGAGCAGCTGGTCAGCCGCCTGGGGCTAGAGAGCGCTTCTCTAGAAGTGGCCACTCCTATCTGGCTAGCCCCTCCAGAACTGTCTACTGGGATGGGATCTCCCCTGCAAGAGACCCACCTGCAGCTGAGCGGGCTCAAAGGCGATCTGACACTGCTTGCCACCGAGCAAGATATCGATGCGCTAATCCGCCTTCTTTTAAAGACAGACAGCCATAGCCAATATGGAGAAGAAATCTCTTTTGGCCTCTACCGCTTCTTTCAATTAGAGGCCATGCAAGCAGTTCAAGAGCTGGCCCAGAAGCACCACTCTCCCTTGCTGCCCCGCCTGACGCATCGGCAAGAGCCGCTTAAAACGCCCAACCTATCCATCGACATCCGCGCCCTGCTCGATGGCAAAAAGCTCTTTGCCCGCCTTCTCCTCTCTCAAGAGCTTGTCGAAAGTTTAAGGCAAAGCCAATATGGCAAAGCCTTTCCCAGCAAAATTGACGCCCTCACCGAAATGAGCTGCCACTTAGAAATCGGCTCTGTCGATCTCTCCTTAACAGAGCTAAATCAACTGGCGATAGGCGATTTTCTGCTCTTAGACCGCAATTCCTACTCCCCGCAGGAAGAAAAGACGCGCCTTCTCTTAACACTTTTCGGAGTCCCTTTCTTTCGTGCCCGCTTGAAAGGAGATAAGCTCAAAATTTTAGAATTTCCATTTTATCAAGAGGATCAATCGATGGGATCAAACTACCAAAAATTCACTCCGGCAGACGCCCATGACGGCCACGAAGAGCTCGAAAACGAGGAAGACCACGATAAGCTCGAGCTGGATGAAGACCACGATGAACTCGAGCTGGATGAAGACTCTGCCTTTGAAGAAGACAGCGAAGAAGCTGAGGCGGCTCCAGCAACTCAGCCCGATCAGCAAGAGCAAAAAATCCACGCTTTAAAAGAGATTCCCGTCCATGTCGTCATCGAAGCTGGGCGCATTAAGATCCCCTTAAAAAAGCTGCTCGAGCTGCAACCCGGCAATGTCTTGGAGATGAATGTCCGCCCCGAAGAGGGTGTGGACCTAGTGGTCAACGGCCAGAAGATCGGCCGCGGCGAATTTCTCCTCATCGGAGAAAAAGTTGGCGTGCGCATCCTACAGATGGGAGAGCCCCTCTCCCTGGCCCAAGAGGATTAAAAGTCGCTGATGAAACCCGCCGCATCGGTGCCCTCAGAGGAGGGCGCCCGACCCACATCGATCGGTCCCTATGCCATCGAAGGGCTGATCAAGCAAGGCCACACAAGCTTGATCTATTTAGCCTCCATGCCCCAAGATCCTTCCCTCTTGGCCATTAAAGTGCTCGCCAAAGCATTTTTAAAGGAACCAGAGATGGTAGACCGCTTTTTCCAAGAAGCTTCGATCATTGCCCTGGCCCAACACCCCAATATCGTCAAGCTCTACAAATACGGCCGCTGGCAAGAAGGGCTCTATATCGCCATGGAATACATCCACGGCGTCACGCTTCAAGAGTGGCTAAACCGCCCCCTCTCTTTAAAAAAGGCGCTCGACCTTCTATTGCAAATAGCCTATGCCGTTTGTCATCTACATACTCACGGCATCATCCACCGCGACCTCAAGCCTGAAAATATTTTAGTGAATGCTAAAGGTCAGATTAAGCTGATCGATTTTGGCATCGCCCACCTGCTCAAAGAAAGAGCCGCTGAAGGAGCCCTTCAAGCCTCCCGCCTCATCGGCACCCCCATCTACATGAGCCCAGAGCAAAGAGCCGATCCCGAATCGGTCTCCTACCCATCTGATGTCTACTCTCTAGGTATTATCGCCTATGAGCTATTTACTGGCCCCGTGCAAAAAGGGAAAGTACAGCTCTCTAAAGCCCCTCTCGGACTGCAAAAGATCCTGAGCCGCGCCCTGCAGCCTAAAGTGGAAGAGCGCTACTCAGATATCTTCAGCTTCATCTCCGATATCGTCAGCTACATGCAGTCAAAAGACTTCAGCGCCGATCAGGAGCAATTTGCCAAGACAGGCCTATTTTTTGAAAACTTCAAGCAGATGGAACAGCGCCTTTTAAACCGGCCCCATACCCATTCTATAGCCGGGTTTAAGCTGCATACAGCCTGCAATGAACTATCCTTAGCTTCGGGCAGCTACTTTTCCCTCTTTTCTAGCCAAAGCCATTCCTTTCCCCCCCACCTCATCGCCATGCGGGCCGATATCTCCAAAAGGCCCGAAAACGCCCTCAAAGTGCTCTACCTGGCGGGCGCTTACCAAGCGCTCGCTCAAAACCTACCCTGGCAAAAAGCGCTCGCCTCTTTTGAGCACCAGGGCATCAGCGAAGACATCTCCTTCCTTACCTTAGAGCTTGGCAGCCACATCCGCTACTCTATCTTCGGCAAAGGAGAAGCTTGGGCTTGGCATGCCGAGCGCCAGCAATTCAGCCGCTGCCCGCCTCAAGAGGAAAGTCTCGCGCTCCAGCCCAAAGACCGCCTTCTCATCCTCTTAACGCCTCAGGCTAAAGCCCCGCTGCCAGAAGCGTTCCTCCTAAAAAATGCCGAGAGTCTGCTCATCCCCTTTACAGAACAGATTCTCAGCTATATAGAAGCTATTTCTGAAGACAAACAAAATCCATTTTTTATCCTCTGCATTGAAAAATAATACGCCTCCTGCCCGCACTTCGAGCCAGAAAAAAGGGGAAAGGCGCTGCCTCTCCCCTTGCACCCCTCTCTGGCAAAGGAGCCAAGGCCCCTTTGCAAACCCTCTAAGGCTTTCTCAAAAGGCAACTTTTATCAGCGATGAGCCAAAAGACCCTGCCCTTTGGTGGGAGGAGGTTGAAGGAGAAGGGCAATGGCCGCTTCTTAACAAATAATTCACATTTTCTTATGGAAATAAATAGGGGCATTTTGAAATAAGAGGGAATTTGTACCCTGAGCCGACTACGAGAGCCTTTTCAGAAGCTGCTGCCAAAGGAATTTTTAGGGCTAGCTGGCTAAGAATACCGGTATCGATCGCTAAATGGGCTCTTTTTTTATAGCACAGGAAAAACGAACTTGAGTATATTCATTCCCTCATTTCGCCCTGTAGCCGCTCTTATAGAGAGTAAGTATACGTCCTAAAGAGCCAATCTTTAATCCTCTCTACTTGTCTATAAAATACACTTTGAGCTAGACAATAGAGAGGACGGGTTGATGATGAAAAGATCGCACGCCAAGATTTGAGAAAACCGGTTCTACTTATAAAAAATACAGTCCTAAACCAATACGCAAGAGAAAAAACACCGTGAAAAAATTCCGATTACATTGGTTTCCGGGTCATTGGATCACCTTAGCACTGGCAGCACCCGTCTTACTCAGCTTCGACTCTTCATCTTCAAAAGGTTTGGAAAGTGCTCAGCAAATAGAGTCTAAAGCCTCTTTAAAAGAAGCTGAAGGCTATATGATCAACTTTAATAACATCCAAATCACTGAATACATCCGCTTCATCAGCAAAATCAGCGGCAAAAACTTCATCTTTGATGAAAACGAGCTCAAATTTAATGTCACCATCGTCTCAGAGGCGATGACCCAAATCGATGACATCATGGCAGCTCTCGTTCAGAACTTGCGCATCAAAGGGCTGACCTTATTAGAGCAAGGCAATAACTTGATCATCCATGCCAGCAAAGACGTCGCGCAGCCCTTTCAAGTGGTCACCGATGAAAACCAGCAGCTGAGCAGCAATGATGAGTTCATCACCCGCGTCTTTCGCGTCATGAATGTCAGCCCCGAAAAGATGGCCGGCATCTTGCGCCCCATGCTTTCCAAGACTGCCATTTTAGAGGTGCTAAAAGAGGCCCAGCATATCATCGTCACCGATTTGGCCACCAATTTGCCCAAGCTATCTAAACTTGTCACCATCTTAGACTCCCCTCATAGCGGCTATGAAATCGGCCAATATTCCGCCTCGGGAACTGTCTTGCCGCTCATTGCACTGGCCGAAAAGATCATGACGCCCATCTCGGCCGATAAGACACTCGTATTCATTCCCCATCTGCAAAGCAATAGCATCTATATTGTATCGACCCCGTATCTGGTCGAAAAAACGCTCACCATCTTGCAGACGCTCGATCGGGGAGATCGCAAGACGCGGATGCTCTCTTTTGAAAACTTACAATTCTCGCCAGAGGCTTTTTTAGAAGAAGAAAAGGCAAGGCTTGCCAAATCCAAAGAGACTGTCGAGTCGCGCCTCAGCGATCCCATCTCCTTCACTATGCAGCCGATTGGCATCACCGAAGATAGAAAAACCGACCAAGCGCCGGTCTCGATCAAAGGAAAAGAGATGATTGAAATGCGCCTCAGCGACAGTGTCGGCTTTGTGCGCGAAGATTCTTCCTTGGTTGAAAAAAGAGTGCAAGATAACATCACCTTCACCCCCTCCACAGCTCCTCTCGTGCAAGAAGAGCGCGCAGCAGAGGTGGTGCGCATCCAAACTCCAGATGGAGCTGCCGATGGCGAAGACTTTATGAAGGTAGAAAACGAGCTGCGCCAATTAGAAGATACGCCCCTTTTAAAAAAAGGCATCGACAACACCAGTGATGAGCTGGAGTGGGAAGATGAGGCGACAGCACTCTCTATCGATGGCCCAAGGCCTATTTTGCCCAAAGCCTTTGAAGTGCGCCTGCAAGAAGAAGCTGTCCGCATCATCCCATCCGTCCCTGTGATCGAAAACCGGCAAGAGGACGAGCTGGGCCTGGTCTCTCCTGGAGAGGAGAGCAATGAAGGGCTCGATAAAAAGCGCGCCGACCGGCGGAGCGGCGACCTTTTACCGCTGGCGACCGACGCCGACTTTTCAACCAGCCCAAGGAATAAATTAGCTAGCGATAAGTGGGCTGAAGACGTTCCATTCAGCGAATCTGACAGCACCTTATTCTATGTCTACAAGCTAGAGTTTAGAGGGGGCGAGCAGATCGAGTCGGCCTTGAAAAGGATCGGCGCCAGCTTAAAAGAAAACCGCCGCAGCAATGCCGACCTGATGAATGCTCTGACAAGCGTTCAGCTCATTCCCTCTTCCAACTCCTTAATCTTCTCCGGATCGCCAGCTGCCCTGCCGCGCATGGTGGAGCTGATTCAAAGCATGGACGTGCCCCTCCGGCAGGTGCTCATCGAAGTGCTGGTCCTCGATACCAGCATCAGCGACTCGGTCAATTTTGGCGTCAGCTCT
>JARBTN010000078.1 GCA_029240195.1 Chlamydiales bacterium
ATCCTTGTCAAAGGTTCAGGATGAGCTTTTGTCTCTTGGAGGTGTTTCTTTGCGGCACTGACGGCAAAGCGAATTCTGTCGTTATCTTGCTCGGTCAAGGTCGGTTTTTGAAAGCAGGTAAAGATTTTTTTTATCAAGGAGAAGATAGGCTGCACAATTCTTGTGATCAAAGAGACGGTTGTGTGAAGCAGGCGGCCAATTTTCCGGGAAAATTGGAAGCTTTTATCTTCGGCAACGGTTTGAAAGGTGTTCTTGCTTCCTGTCATAATCGGCGCAATCGACGGGTCTGTTGACTTTTTGCATTTATTCCATTGGGAGACGATGGAATTGAAAGTTTCGATGCATTTTCTCTCCTGGGCGCCCTTATTTTGATTGACCTTGGTGTAGAGATGGCATCTCAAGTGATCTAAATGCACAACGCAGCGCTCTTTTAAGGCCCTGACTTCATAATGCTCAATCCCTTGAGCCATTGGAGCCAACTGCTTTAAGACGGCAACAAGCCAGCCCTTCAATTCCGCTTTGTCTTGCGGCTGTTTAGGGATAGATTGCAATATTCTCGCGTAATCGTCGATTTTCGTATTCGAATAATCTTGAAGATTCATCTTCATACCCTTTAAATAACTTAAGCAGAAGCATACTAGCAAATTGCGACTAAAAAATCATTAATATATAAGAATATTTATGAAATCTATACAAATGGCGCGGCCTAATTTAGGCTTAAGAATTGGCGATCCGAACACAGATGCCTCATTTTTTATGGGTCTCCTGCCCCGCCTCAAAGGCTGGGAGTTTGGCTCATAAGAGCAATTTACCCACTGAAAAAGAGGTACCCGATTAATAAAAAATACCTTATTTTATAACCTTTCAATCGATGATTGCATGAAAAAAGAGCGCCTAAAGCCTCTTCTCCAAACCACTTTAACACCTTATCTCTCCATGGATCAAATCTTCGGCTATATCGAGCGAATCACCTTCCAGAATATAGATAACGGATATACTGTTGCTCAGCTCAAACAGCCAAAGACAGACGATTTAACTTGTATCGTCGGCATCATGCCCGCCCTAAAGGCCGGGGAGACCATCCGCTGCGAAGGCACGTGGCGCCATCACCTGGTCTTCGGCATGCAATTTGAAGTGGCGCAGTGCTCCAGACAAGAGCCTTCCGACCTCGTCGGCATCGAAAAATACTTAGCCTCTGGACTCGTCCGCGGCATCGGCCCCGCCTACGCTAAAAAAATCGTCGCCGTCTTTGGCTTAAGCACGCTGCAAATCATCGATCACAGTCCCGATGAGCTCTTATCGGTGGACGGCATTGGCAAAAAACGGGTCGACCTCATCAAGACGTGCTGGGAAGAGCAAAAAGCCATCCGCGATTTGATGATCTTTTTGCAATCGTATGAAGTGAGCCCCTCTCTTGCGCAAAAGATTTTTAGGGTGTATGGCAAAGAGGCGCGCCATAAAATTGAGGAAAACCCCTTTGATCTGGCCCGCGAAATCCGCGGCATCGGCTTTAAGACCGCCGACCAGATTGCGATGAAACTGGGCATGAGCCAAGACAATCCCCAAAGGATTGCCTCTGGCATTGAATACGTGCTCTCGAAACTCTCAGAAGATGGGCACACCTGCTACCCCCTGACTGATTTTTTAAAAGAAGCGCAAGAAATCCTCCTCGTCGACACAGCCTTGATCGAGCAGCAAATCCAAGGGCTCAAAGAGGAGAAGAGGATCCAAGTTGGCCCCTTGACGCTGGAGGGGAACCTCGTCGATTTCATCTGGATCGCTCCCCTCTTCTACTCCGAAATGGGCATCGCCCGAGAAATTCGCCGCCTAAAGAGCGCTCCCTCTAACTTGAGAGCCATTGACCCAGAAAAAGCGCTCTCCTGGGTGCAAAGCAAATTAGCCATTGAGCTGGCCCCCAAGCAGGTTGAAGCGGTCACCGCCGCCCTCAGTCAAAAGGTGCTGATCATCACCGGAGGGCCCGGCACTGGAAAAAGCACCATCACCAAAGCTATTTTGGCCATCTTAGAAAAGCTCACATCAAAGATGATCTTAGCCGCCCCCACCGGGCGCGCCGCCAAGCGCATGAGCGAGATTACCAATAAAAAAGCATCGACACTGCATAGCCTGCTCAGCTGGAACTTCAAAGCAGGCGGATTCAAGCGCAATCGAGAAAATCCTCTCGACGGGGATTTGCTGATTATCGACGAAGCCAGCATGATCGACACCGTACTCATGTACAGCCTGCTCAAGGCCATCCCCGACCACTGCCGCGTCATCTTCGTCGGCGACATCAACCAATTGCCCAGCGTCGGACCGGGCAACGTTTTAAAGGATTTGATCGATTCAGAAAAAGTCCCCGTCTCCATCTTGCATGAGATTTTCCGACAAGCCAAAGGATCGGAGATCATCACCAACGCCCACCGCATCAACCAAGGGCAATTCCCCAACATCTCCAATGAAGCTGGCAGCGATTTTTTCTTCATCCAACAAGAAGACCCCCAATATGTGCTCAAAGAGGTGATTTCCCTCGTCTCTCAAAGGTTGCCCCGCAAATTCCGTTTCAACCCCATCCAGGATATCCAAGTGCTGGCTCCTATGAAAAAGGGCATTATCGGCACCGCCAATTTCAATATCGAGCTGCAAAAAGCTCTCAATCCCAGCAAAGAGCCCCCCCTGCACATCCGCGGCGTCAAATACCTCGTCGGCGATAAGGTGATGCAGATTTGCAATAACTACGAAAAGGAAGTCTACAACGGCGATATCGGCAAAATTCAAGCCATCGATTTCAATGAAGAGGAAGCCGTCATCGACTTTGACGATCAGCCTGTGCTCTACAAATTTTCCGAACTCGACGAAATCGCCCCGGCCTACGCTGTCTCCGTCCACAAGTACCAGGGGAGCGAATGCCCCTGCGTGGTCATGCCCATCCACATGTCCCACTTTAAGCTGCTGCACCGCAACTTAATCTACACCGGAGTCACCCGCGGCAAAAAATTGGTCGTCTTAGTCGGCTCCAAGAGAGCCCTGATGATGGCCATCAAAAACGACGAGGTCATCCGCCGCTACACCGGCCTAAAATCGGCCCTCTCCTCGGTGATGGAGCGCCACGCCTTTTTATGGGATTAGCACTGGCGCCCTTAAGCCCCCGGGTTCAATCATGCGAGGGGATGCGCTTACTCCCCTCTAAAGAGAAGGGGTATCCACCCCGTCAATTTGATGAGAGCAGAAATATTTTTTAATTGCGCCTGAAAGAGGAAGATCTCTTTCATTTTAAAATTATTTTATCCCTTTTTCTATCAACCGTGAAGAGGGGCTCTTATGTGCAGAAAGAGCCTCTAAAAGAATGTAGTTTGAGGAAGGTTGAATAGCAGACATAAAATCTCACTAAAGTATATACCTTTCAAAAAGATGACCTCGCTCAGCCGCACTCTCTGGTGTTGCGAGTACAACGCCTATTTTCCTCTTTTTTATTTCTTTTTCTATAGTAACGTTTGATAAAGCATAGAACCAATAGCCATGATGAAGCGGTATCGATGGTAAATTTGAAACTAATATGGGGTGTTCCTCTCCAAATTCCCCTTTTAAAAGCTGTAAATTATCTGCCACCTCTCTAATCCAATTAAGTATAGGTTGTTGGTTGAGAAAATCGACGGACTCTATTCGATCGAATAATGTTTCTAAAATCTTCTCCTCTACTAAATTTCTACTCTTCAAAGGAAATGCATGATGCTTGCAGCGCAAATTCTTGATTTCCTCTCCTAGACAGAGCTTGATTTGTTCTAGTATTTGGTTTAAATGGCCACCCAGAATTTCGCACCCCTTTTTTTTCATCTACTAAAGGCAGTGCCTTTTCTGTTTTTAGCCTATCATATTTTTCTTGTAATTTTTTAATTTGTTTATTGAGCGCTTCCTTCTCACTCTTTAATCCTATAACTTCTCTCTTGATAGTGGCATTCTCTGCCTTTACATTTCCAAATTTTATTTTTAATTCATCGATTTTACATTCAAATCTTGATTGAGCTTCTTTGAGTTCAGGCCCAAACTTAGCTTTAAACTTTCCCTTTTCTATATCCAATCGCTCATAATTCTCCCTTAAGATTTTCTGGGCTAATTCCGCAGCCTGATCAGATTTAAGTCACTCATTTTTAAAGACATGAAATTCTCTCAGCGCAAACAATTCTCTTTCTTGAGATTGTTCCACGCTTTGCTTTAAAGTATTCATCATGCTCATCAAATCCTCTATTTCATGAGGGGCGGCAAAAACGAAGAGGCCATCTGCCGCTACACTGACCTAAAATCCGCCCTCACTGCCTGTGATGGAGCGCCACGCCTTTTTATAAGATTGAAATAAATTAAAAAATAAATTTAGGCGTCAATTTTAAAAAATTGAAACTGACTCATTTTTTTTTGCAGGCCGATTGAAGGAAAAGGAGAAGTTGCCGACTACTATAGATAATTAATGGGAGAACTTATATCTATGGATCGTCCTTTCAATCAGTACGGCGCTGTCTTTCATTTGAATGATCAAGCCCATCTTTTGCAGGTCAAAGTTGCGGCAGATGTGAAAAAAAATCGGCTCAAAGAGACCGTTTTAGCCATATTGAATCAAGAGATGAGCCAAGATAAAAATTTGCCCAAGGAAATTGCTCTTTCATGCATCGCTGGGAAAGTTTTTTACTCGCTGGACGGCCAAAATTTAATAGAATGCCCAGAAGGAGAACCTGTCAAAGCAGGGGCATTGCAAATTGTCAAGCTCACCGAAAAAACATTTGCTAAAAGAAAACGATCCCAAATGTATGGGGATTTTAAAAGCTCTCTTCTCTCTCATAAGGCTGCTCATGTCCCGGCCATCTCCCTTATTTGGACCTATCTCTTAGTTCCAATGACGGCAGCGCTCAAGGCTTTATTTGGAAATCGCCCCCTCAATCTCTCCTCGCTTAAGCACTTTGAAGATGTGAAGGGGCGCTTTGCTCTAGAGCATGCCTTGTCTGAAGTGGCTGATCTATTGCAAGATGACGCTGAAGGAGGGCTAATTGCGGCAAACTTTTCTGAAGCCTTGCTCTTTGCCAGCAGATGGCGTGAAAACAGGAAGCCGTCTCTCATCGATGAGATGGTCGCTACTCTAAACCAACGCATAGGAGAGGCGGATAATCCTAGCTCTCCCCTGCTCTCCTTTCCCGCCGGAATGTGGAAAGACACCTTTGAACCGAGCTTTTTTTCCTTCTATTTGAATGGGGAAGGGAACTTGACCCTCTCAGAGATGAGCTACAGCGAAACAGATGGGGCGAAGACGCGCCATTTTAATTGCGCGGGTATAGAGGCGGAAAATCTAAAGCGCCTAATCGCTTCTTTGCTCACTCTCGCTGATCCCCCACAAAAAGAGGAAGAGAGCGATCTAAGCAATCCTTTAAGCTATATTGTCCAGCAAGACATGATGCGAGGGTCTTTGGCCAGCGAACCGCTGCTCGAGTTTTTACAAGATACTCCAGAGGGACCGGTCTCAACGTTAGAAGGTTTTAAAGAAAAGCTTTTCTCAGCTGTCGGTGCGGTTGCCTTGCCTAAGCCGGAGTCGGGCACATCTTTCATTCGCAAGCACCCCATGAAAATTGTGCAAGCGGCAATCCAGGAGCAATTTTTAGATGTCCCCCTGCAAAATAAAGCGCTATTTTCTCTACAATTGATCTATGGGCGCTTAAACGCCGTGCTCGATGCGCTGCCGCAGATGAATCGAGAAGAAAAAGAGCTGCATCTACACCGCTTGCAACAAGATTACCAAAGCCTCGAGCGGCAATTTGCCAAATCAGGCATTGGCCAGGAGGAATTGGAAAGCGCCTTTTCCACACTGCAGTCCAACATGCAAAAGCTACAAAGAGCGCTGCAGGAGCTAGAAGGCGAAGAGCTGATGGCTAGATTGAACAAAGCCCCTTCAACTCCCTATCGGTTAAGAGTTGAGGCGCCAAAAGAGTCATGCGAGGGGTTAGAAAATCGTAAAAACCAGGGGTTAAGCAAAGCCGATTATGAGACCATTCTCATCCTCAAAGACGCTTTTTTAAGGGTGAAGAATGGAGAAGGTGATGCCATTGAAACGCTGAATGGCGCCTTAAAACAAGCCAATGAGCGAATCGACTCTCTCATCGAAGGGGGACAAAACGCATTGGCGGAACTGCTCAGCCGCCAGCTTTTGCAGCTCATTCCCATGCCCGATGACGCAGAAAATCTAGAACAGGTGGAAGAGCCCTCCTTTTGGGACACTCTAGCCCAAACCGACGCCATTCGCAGCAGATCCGATCAGATCCAGGCCTTCTCCGATCAGATTGCGCTCGCCAACCACCATTTTTGGGAAGCCAAGGCAAAAGGGGGACTTGAAAGGCTTAAGATTGACGAGCCCATTCACTTGCTAAATAGCAGTGCAGCCCTTTTACAGACGATGCAATTGAGAGCTCGGCTGCTCAGCCAGCTGGAAGAGGAAGATTTAACATTTGAAGAAGAAGGATTTTTAGCGGTTGCTGCGGCCTATAGGCATCTCTCAACACTGACAGCTATTAACTTGCTAAAAAACGACTATTTACGCCCCTTAGAAAATGCGTCTTTGGCCCTTAAATACGACCGCTGCTTGCGCTACTTCAGACAATTCGATAAAGAGCAGTATTCGGATGCCATTCACGAAAGGCTTTATTATCAAAAGGTGCTGGCCTTTAGGAGAGATCGATACAACGACTATGTCGAATTAAATTGCTGCGGCGCTCTCTTGCAAGTCGCTGATAAGAGAGGTCTTTCTCAAGATGATCGGCCCATGTGGCAGCGAGAAGCGCTCCTTTGGGAGCGCTTATTAGATCGCCACAGCCAAGAAGCGATCGCCATGCCTTCTCAAATTGCCCACATCGTACGGCAAGAGTATATCATGTTTTCCCTGATTTATCATGAATCAGCAATCGCCCTGCCCGCGCATTCTCTTTTAGAGCACTTAAAAGGTATAAGACAGCTCAAGCAAGCGTCTGGCAACGAGGAAAAACGAAGTAACCTGGCCCAGGGAAATTTTGCTGCTGTGCAAAAGCGTTTAAAACAACTTGGACGCTTGGAAATTGCCAATCAAGCCTCTTTTAAGGCGACAGATCTTCCAGACGTCATCGAGCCAAGCAAAGCCATCCCATCCCCTCAACCTCCCGCTAAGGAGATAGCAAAAGGCCCTTTCAGGACAGGTGTCTTGCCGCGCGGAGCCAAAGCCAATCGCCCGCTGGACTTGGAGATAACCCGAGAGGAGGCAGCCGGTTTGCAACGGGGTTTGATGAACCCAGATGAGTACCAGAAAAGGGGGAGCGACCTATTGGGCCATCCCAATGAGGAAGTCTTTGGCAAAAAGGTCTCTTCTTGGCGTTCCAATTTCAGTGGAGAATCGGAAATGACCCATTTGCAGCAAGCTTTAACTTCCAATCACCCCTCCCCTCTAGACCTTTTCTTTTTAAAGTCGCTCGATGGCGGCGAACAGATGAACGTACAGGAGGTCTTTAATCTTCTATTGCAGCGCCCCTCTCTGTTGGGCTTTAAAATGGAAAATGCTTTAGGAGAGACTGCATTAGAGGGGCAAAAGAGATTTTATGAAGTCCTATTTCAGTTGGATAGGAAAGGCGACACCTTTCTCATCAGAGCCTTAAAAAAATCGCCTGAGTATTTTCTCTCACATGAAAAAGCTTTAAGGCATCTTTTAGAGCAGCACTTACATGAAGAAAAAGAGGAGTCCTTCTTTCTCCTCTTTTTGCTGCTGTCTGTGCATGCACAGGCAAAGAAAGCGGAGCTGGCCTGGCCGATTGAAAATGTGGAGAGACAAAAAGGCGAACCTTTGGTCCAAAGACAGGCTTTAAAAACGGTGGTGGATACCTGGCCTTCTTTAGAGAGCGAATACCTAAAGCAAGCTTTAGCGCTTTTGCAAAAGAAAGGGGATTTGAAGACGCTCGTCGATGCTTCAGCCTCGATCACCAGCTTGCTCGCTCAGCAGATCGATTTTGCCAATCCTGAAGAATTGCCCCTTGAGCTAAGCACCCTTGCTGGACTGCTTAGAATGGGAAGCATTCTCGAACAAGCTCAGCAAGAGGCCTCTTTGCCCATTCTCGCTATGCAAGGATTGATTTGGGTGAAAGAGCAGCTCGTCCCTTATATCGCCCAGTTAGAGGAAGAGGAAAAAGAGGAGATTTTCAATCTTTGGGCTGGCTTAGAAGGGATTGAGACGAGCGATAGTCATTGGCATGAGAGCGCCGATGCTCTCTCTTGGCAAAAAGGGGATGCTATAGTCGACTTAAGCGCCCTTAGAGTGTTTCAAAAAGGGCAGCCAGAAAAAGGGATTCTCACTTCTTTGCCCCTAGAGATTGTGAACCATCCCAACT
Source organism: Chlamydiales bacterium (assembly GCA_029240195.1). Classification (GTDB taxonomy): domain Bacteria; phylum Chlamydiota; class Chlamydiia; order Chlamydiales; family JARBTN01; genus JARBTN01. The sequence continues at coordinate 8,379 of JARBTN010000078.1, forward strand.
ACCGCTCTGCATATGGCAGAGAAAAATTTTTGGCCCATTCGACAGCAAGCAAGCAGCCGGGCACCTACCTTTATACTTTTAAAAAAGGCTCTCTCACCCACCGCATCACCTACAATCACTTTAGCAAAGAAATCACCATTGAGAGGGCTCTTTTAACAGAAAGCAAAAAAGCCCAATGGGAGCGCTTCAGCTCTTTTCTTTTGCCAAAAGAGACTGAATCTGCCAGCTGGTTTAGCCGTCTTGCCCACTCATGGACCGGGAAGAGCGTTATTCGCCCCCTGCTCCATCGGCAAAAGAAAGAGAATGCAGACGCCTTATTCAGCGCCGAGAAGATGCTATCAGAGGCTGGCGTTTGGCTGCAGCCCGGGGGTAAGGAGGGGACAAGCAATCTTAGATTAGGCAATCAAGAGCTTCGCTTGCTTTTTGACTCTGGCAAAGTTTCTTCAGTCCTGACAGCAGATGGCTTGCAGGTTGTCTTCGACGGGCAAAGAGAGCTCGCCTCTACCCTCTCTTGCTTGCCTGACAGCCAGATGCTCTTTTTGAAAAAGCCGGGGGCCAAATGGGTGCAAGAAATCCGCTTTTTAGGGCACGCACTCTCCTTAAAAAGGAGCTGCGCCACTGACCCTTGGGTCCTTTTTGGAGACTCCCAGCTAGAAGGAGATTGGCAATGGGTGCAGCAAAGGCAAAGAAACGATTTTGCCAAAGAGATGCTGCAAGGGCTTGGCTCCATTGAGAAAACAGGGTTCACTCTGCAGCAAGGAGAGCGCATTTCTTTATTTCTCTGGCCGCAAGATGGAGAAGAGATTCAAAAAAGCCCCCCTTTAAAAGTTTATTTAGAAGAGGGTCAAGTGCGAGCATCTGCTGCCGGCTATTTGCATCTGGCCTACCTTTCAGCGCAAGAAAAAGAATATAAAAAAGCGTTATCCTACCTCAAGAATGCCCAAAAAACAAAACTTAGCCATTCCTCAGAGCTCCAAGCCATCGCGCAAATCCACACTCTTTTTGAGCAGATGCCAGCTACTTCTGTGCGCTCCACCTCGTGTAAGATCAAAGGGCTTTTGGCTGCGCGCCGGATTTTAAAAGAGCAGGGCTATCACTACCAAGAGGCCAACTGGTCCTCCTTTTTATCGGCAGAAGAGCTGAAAAAAACTTTTGCCCTCTATCAAGAGTGTTTGCAAACAAGCTCTTTTAAGAAAAAGGGCGATTTTATTGATTCTGAAGCCGAGGTGGCCTTGACTTTGGATGAGATTGAACAGCTCAAATCTCTAGCCAAAGAGGCCTTTAGCGACCTGGTTGCTGAAAAAAGTGCCTTGCCACCGCCCAATTTAGATCTTCATTTAAAAGCAGTCAGCCAGTTAGAAATTCAGCAGGCGCTCCCCCTCTTGCTAGCAAAAGCCAAAGTACCAAAGGATAAAACCGCGCTTCGCACATTCAAGCTAGACGATTCAATTGTCGAGCATTTTTTTGAGCGCTATCAGCAGATTTTAGAAAAGAAGCTCAAGCCCCAAGACTTGCTGCCGCTCTTTGCTCCGCTCCCAGAGGGGTCTAAACAGCAAAGGGCGCTGTTAGATATTGCAAGGCGCATGTTATTGAGCGCGGCCTCTTTGCCAGATCAAGAAGCGGATGTATTCATTGATTTAAAAGAAATTCGCAAGCTGCACTCCAGCTTGCCGAAAAACAGCTATTCTCTATTTTTCTCTCTGAAATATGACTTGTTAAAGGCTATGATCCGAAAAAAGGCTGGCGATTCCTTTTTAGAGGCCAGCCGTGCCCTTTTAAATAAGCTAGAGCGGGCAATCGGAGCTGGATCTAGAACTGGGGCAGAGGGCCCTTTAGAGATCACTCCATCTGGGTTTCAGGCGAGTAAGAGAGAATCTGATCCTTCACCTGCTGATGGCCTGCTCAATCAGCTGCAGAAAAATCGCTACCTCTCGGTTGAAAAGATTGCCTCCTTCTTGCAAGAAGAAAAAGTATTCCTTGGCCCCATCCGCCAAATGCGCCTTTTAGAAGCATTGGCCAGCGAAACTTTTCAAAGGCTCACAGAGGAGACAGCGGGTGTGATCCCCTTAGAAAAGGTGGTCTCTTTTTTCGAAGCGGAATGCCAGTTCAATCTCCTTTCTATCATGCGAGAAAAGGAAGTGCAAGAGCGCATCGAGCTGTTAGAAGAGGAGCTTAAAGAAGTCATAAGTCCTGTGCATCATCCCTTATTTTTCATAGAAAAGGCGCTAGCCTCCCCCTTGGAGGGAAAGCTTCTTTCAGCGGGCAGCAAACTTTGGCAGAGGGCAGAGTCGCTGCAAGAGACGCTCGATGACTTGCAAAGCGACTTAAGCAAACATCTCAGCCCGGGCCCGCTCTTAGAGGGAATTCAAGAGGCTGAAAAAGCTTTAAGCCAAAGGAAGCGCTTCTCTTTAAAAAGAGAGGATCTCGCTGCGCTCGTTCAAGCCATTGATGAGGAGATGGCTTATAGCAAAATGCGCTTAAGCAGCAATCAAAAGATCTTATTTCATTACTTAAGAAATGCTGAGCTGCCAGAAAACGTGCAGAGGGCTCTTAAGCAAGTGCCAGAGATTGGAAACGAGGAGGTGCTTAAACTGTTAAAAGAGGAATACCAAAAGGGCTCTTTAGATCAAACGACGAACCAGCTCTTAACCATTCATCTTCTAGAAAAAACAGCCTACACCATCCTTTCAATCGAGGTGCAGCGGCAGCTTCAAGAGCTCAAAGCGCTTCAGGCTGAAGGTGCGCTGGAAAGCAGCGACGCTTGGATCCATAGCGTATCCAAAGTCAAGAACCTAGTCTCAAAAGCCCTTTCCTTTGATCGCTATTTCCAAAACAATTCAGACGGGCAATGGCAGCTTAAAAATGAGAGCTTATATCG
>JARBTN010000079.1 GCA_029240195.1 Chlamydiales bacterium
GAGCTGCCTTTTCTTTAAATAGGAGAGCAAGGAAGTTCCCTTTTGTGGCGGCTCTCGTGACTTTGGGGGGCGCCGATGGGCTTGGAAATAGTCGAGAGCGGCAAAGGCCATCCCCCCACATAGTCCATAGCGCGCATTGCCGACTGGAATCCCCTTCCAATAGATGAGGGAGGGGGGAAAGCTATTGGCAAAGGAAAAGCCGTTCACAGAAGGGAGAAAGGGCGCCGGCTCGTTTCGGCTGCACTTTGCTTGCCGCCGCTCCTGGCGAGAGATTTGGCGCCGGCCTGAGCGCTTTTTACGTCCCTTGCTCATCTTTTACCTCCCAAAGGGGTCAATTCCGCTCAGGATTTGCGCGCTTAATGCAATAGATGGCACAAGCTAAGCTGCATGCTGCAAATGATAGGGTGACGACATTGGGGCAGACCAAAAATTGCCCGGCATATTTGAGCGTGCTGACGCCGCTGCAAAGGGCGGAAATGCATAAGTTTTTGCGGTAATAGAAATGGAATTTTTGCTGGTCAGCTAAGAAGAGAAAGGCGGCAAGAGAGCTAATGGTCAGCGCAGCCTGCACATAAATGGGAACTAGGGCAAATGCTAAGCCAATTGGTGCCAATTGCAAAAGCTCGTAAGCGTACTCCTTATTAGAGGAGCCAAGCCGCTCATCTAAATAGCGGTCGGCTTTTAGCCTAATTTGCTGGCAAGAGGAGCGCGCCTTAAGAAGATAAGGCATTGCTTGTTGGCAGTATGGTTCGATAAAACGAGATTGCAAGTTGTCATAGAGAGAGGTGGAAGTCATGGTCGATCCTAAATTAGCCGCTGGTTTCAAGCGGTAAAAGAGAGGGGGAGTTTAAAAAAGGTTAATTATACTCTCCCCACCTTTTTCCCGCTAGAAAACAGCGCTTCGCATCTGCGCTATGACACGAGGACGGTCAAAGGAGCTAGCCGACTTTTGGCTCTTTTGCCAAACTGAAAAGTTTATAGGCAATCACAGCAAAGCCAATAGTCATGACACCGAGTTTGGCGTTTGGCACATGGACAAAGCCGGTAGCTAATTTAGCAGCCCAAATCGCTAAAATAGAGCCCGTGAGAGCTGACGTCTCTTTATATCTTTTAGTCGCTTCTTTATTGAAGAACAAAACGGTCATCAAACCCACCCCCAAAGCTAAACTGACATAAGCAGGAGCGACGCTCGGCAGGACAACACCGCCAAGGACCGCCAAAGGGGCCATTTTGATGATGCGGTGTGTCAATGTATTGCGATTGGTCTTAAGGGTTCCTTCCATCCAGCCGTCAACGGCATTTGAGATGTCGATGCATTTTTGATCCACTTTTGTCGCAGCCCCTTGGACTTGTGCTAAGAAAGGGTTGACCCAATTGGTTTGTAAATCTTGAAAACTGGCAGGAAATGCAGTCATAACTGGCCTCCATGAGGTGAACTTTATTAAAAAATTATCTATATTTTGCATTAGAGATAGAAACGTAAGAAAATAATAACAATTTTCCCTTTTTAAAAAAGCTGAAAATGCCTAAAGAGCAAATTTGAGGGCTTTTAGCTCGATCCATTAAGTTCTCTCTATATCTTGCAGCCTATCTTGCGCAGTAAAGACTCCAAGCAGCAAAGAGGGCAGGAGCGGCAACAGAGCCAATGCTGGCGGCACCTGGATTTGCGGCAAATTTAAAGGCTTCCACTGCAAATCCTAAGAGGCATATTGCCCCCGAAAGAGCATACATTTCTTTAAAATTGTGCTTCGTACTAAAAAGGACTAGAGCTATAGCACTGACAGCAATTACCACGGAAACAAGGGGTGGGACAAAGAGGGAGCTTGCAAAGGCTGCCGCTGCCACAGGCGACCATTTGATGACGCGGTGGCTTAAATGATTGCGGTCCGTGCCGAGGTTTTGCTCCATCCAGCCATCCACTGCTTGAGAGCGGCTGTAGCAAGCACCTTTTACTTGGGCCAGGCTAGGGATCCAGGCATGGGCATTTTGAAATGTTGTCGATAGATAACTCACAGCATTCTCGCTTAGTTCAGATTAAATTGAAATACTTGAAAGCCTAAATCATTAGGCATTTTCAATACGATAAAGTTTAATAGATAGCAAAAGTTCATTAAGGTCAGATTAAGTTTTCTTTTGGATTAAAAAATCCCTTTTCATTGCTGATGCAGTAAAAAGGGATAAAAAAAACCAAAGGGGTCTTATGCCATATTGCGGCCAGCTAAGATGAAAGTGCCGCCGGCGATGGCACCATTGAATAGCATCGGAAGTAAAAAGAGGGGGGAACCCGTCCTATACAGATTGATTGCTCCGCCAAGGACAGCAAAGGAAGCATTGAGGGCAACGATAGACCAAAGCTCTTTCTTATGTTCGGTAAAAGGCTTGTAGCTGGCAAAGATTTGAGAGGCCACGAGACCAATGACCACCACCGCTGTGACATGGTAAGGGCTCATAGCGACAGCGACAGCAATGGGAACTGTTTTGGCCACTAAGTAGACAAATTTTTTATTCTTTGAGCCGAGCCAATTCTCTAAATGGCTGTCAACAGAGTCTGTCGCTCTTCGGCAATAGTCTTTTGTAGCTCCAACTACAGGGGTTACGGCTCTCTCGGCGCGCTGATAGAAGCCATTGATTGCATTCATATAGTCATCTCCAAAAATAATTGAGCAATCGCATCTTTTATATCGCATCTTTTATATCGATCAAAAAAAATAGATCAACAAGTATTTCGAAATAAAAATTAACCAATTTATTTCAAGGGCAGTATAATAGCGAAATGGAAATATAAAATGAATACAAAAAGAATTGAGGCGAGATACAGCTTGGCAGCTACCCACTTGAATTTATCGTGCAAATCAGAGCAGGCAAAATGCTTTTCTCCTCAGATGAGAGACTCGCATCTTGCCCGATCAAAAAAAGATTAAGAGGCCACAGGCTCTTTTTTGGCCGCAGACTTTGGAGCTAAAAGAGTCCCTTCCCAGTCTTTGATGTATTCCATCATAGCAGACTTCTCAGGGCGCCCTTCAAAAAACTCCCGTGATTTTGCTAAGCTCGATAGGTGAGCGATCTTGGCCAGGAGGTTTAAATGCTGCTTATCATCGGAAGCAAATAGAAAAAAAAGGGTGTGCACGGGCTGCTCATCTAAAGCGCCGTAATCGATTGGTTTTTTTAAAAAGACGACGATGACCGAATCTTGGTAAGGGCTGAGGTAAAAGTCGCGCGTGTGAGGCACGCCAATGCCATGATTGAGAGACGTCGCCATCAGCTTTTCCCGGTCGAGCAACAAGTCGGCGATGACGTCGGCATCGAGCCCTAAGTCTTGAGCCCCTCTCTTCATCGTCTGACGGATCACCTCTTCTTTCGTGTCCCCTTCAATTTGATGGTAGACTTGTCCCTTATGAATGGCGCGGTAGAGGCTAAATTGCTTGATCCCCCCTTGCAAAGAGCAAGTGAGGTCAGGCTCCAGGGTGGTGAACTTCGTCTTTTCTTCTCGATTGAGACGCTGGCCCATCACCCAGTTTTCAATCTCTACGCGGCTAAAGCGGTATTGGCTGTTGATGCGGTAGGCGGGAATTTTCCCCTCCGTCAGCCAACGGCGAATGGTCGTTTCCGACACATTCAAAAGCTCTGCGACATCTTTAATTTTCAGATCCATAAAAGCCTCAAGATAAGCGCCACTTTAAAATTCGGTGATTGTGCGATAGATGTCTTCCCCCTCTTCGAGCTCGAGGACAATCTTGCGCCGTTCTTCATCTTTTAAAAGAGAGGTCAGCTCCGACAGGATTTTGAGGTACTCTGTCTGCTTATCATCGGGGCCGCCGATCATAAACAAAATCCTGACAGGGACGCCATCGAGCGAAGACCAGTCCAACCCATCCTTTAAGACGCCGATGGCGATAAAAAAATCGTCATAGCCGGCGATTTTCGCATGGGGAATGGCAATCCCCATGCCGATCCCTGTGGAGACGAGTTTTTCCCGCTCCAACAGGGCTTGATAGAAGGCGTCTACATCTTGCAGACGCCCCGCCTTAGCAGCCATCTCTACCATTTCTTTGAGAACCTGGTCGCGGCTAGTGGCGGCAAAAAAACCGACCAGATCTGGCGAAATGTACTTGCCAATGAGGCTTTTATTCAATTGATTAGCCATATCCGATTCCAAGAGTCTGTTAAAAAAAGGTTGAGATTTAATGAAAGCCCGAGTGGCCAAAGCCACCGGCTCCCCTCTTCGTCTCCGACAACTGATCGTCGATGACGAAAACGGCCTGCGCACAGCGCGCTAACACACCTTGCGCAATCCTCATTCCCGGTTCAATCGTAAAGTCTGCCTTCCCATGGTTGATTAAAATGACGGCAATCTCGCCGCGGTAATCGCTGTCAATGGTACCAGGTGTATTGAGCACTGTAATTTGATGCTTGAGAGCCAGGCCGCTGCGCGGACGCACTTGCAATTCAAACCCCGGCGGAATCTCCATAAAAAGGCCTGTGGGCACAAGCGTTGAGCTTCCGGCAGGCAAAGTTTGCGCTTGGTCAAGGCACGCGTGCAGATCGGCGCCGGCAGACCCTGGAGATTGGTATTTTGGAATGAAGCGCTCATCTCGTGTTTTGAGCAGCACTTTGACCTCTTCTACATTGGACATAACTTAAGATTCTCTTTTTTTAAGGGCCCCAAGCAATTTGACCGATAGGGCTTACGTTCTAATCTTGAAGGCTAGCGAGTCTCTAAAGAAGAGCGCTCGTTATGGGTCAAAAACTCCAAAAAGGAGGTGATCTTTTTTTTCAGCAGCGGGCGGCGGACGATGCAATCGATCATGCCATGCTTCAAAAGAAACTCCGACTTTTGTGCATCGGGAGGCAGCTTTTGGCGGATGATCTGCTCCACAACGCGGGGGCCGGCAAAACAAATCAACGCATTTGGCTCAGCGATGATGACGTCGCCCAAGGAAGCAAACGAGGCTGTCACGCCGCCGCTTGTCGGATTGGTCAAGATGGAGATGAAGGGGACCTTTTTCTGGTGCAGTTTGGCCAGCGCTGAGGACGTTTTAGCCATCTGCATCAAAGAGAAAATCGACTCCTGCATGCGAGCGCCTCCGGAAGTGGAGATGACTACCAGCGGGCGCCGCTCTTCTAAGGCCACTTCAATCAGCCGCGTCAGCTTCTCCCCCACCACAGAGCCCATCGAACCGCCCATGAAGCTAAAGTCCATGACAGCTAAAGCGATGGGCAGCCCACTCATCTCAGCTTTGCCGACGATGATGGCATCTTTATCGCCTGACTTCTCGATGGCTGCGCTGAGGCGGTTTTCATAGGTGTCAGTATCGACAAAACCCAATGCATTGGTTGATTTAAGCCCGTCAAATAACTCTTGAAACGTCCCCTCATCGGCCAAGTCTAAGATGCGCTCTTCAGCAGGTAGCCGATAATGGTAGTCGCACTTTGGGCAGCAGTTAAAATTCTTTTCTAGCTCATTGGTGTGGATGAGCTCGTTGCAATGCGTGCACTTGAGCCAGCCGCTAAAACCATCTTGACGCGTCGTCTGAATTTTGATCTTCGGCTTCTCTCGAGAAAACAACCTCATCTCAACCTGCCATGCTAATGGTAAAAGTCATGAAAATTCCTATCTTATGCCAATGCGATCAATTTGACAAGACGCAAATTGATGAAAAAAGGCAAAGGTTTATGCCTTTTGACAAAAAACGTTGCCTTGAAAAATAGATCGGGCCAATTTTTTTATAGAATCAGGGAGATCGGAATGACTCCTAAAGGGACCAATGGCTGAAAGCCATTGGTCTTAAGGCTTTAGCGGGCCTTTTGAAAGCGCTCTTGGACATTGGACCAATTGATCACTTCAAAGATCCCTTTGACATATTCGGCGCGCACATTTTTATATTGCAAGTAGTAGGCGTGCTCCCAGACATCGATGCCGAGCAAGGGCACCAAGCCTAAAATAGAGACCGGATCTTGGTTTGCGCAGGTGACGATGTCGAGCTTCTTGCGCACAGGATGATAGACAAGCCATGCCCATCCGGACCCTTGCACATTGAGAGCGGCTAAAGACATGCGCTCTTTAAAAGAGGCGAACGAGCCAAATTCTTCGTGCAAAGCCTGCAATAAATCTCCTGTCGGCTCTCCTCCGCCCCCTTGCCCCTTCGGCGCCAGATTTGTCCAAAAAATGGAGTGGTTGATGTGCCCGCCGCCATTGAAGCGGATCTGCGCCTGCAAAGCAATCTGCGAAGCTACATCTTGCGCCACTTCTGCCGCTTGATACTGTTCGAGAGCTTTATTGAGGTTGGTCACATAAGCTAAATGGTGCTTTTGGTGGTGCAAGCGCATGATCTCTTCGCTGATCACTGGCTCTAAAGCATTATAGTCGTAGGGCAGGTTCGGCAGCTCTTGTAGCATCATCATATTTTCCTCATAGTGATTTAACTTTAAACGTCCAAGGCCCCTCGAGCAAAAAAAGCGAGGGCTCAAGCTTTTCGGCCAGGTATCTTCCGGTGACGGGGCCGATTGCCTGGAGTTGACAGCCGATAGGAAATTCCTTAAACAGCGCCAAAAAACCATCGACAGTGCTCGGGCTGGTAAAAATTAGCCGATCGAATGCGCTGACATCGAGGTCATAGGGTTTTTGTAAAAGGGTATAATAAAGGCAACATTCATAAAAGGAAATTTGCTCTTTTCGCCAAAAGTCCACTAAAATCGTCCGCGAACGGGCCGAATGGGGCCAAAAAAAAGAGGCCTTTGTTAAATTTAAAGTGGAAAAGAGAGCAATGATCCCCTCTAAGCACTCCTCTTTGGCAATGAGCGGGGTTTGGCAGCCGAGCGATTCTAAAGCGCGGGCTGTCGCTTGACCGATGGCAAAGCAGGGCTTTTTTTGAAAGGCCTCGCTCAAATTTAGCTTGAGGCACTGCTGCCAAAAAAAATGGACGGCAGGCTTGCTGGTGAATAAGAGGTGGGAAAAAGAGGCCAGGCGCTCCATCCCCTGCTGCAATGCTTGGCAACTGCCATCCACCGGCTCTAGGCGGATTACGGGATAGTGCACGGCCGAAAGTTCTTCCGCCTTACTCTCATCGAGGCCTAAGTAAAGAGAGCGCATCGATCAATTCCGGCTGTCGATGGCTTGGAAAAGGGCGCACATGGCCTCATCCCCCTCTTTGGCCACGACAGCCAGCTTGCCTTGCAAGGGAGTCGTCTCCCCTGGCAACTCGATGCAGTTGAGTTCCAGCCCCAAGCGTATCAGCGCCGCTTTTGCGACCACCACCCCATCCACTTGGGCCTGCCAAAGCTGATTGAGGCGCGCCTCAATCGTGCCGCGAATGTCACAAAATGAGAGTTTGTCGCTGAGCTGCTGGCAGGCAGACTCCCGCCGAAGCGACGAGGTGGCAATTAGAGCTCCCTCTTTTAAATCGTCCAAGCCCATCCCCTCTCTTAAGACGAGGACATCGCACGGGTCGACACCCCGCGTCAAAGCCACGATTTTTAACCCCTCGGCCAAGGGATCGGGAAGGTCTTTTGCCGAATGAATGCCCACTTGGCAGCAGCCGGAGAGCACCAGCGCATCCACTTCCTTTGTGAAAAAGTCGGTCGCGCCCAAATGGCGCAGGGACGTTTGCAAATCCAAATCTCCGGTCGTCTCTACAAAATGGCGCTCAAAGTCCGCCTCTAGATGGTAGAGGCGCAGCTCCACCAACACTTCCTCCACCTGAACCCTAGATAGAGGAGAGCTTCTCCCTGCCACTCGAACTAACATAAAAGCCCCTTCAATTTTTTTAAACAGATCTTAGAGGGGCCGCCCTTTTCTGGCAAGGCTTGGGAGGGGGAAGTCAGCCTCGCCGGTCAAAATCTGTATTCTATTATGAGTATTAAATAAGGGAGGAGGCTATACTGTAGGCCAACCACTCAGGCACTTGTGCCAAGGAAGCCGATCATGCATCAGCAATCAATCAATGGTTTTTTACTTTTGGTTATTTTGTTAGTCAAAGCGACTCTGATCTATGGAGAATCTCCTCTAATTCCCGCCTCTCAATTATTTGTGCAAGAGACAAATCGTGCGATTGCCATTTCACCCGATGGCTCTTCTGTCGCCTATGTGGCAGAAGACGAGAAGGGCCAGCCCTTCCTTTGGATCCAATCCCTTTTCTCGAAAGAATCTGAAAAATCGATACCGCAACCAATCATCCCACTACCCGATGCTAGCGGCATCCGCAAGATGCTATGGCAATTTGATGGTCAACATCTTTTATTGACTTTTGATCATGACATGGACGGCAATGTGCGCCTCTACCAAGTCCATAAAAATACTCGACAAATCAAAGATCTGACTCCTTACGATCAGATTTTCACCAAAGTCATCGCTTACTATCCTGAACGCCCTTTTGAAGTGCTGGTGCAAATGAATATTCCTAGAGTCCATTTGCCAAAAGAGAAAGCCTCCTTCCTCCCCGACTTGCATAAGATCGACTTAAGGACCGGAGAAATCACGGTCCATGCTCCCAATTCAGGTCTCATTTTCCAATGGGGGGTCGATTCAAGCCTTCAAGTGCGCAGCACCTTATCTGTTGAAGAAAATCAGATCGTAATCCGCTCTTTAAACTTAGAAAATAGGTGGGAGACGCTTTTTATCAAAGACCGGGATCTAGAACAAGAAGCCAGCCAATCTCCCTTCATTGGCTTTTCTAAAGGGGGGCAATTTCTCTACTTAGCCTCCAATATCGATAGCGATAAAATCCGCTTATTACAAGTAGACCTGGCCACCAAAAAATACCAGGTGATTGCTGAAGATCCCCGGTACGACTTTTCCATGGCCAATCTCTTTTCAGTTCAAGATTGCAAGCCGCTGATGGCCAATATAATTAAAGAGAACCCGACACAGATTTCCTTAGATCCAGCTATCGACGACAGCTTAAATTATTTGCAAAGAGAGGGTTTTCCACGCGTCTTAAATACCGATTTGCAAGGAAAAATTTGGCTCGTCCTAGATGAGTCCGATACATCTCCCCCTAAGTACTATGTCTACCATAGCCAGACCAAAGAAAAGAGGCTGATCTGGCAGGAAAATAGCGCTGCCCTTAAATACCCCCTCTGCAAAACAGAAGTCATCTCCTACCCAGCTCAAGATGGCATGGAAATCTTCGGCTATTTGACATTGCCTGAAGGGAAGAAAGGACCCTCTCCCGCCATTTTGCTCATTCATGGCGGACCTTGGTTGCGCGACTTCAATCACTACCAGCCCCTCGTCCAAGGACTTGCCAACCGCGGCTACGCCGTATTGCAAATCAATTATCGAGGGTCGAGCGGATATGGGAAAGAGTACATGCATGCCGGATTTGGAGAAATAGGGGGCAAGGCTCAGCAAGACCTTTTAGATGGCAAAGCATGGCTTGTCAAGCATGGGCATGCCAAATCCGATCAAGTGGCGATCATGGGGCATAGCTTTGGCGGATATACCGTCTTAGCGGGGCTCGCCTTCACTCCCGAGGAATTTTGCCTAGGAATTGCTTTGGCGGCGCCAGCGAGTATAGAGATCGTGGGAGACCCCTTGGATAAGCGCAATTATTGGTGGTGCCGCTATTTTGGCAGCGACCCGGCCATGCTCAAATCGCGCTCTCCCAGTTATTATAGCGACCAAATCAAAAATCCTTTGCTGCTCGTCGATGGGGCAAATGATATCGCTGCTTGCAAAAATGAAAAATTATATCGAGAACTCCTTTCTCGAAACGCTCCTGTTGAATATTTGCTGTTTCCCGATGAAGGGCATGTGATTGCCAAGCCTAAAAACCAATGCGCTCTTTTTGCTGCCATCGAGCATTTTCTCTTCACTCATCTTGGAAGGAAAAGCAGCGGGCATGTCGATTAAGCTTTGAGATGCCTGACCATACCATTATGTGGCCTGGCATCGGGCATCAACTGGGAACTTAAATTATTTAGCTTTATTTTAAAAACAATGCTCTTTATTATAATGCCCCATAAAAAATTATCTAATAAATATTAGAAATAAGAGGCATTATAAATGCTAGCACCTATATTTAATGGTCAACCGACAACTGATGATTGCTTGATGGCATTCTTAAGGGCGCCGCTGCAAGTGCTCATCAGAGATCGCTATAAAGTAGGACATTGGCAATATAGGGAAAATGGATGGCATCTGTTGGATCTATTTAGGCAAGCAGCCCAATCTTTGCCAGAGCGGCCTTTGGGCATGAAATGGTTTTTGGATGGCCCGGTTGTCACAGCCATCAAATCAAACAATTTTGAAGAGGCATTTGTCAAGGCACTAGAGGATGCGGAAGACGACGGAATCCCGTTTGCCAGCTTTTGCTGTGAAATCCCTCTCGACTTAAGTCATCAAGCGCTGAAAATTTTGGGGTTGGCCAAGAAAACTCAGACTTTGGACACTTTAAAACCACCCCCTATATCCTGCACGAAAGAAAACCAATATATCGTTTTGCCCATATCGGCCTCTTTCCATCTCTTTGGCAAAGAGCAGCAAATGAATATCGTATTCGTGATCGCCAATACGAAAAAGTTTGGGGCTCGCCCTCATCGAGATGCTCGCCTTCCCCTCTCCCCTTATTTTGATCCCGAATATGAAGTCAATTAAGCCTCAAGGCCAGAAAGGTTTGTCAGCCCCTCTTTTGAGCCATCGCCTCCTTTCAATATTTTGATGTAGTCAAAATCGAAGGCGCCGCAGCAGCGATTCGGCGAGGGTTCTTTTCGCCATCCTTTAGGTTGAAAAGACCGAATTCTGGGCGCTATCCAATCAAACGAATCTGTATATAAAGCGCGCTCGATGCTTGCATATAACTTTCTCCCCTCATAGGGGTTAAAGATGCCATAAATGGCAGCAAGCTCAAGGCCAACTAAGGCTATGGGCGTTAGCACAACTCGCAACAAATCTCCTCCCGCATCTTTTAAGCGCGCTTTAAAACAATAGGGCTGCATCAATAAAGCTCCTGTCCAAAAGTGCGCGAGCAGGGCCAGTTTAGCGATTCGATAGATCGCATTAACCACAGTATAGACGGATAAGAAGGGG
>JARBTN010000080.1 GCA_029240195.1 Chlamydiales bacterium
CGATCTTTTAAAAAAAACGAGAGGCTTATGAAAGAAAATCTTTCATAAGCCTCTTTTTCTTTTCCGCTTTTTTAAAAAAAGCGGCCCTTTGAAGCGGCCGGACACTCCTCTTCAAAGGCTTGGAGGACCAAGCCTCTTTGGTGAGAGGCCTTTGAAGGCTTTGACACCTTCTTGGACACAAAAACTAGAAACGCCCTTGAACGGTTATTTCCAATTTTTTATTATTATCGCAAACATTATAAAATATTATATTAAGTATAGAATCATTAGGTCCATTCTTCTAACATTTCATCCATAGCTTGAGTCGAAATGCGCCTTTCTCCCATGATCTGATTGTAGTGGGTAAAAGAGCGCAAAGCTTGATCCCGTTTCCCTGCGAGCTGATAAGCTCTCCCCAGGTGATAGTAAGCTTCGGCATGTGTCTTGTCGGCCTGCAGGGCGCGTTCAAAACTGCGTATCGCTTTATTAAACCGCTCTGTCCGAATGTAGGCCATGCCGAGATGGGTGTGGGCCAGCGCGTTTTTTGGTTTTTCTTTTAATATTTTTTTATAAGATTGAATGGCAAGTTCATCCCAAAACAAAGAGTGTGTGCCCATAAGCATTTCCCTTTAAGAGTAAAATCCGCACAAAATGATACTATGATTAAAAGCGTGCCTTTTCCCAAAGAAGCGGATGCGCGCTCTAAAGCCCGGTTGGCTAGAGCCGTCCCTTTTTTAGGAGGATTATTTTTTTATGAGAGATCAGGGAAAGCTTTCTTCCGCCTATTGAAGGATAGGCAAAAGGCTAAGCTTTAGAAGACGTAAGGCCCCTTTTATTGTGCAGCTAGGTTTAGCATCCTCACCATGGTCAGTGGCTTAAAGTTCTGAGGAGTGCCAAACCTAACTTCTCCCTTAAGTATATTATCGGAAGAAGAAAGGGGCCACTTGACGCTTTTTTGAGCGCTTTGGAATTTTAATTGGGCTTGAGTTTGAGCTCGATGTAATCGGCGAGAGAAAATTGCTGGTCGCTCAAGAAAGTAGCGAGCAAAGAGCTTTCCCCTTCGCTTTTGATCTTTATCAGCAAGTTTTGCCAAAGCTCTTGAGACTTTTCCTGCCAATTCAGTTCGCTAGCTAAAGAGGCCATGCGCAGCTGATTGAAGGCGGGCAAAAAGGCATCCTTTTCAACGCTTAATGTCTGCAATTGCTCATCTAACTGGGCAGCCTCTTGAAAGGCCTGTTCAAAGTGGCCTTCGGCAATCAGCAGGCTTGTCTTGGCAAAGGAGGCATAATGGGGGGCTAGCTCCTTTTGCACGCGAGCAAGCGCTCTTTTGGCATAAGGCGCAGCTTCTTTAGCGTCGTGCAGCTCAATATAAGATTGAGCCAGCTTTCCGTCATAGCGCTCTTCAAGTTCCGGGTGTTTGAGCAGGGAAGCCGAGATCTCCTGCAGCAGTTTCTTTTGGCTCTCTAGCGACTCTTCTCGATCGATGCGAGGCGTCTCTTCTAGCCGCTGCTGCAATTTCTCAAAGTGGTTTGCTGCCAAGATATAATCGAGTTTGTTATTTGTCGTTCGCCAAGAGATGATCTTCGAGCCTAAAAGTAAGACGATCAGCAAGACAGTCAAAGAGAGGAGAAAGATGCGGCTATTGTCCATGATGAAGGAAATCCAATCTGATACACTGGCGGTTTCCATGCTGGCCAAATCATCTTTTGATTTGGGAGCTTCTGCTTTTTGTCTTAAGCGATTGAGAATTTTCATCGGGGCCCTTGTGAACTTTAACTTTTAGCCGGTTATCTTTGGAGATTTTCAGCGCTCAATTATATAAAAGGTCTATTTAGAGAACAATAGCGATGTCGCGCAAAAAAGTCCACCCCTTCCAAGGGGCCCTAGATGTCTTTTTTAACGCAATTTATTGTTTATTTTCGCTAATATCAAAGAGAAATTTTGTTCCACTCTCAAATGGTGCCTGTTCAACATGTACCCCAAATGAACCGTGTCCGCTATGATAGAAAAAAAGCGCAAAGAAGAAGAGGTGCGCAAAGTTCCCCTCTCGGCAATCCGCGCCAACCCCCATCAGCCCCGCAAACAGTTCCTTCCAGAAGAGCTCAGCGACTTGGCCGCCTCAATCCGTGCCATCGGCATCATCCAGCCGCCTGTTGTCCGCCTTTTGCCCGAAGGATGTTACGAGCTGATTGCCGGCGAAAGGCGGTTGAGAGCTGCCGAGTTGGCCGGCCTCTCAGAAATCAACGTCATGGTGCGTGCAGCCGACGATGCCTTTAGCTTAGAGGCCGCTCTCATCGAAAATATCCAAAGGGCTGATCTCAACCCCATCGAGATTGCGCGCGCCCTCAAGGAAATGGTCTCGACCTATCAGATCGATCAAGAGACTTTGGCCAAAAAAGTAGGCAAAAAGCGCTCCACTGTCGCCAACTACATGCGCCTGTTGCAACTGCCTCCCCTCATCCAAAGCGAGGTCGAAACCTTAAAAATTTCAATGGGGCATGCGAAAGTGTTGCTTTCTTGTCCCGATTTTGCTACCCAACAAAAGTTACTCGA
The DNA here is from genome assembly GCA_029240195.1 of Chlamydiales bacterium. Lineage (GTDB taxonomy): Bacteria > Chlamydiota > Chlamydiia > Chlamydiales > JARBTN01 > JARBTN01. The sequence goes on from JARBTN010000080.1 coordinate 2,533, forward strand.
TCTGATATTGACAGCTCAGCTTACCGTGCGTCAGGCAGAGATCGCTTTGGTGAAATGGTCGAAGAAAGAGCGCTCCACCTCGCGCAACCATGCCGATATTTTCTTAGCCGATCTCTCTCATCAGCTGCAAGAGCGGCTGGGCACTAAAGTGTCTTTTTCAGGCAATGCTAAAGAGGGAAAATTGATGATCGATTACTTTAGCTTGGAAGATTTAAACCGCATTTTAACCTTACTCAACCTGACCGACCCTTGAAAACCTTAAAAATTTCAGGTTTGAATCTCTCTTTAACTATGGAAATTATGCAAAAAGCTTATATTCGCTCCCTATTAAGTTGGCTTCTGCTATTAGTCGCATCTTTTAGCTGTTCTAAAGAGGCTCCCAAACAAAAACGCTCCTATCGCATTGTCGAAGATCCATTAGATGGAAGGGAGCTTGTCGGCCGCAGAGAAAATGTGCATGCCTTCTTAATGGAACTGATCGATCTGGCCTTTGAAGAGGAAAAGCTCGATGTCGCCTTCATCCATACTAAGCGCAGCATGGAAGAAGATTTTCAACAGGGGATTGCCGATGCTGCCCTCACCCACTCGCCATTAGAGATGCTAAAGCGGCAATCTTATCTGGCGACAGATTGCTGGCTCTATACAGGGCTTGTCCTCGTCTTTCCTGCCACTGCCTCGGATGACTACTTCAATGAGACGACATCCTTTAAAGCCGCTGTGCAAGATTTATCGCCGCTCGGCTTCCAGCTTAGCGATTACCCGAATTTAATTGTCGCCCCCTACTTGAATTTAAGCGCCGCCCTCGACGACCTTTTGCGCGGCGATGTCGACGGCGTCATCATGCCCCTTTTGCGCGCTTACGGCTATTCGCAAGGGTTCTATAAAGATAAAATCCGCATCAACCCCTTGCTCTTAAATCAATCTGGGTTTCGCCTGGTCTTCCCCCCCGAGGAGAAAGAGCTGGTCGCTAGACTTAACAAGCAGATTAAAAGAATGAAAGAGAGCGGTGCTTACGACCGCCTGATCAAAAAATGGGACCTTTGCCGCGCCGACCCTCTCCACTAAAATGCACCTTCCATCGTTCTCTATTTTAAGAGGGCATCAGCCAAACTTTTAGCAGGTGATAAAAGATGATGGCCAGCACAGCACCGGCAGGAATTGTCACCATCCAAGAGATGGCAATGTCGCGGATGGTGCGCAAGTTGACAGCGCCAAAGCCGCGGGCCATGCCGACGCCCAAGACGGCGCCCACGAGTGTGTGGGTTGTAGAAATGGGAAAGCCAAGAGCTGAGGCCACCAAGGTGGTCAGCGAAGCGCCAAATTCGGCGGCAAAGCCGCGGCTGGCGGTCAGCTCAGTGATCTTTTTGCCGACAGTCTCAATCACGCGCCAGCCCCAGGTCGCCAAGCCGATGACAATGCCGACCCCGCCGAGCGCGAGCAGGTTAAACCTCAAAAATGGGCTGTCCGGACTCTCAATCGATAAGATGACAGCCAGCGGCCCGATGGCGTTGGCGACATCGTTTGCGCCATGCGCAAATGCCATGGTGCAGGCTGTCATGATCTGCAAAGGGCGAAATAGCTCTTCCACTTGTTCATATTCTCGATTGCAAAATTGACGCTGCACTTTTTGCGAGACGTCTAAGGCCAGCTGTTCGAGCTGTTCTTGCAGCTGATTAATCTGCTCAAGGAACTCCGGATTTTGGCTTCTCCTCTGGCTTTGCAGCAGGTGCCCTCGGGCTTTTTCCAGCTCTTTAAAGACTTGAGGGTCGACCGCTTCTTGATTGGTCTCCACCATCCCTTTTTTGCCCCGGTGCGCTAGATAGGAGATAAATCCTGCGATGAGCGAGATGATTAAGCTGAGGCCATATTTTTCCGGGAGCGTCAGCTGCCATTCAGCATGGCTTAAGCCTTTGATCAAGATGACCAAAGAGAGCACATGGCAGACAAAGAAGGTAATGAAAGGAGTCCAGAGCAGAGCCGATTGCACCGGGTTTAAGCTGTAAAAGATCTTTTTCTTGATCACGCTAAAGAGGGCATAGGCAGCAACTGCTCCGAGAATGGGGGAGAGCACCCAGCTGGTGGAGATGGAGGCCACTTGCCCCCAGGCAATGTCTTGCATGCCGCCAATGCTAAGTCCTGCGCCGACGATGGCTCCGATGATGGAGTGCGTTGTAGAGACCGGCCATCCGCGATAGGAGGCAATTTGCAGCCAAAACCCCGTGGCCAGCAAAGAAGCCAGCATGCCTAGCACTAAAAGCTTGGGCTGATCTTCAAAGAGGCGCTGGCTGAGGATTCCCCCTTGCAAGGTCGAAGAGACATTGGAGCCGAAAAAAAAGGCGCCGCAAAATTCCAGCACGCCGGCGATGACGACAGCTTGCCGCAAAGAGAGCGTCTTGGAGCCGACAGAGGTCCCCATGGCGTTTGACACGTCGTTGGCGCCGATATTCCAGGCGACATAAAAACCGACGAGGAGGGCAAGCGAGATGATAAATGTATCCATGGAAAAAGCCTAAAAGACGTTGAGGGCCATGCCGATTCGCTCGGCAAGAAGTTCGATATCATCTGTAATAGATTGGACGGAGGAGATCACTTTTTGCCATTGGTAAAAAGAGCCTAGGGAGAGATTGCCCTCGTCTTGGAATAATTTTTTGAGCAGCTTGCGTTGCAAAGAAAAGGTCTCTTTGCCCAGCTGAACCGTCTTTTGAATCATCTGTTTGACCCTGAGCGCTTCGGCCCCTCCAAAAGACGATTCGAGCAAGTCGTCGAGCTCGGCGATGATCGAGCGGATCTGTTGGAAAGATTCATAGCTTTTGGCAAAGAACTGTGCAAACTCTTCTTGAAAGGGCTCTAAATTGGCCATCTCTTTCAATGTCAAGGTGGCGGCAATTTCCTCGGCAGCGGCGCCAATGGAGGACTGCAAGGCCAAGATCTCCAAAAAACTAGCTCGGTCAAAAGAGAGAAACCAGCTGCTCGGCAGATGGTTGTAGATTTCCCCCTTGATGAGGGAAGCTGTCTTTTCAAGGGCGGCGATCGACTCGGCCATCTGTTCGACATCTTTTTGTCGGTGTTCTCTAAAGGCTTGTATGAGGGGCTGAAGTAAACTGACGCATTCGGCAACCTTTTCCATATGGCTCTTTAGGGGAGCGAAAGGGGATTTACCAAACAGCTTTAAGATATTTAACATGAAGAGCTCGAAGTGAGAGGTGCGATTTCCCGTTTTTAGAAAATTGGAAGTTCTTTTGACGATAGATATTTTTTTGAAAAAAGTAAATTTAAACCTCTCCTTAGCCATGATTGGCAGGGGGCGGCGCATCGGCTAGGTCCGCTTTAAAGAGAGGGAGAGCCAAGATTGGCTATAAAAGCGCCACATGTAGAGCCCTAAGTTGACAGCGCTCGCCGCGGCCATGAGGGGCCAGCCGTAGTCGGCATCCATTCCATAGACAGAAAGGCAGATGACAACGGGCACGACATAGAAGAGCCAGTTGGCAAAGCTGCTGACCCATAGGACGAAGCGGCCGTCGCCAGCGGAGATGAGCGCGCCCATGAAGATCCAGCACAGGCCATCGAAGAGGAAAAAGACGGTGATCCAGTTGAGGGCCCAGTAAAGAGAGGCTCTGAGGGCAGGGTTTTGCAGGTGCGCGTCGATGGCTTCTGAAGAAAATAAAGAGATGATGAACTCGGGAAAGAGAAGAGAAAGGGTCAGCCAAAGGCTGGTCATCGCAATATGGAGAGTGGAAGCGGAGAGGAGGACTTTGGGCACTAAAGAAAATTGGCGCGCGCCAATTAAATTAGCAGATACGGCAGAGACACCTTTGGAGAGCCCTTCGGCCAAGAATGTGATCAGGTTATAGGTGCTCTGAGCCAAAGCCGCAGCAGTGATGTATTGCTCTCCGGCAGCAATCATGAGACGGAAAAAGACCATGTGGGTCAGCGCCTCGCTGATGTGGCCGACGCCTGCGGGCAGCCCCAGCTGAATTTGACTGATTAGAAGAGGGGCGTCGAAGGCATTTCTTTGAGTGGCAAATTGCCGGCGGTAGCTGCGGCTTAAAAAGACCGCTAGAAGGTATAGGGTCTGGACCACTTGGGAAATGCTTGTGGCAAGAGCCGCCCCGGCGACGCCCATGGCCGGCAGGCCGTAGTGACCAAAGATCAGGGCGTAGTCTAAGCCAATATTGACTACATTGGCCAGCACGGTCGACTTGAGGCCGATGCGCGTGTTGCCAAGGGCGGTGAAAAAGCCGATCAGGGCCGGCACTGCCATGTAAAAAGGGCCAAATAAGATTGTCTGTCTAAAATAAGCTGTCTCTAGCGCTTCATTGCCCGTCTTATAAAAGCAGATGGGAGGCAAAAGGTAAGCTGCCAGGCAAAATAGGGGGGAGAGGAAGAGGGCTAGCCATAGCATTTGCCAGACAGGCGATGCAATATTTTGGGTTGATCCGGCGCCGTGTTCGCGGCCGGCAAAGACTTCGGTGATGCTCGCCAAAGCCATTGGCGCGACCAACAGGGCGGTGAGAGCCATGCCAGCATTTGCTGAGGCGTTGAGCGCTTCTAAGGAGAGTTCGGCTAAAAATTTCCGATCGACGAACATCATCAAGCTGCCCGAAAGGAGCCCAAGCATGATCGGCCAGGAGATGGTAGCCATTTCTCGGAGCGATCCGACGGGGTGATGGGTGAGTTGATAAGAGGGGATTTTCATGTTAGTTAAAACCTTGTTTCGCTATCTATTATACCTACTAATATTTTATTTTGCAATAAAATTGGATATATAGCTTATAGCTTTAACTTAGTCAAATAAGAAGGGTTTTCTCTTTTTATCGAGAAGGGAGAGCGGCTTTAAAACCCCTGCCAGATCGCCTATTTCCCTTTTTCGCGGATGTACTTTAAAGAGCTGGTGATCAACTCGGCAAGACCTTTATCGGCGCCCTCTGCCAGCACTTGCCGCACCGCTTTTTCAGCGATAGCTTGTTGGTAACCCAGATGGACAAGGGCGCTCATGGCATCTTGAATGATTGGCGAGACCGGCGCCTTTTTCTCCAACGGCAAGGTGCCATCCGTCATCTCAGGCAGGCGGCCGCGCATCTCGACAATCAGCCTTTCCGCTGTCTTTTTGCCGACGCCTGGCACTTTAGAGAGAAGCTGGGTATCGCTCAAGGCGATAGCTGCTTGCATCTCTTGCAGCGAAAGATGACCGATTAAGCTAAGAGCTAGCTTTGGCCCCACGCCGTTGACATCGAGCAGCGACTCAAAGAGGTCGCGCTCATCGCGAGTGAGAAAGCCGTAGAGGGCTTGGATATTTTCTCTGACGATGAACGAGATGAAGAGGGTCGCCTCTCCAGAAACGGCCAGCAGTTTAGAGTAGATATTGACCGGAATCTGAATGCGATAGCCAATATGTTCTGTGGCCAGAACAGTCATTTGCGGCGTTGTATAGGCAATCGTCCCGCGTAGAAAATCGTAAAACATGAAAGGTCCTTATAATTGCCGGCCGGGTCGATTGCTGGTGACGCTATGGGCATGGCAAATGGCTAGAGCGAGAGCATCTGTGGCATCGTCGGGAATTTTATCTGCCACCAGGCCAAGCAGCCGCTGCGTCATTCCCTGAACTTGCTGTTTGCTGGCCTGTCCATAGCCGACGACGGCGAGTTTTGCTTGGGAGGGGGCGTATTCGAAGACTTCGATGCCCCGCTTTTTCGCCGCAATCAAAATGATGCCCCTTAGTTGAACTAAGGCGATTGTGCTTTGCGGGTTTTTATGCACATACTGCGTCTCCAGGGCCAGGCTCTTTGGCATATGCAGGTCAAAGAGGTGGTTTAGGGCATCATAGATGATGACATACCGATCGGAGATCTTATGGCGCAAAGGGGGGCGGATGCAGCCATAATCAATCACCTGATAGGAGGGGCCTTGCAGCCGAATGAGTCCATAGCCGGTGACCTGCGACCCTGGGTCGACGCCAAAAATAATCGTGGAATCCCTCATGGAATTCTGGCTCATGGAATCCTTTGAATCAGCGGCAATTTAAATCAATACGTCTGCATATGCCTTGCGCACCGCATCGACGATCACCGATGGTAGTTCATTTAAGAATGCTTCGTCAATGCGAATCTTTCTTCCCCCTTGAATGAGCTTATCTGTAGCCATCCATTCGAGGATCCCTTTCAGCTGCGGGTGGATGAGCTGAGTTTGCAACGCTGTCAGCATCACAAAGAGTTTTTGAAAGGAGTCTTTTGCATGCAACAATTGGTTTGTCGAGTCATCGCGCAGTTCGTTGCGCTGCTTGGTCACATCTTGCTGCTGGTTGGTGGTCCCTCTTAAGCGGTTGGCTAAGTCGGAGCAAATCTTGAGGCCAAGCTTGGGCTGCTGAGTGATCATCGAAGGGAGCATTTCGCCAGGGATTTTTAGCACTTTCAACGGCTCGCTGGCGATGATCGTCGCCGAGCGGGGCTCCATCAAAAGGGCGCTGATCTCGCCAAAATACTCTCCCTTCTCTTTAATCTCCCCAATCTTAATCATCCCTTCGCGCGTCTCTAAATCGCCCCCTTTCCAGATGCTAATAGAGCCGTGCAACAGGCAAAAAAAGAAAGAATCTTTTTCCCCTTCGCGGATGACAATCTCTTCAGCTTTATAAGATTGCAGATACTTGCCAAATTCATCCATCATGTCAAAAAAGTCCCCTCGCTTGGATCCCCGTTAAAAAACTTCATCCTATCCACCGGCTTCTTTTTAGGAAAGGAAAGAGATGGATCCTTAAAATATAGATTTGGCTCGCGATTATGTTTCGAAAGAGTCTGTTTCTAGGGGGATGATAGCAGAGGTTACCTATCACGAGTTAGCTGGAGATAATCCTCATGATCCTGATTTATCCAAGCACGAAGCTGGAAAAATCGGCTGGAGAAATAGGTTAAAAAGATAATTTTATGCACGCAAAGCGCCTTTTAATCTCAAAAGGGCTTCGCCCCCTTAAGGGGCGTGTGGATATTAAAGAGGATTAGCCGCCCTTCCCTGCAATACCGTTTTGACCTCCATGGCCTATTCCACCACTTCCGCCTTTGCCTCCAGGAAGGGGGCTTTGCCCCCCTCCACCCCCCACCAAAGGGCGAGGCCCTTTGGAATCTATTTTTCATAGAACCAAAGCTTTTACCTTTAGCTTAGATTGTTTTTAAAGTAAATTGTATTTGCTCCGATAATAATTTAGATGTAGAATTTAGGAAAATTATTACTTTAAACCAGTGAAAGAGCGGCAAAAAAAATGGAAAAAGATCTATCCCTTCAGGAAAATTTAAAAGAAGCCCTCATTAAGAAAGGGATCAAACCCTTGGAAAATAAGAAAAATAAAGACCTGCCAAAAATGCTGTTCATCCCCTTTGATAATAGCGATGAGTGGGAAGAAAGCAGCTTAGGTTTATCCCTAATCATTCACCATATTGAGACAGAACACGAAAAATCTGCCGCTCTTTTATTAACTAGCATCATCCAATTTAATGAGAAATATGATGAAGCGGACCTGGTCAACTTCATTAATTACCTCAATTTTCAATTGACTTTGCCTGGATTGATGTTAACTGAAGAGGGACAGATTATTTATAAATACCTCATTCCTGTTTATAAAGACAAAATCAGCGATGCCATCCTCGTCTTAATTGCCGAGGCCTTTAATGGGCTCACCTCCTCTTTAAATATTTTAGCCCAGCTTTCAAGCGGGCAAAAAACGCTAAAACAAGCAAAAGCTGCTTTTGCCAAGGTGGCTTAAAATCCGCTTCGATTGACCAAAGAGACATTTTTAAAAAAAGTAAGTAATCGCGCGGGGGGAAGCCCTCTATCAAATATTTTCGAAGGGGCCTGCCCCGTGAACGCTTACAAAAAAAGGCCTAAAAAGATGAATGTAAATTTCCCGCAAGAGGGCGCTCCTCTAAACTTTCAAGATGGAGCACGTGCAAACCCTGGAACGTTAAATGGCCGCTCTGTTTCTAAGCAAGATTATAAAGAGACATGGAAAAGTTATTCTGGATTGAAAAAGGCGGCCATAGTCGGCGGGGCAATCCTATTCGGCCTCCCAATTATAGTCTTTCAAGGGCTTAAATTTGCAGCCCAAAAATTGCCCAGTTTAATGCGCTGGTCTTGGAAAAAAATTTCTTATGCGGCGGACAAAATCTATCAGCACCTCTTGGCGCCAATTGGCCGAGCGATTGGAACTGCCTTAAAATTTACCTTTGTCACCCTTCCCAAAACCATCTGGAAAGGGATCTCTTATGCGGCGGACAAAATCTACCAGCACCTCTTGGCGCCAATTGGCCGAGCGATTGGAACTGCCTTAAAATTTACCTTTGTCACCCTTCCCAAAACCATCTGGAA
>JARBTN010000081.1 GCA_029240195.1 Chlamydiales bacterium
CATAGCTATCAAAAGCGGCACTCGCATCTCCAACTCTCAATAGATAATCAAAAGCGGCGGCAAAAAAGATTTTAAAAAATTCTTGGGGGGTAAAATCGAAGAAATGAGCCAGCCCTTGAGGGAAAAGCTTGCTGTCAGTGGCATCTATATAATAATGTTTAAGGTCTTTATTTAAGTTTGTGCGAGCAGTCAAAAGACAGGAAAGCTCTTTTTGTTGTGAAGGATAGAGCGGGGGGAAACCGCTGGCGCTCACTGCCTGAAACGGCTCTTTAAGGGCAGGGTCCTTGATAGACGCGCTTAAGAGAGAGAGCGCTTCTCTAGCGACCGCGCTCAAAGAATGCTCCCTTTGGCTAGGAGGCGCTTTAGGAGGCGCTGCTAAAGGGGCGGGGCAAATCCGCTCCGGTTGATAACCATTTCCTGGAACTTCCATGTGCATTCTCCATAACTAATCAAAAAAATAATTAAAATCGATTAATTATACTAAATTCAATAAATTAAACAACTCCATATTTAGACAAGTTAAAAATAAAACTCACTGAAAGACTTTTAGAATAGAGTTCGCAATTGGTCACTCCATCCCCCCAATTCATCCCCTTTCATTTGGCCTATTTTTCATTGATCATTTTATACTAAAGAGGATAATCTATTTAGGATCAGCTGCCTTTCGTAGAAAATTCTTTGAGGCGGCTTTAGCCAACTGACGTTCCTTTATCCTTCCCAATTTCAAGAGACATTATGCCAGAACACACCTCTTCCAAAATGGAAAAAATTGTTTCCCTTGCCAAACGGCGCGGTTTTATTTTTCAATCATCAGAAATTTATGGCGGCATCAACGGATTTTGGGACTACGGCCCGCTCGGCACAGCTTTGAAAAAAAACCTAAAGGATGCCTGGTGGAATGATATCGTCAACACCCCCCCATATGGGCTAAATCAAAAGCTGCTAGACATCGTCGGCATCGACGCCTCGATCATCATGAACCCCAAAGTCTGGGTGGCCTCCGGCCATGCCGAAGGCTTTAGCGATCCCATGGCCGACTGCAAAGAGACCAAGCTGCGCTACCGCGCCGACCACCTTCTCTGCCGCTCTGCAACTATGCAGCGGAAAGAAGAGAGCGTCTCGCAGTGGTTCTCTGTCTTGGAAGGAGACCAAGCCGAAGACCTCTGGCTCAAAAAAGCCAGTAAAACCTTAAATAAGCAATTGAAGGGCGGCGAGCTCTCCTTTTCCGGGCCTTTCATCCCCTACTCCGAGCTGCCTGCCCACCTCCAGCCCCTCGTCACCGGGCCCGACACCGATCAAGTCGGCACATTGACCGAGCCGCGCCAGTTCAACCTCATGTTCAAGACGTCGATTGGCGCCGTCGAGACCCCTCAGTCGCAAGCCTACCTCCGACCGGAGACGGCGCAAGGGATTTTCGCCAACTTCCGCAACGTGCTAGATACCAGTCGCGTGAAAATCCCCTTCGGGATTGCCCAGATCGGTAAAGCCTTTCGCAATGAGGTGACACCGCGCCACTTCACATTCCGTTCGAGAGAGTTCGAACAGATGGAGTTAGAATTTTTCGTGCCCCCGGAAGATGCCGCCGCTTGGTATGAGTACTGGAAAAAGAGCCGCTATGAGTGGTGGCTGTCGATCGGCATCAACCCCGAAAACTTGCGCATCCGCGAGCATGACCGCGATGAGCTCGCGCATTACGCCAAAGAGGGCGCTGGAACTGCCGACATCGAATACCGTTTCCCCTTCACCGACCCAGGTTTTGGCGAATTGGAAGGGGTGGCTCACCGCGCCGACTTCGATTTGAAGCAGCACGCCGCTCACTCCGGCTGGCAGGATCGCTTGAAGATTCACGACATCGAGACCAAGGAAAAGTATTTCCCCCATGTCATCGAACCGTCTGCCGGGGCCGACCGCGGCGCACTTGCCCTGTTAGCGGATGCCTACACCGAAGACCCCAATCGGCCGAGCGGCGTCTTTTTAAAATTCCACCCGCGCATGGCGCCCATCAAAGCGGCAATCTTCCCACTGGTGGAAAAGGACGGCATGCCAGAGATTGCGGAAAAGCTGTATTTAGACATCAGAAAGCGCTTTAGAGTGCAGATGGATCTCAAGCAAAATATTGGCAAGCGCTATGCGCGCATGGATGAAGCTGGCACGCCATTTTGCTTCACCGTCGATACCGATACGCTGTCCGATCAGACAGTCACTGTACGCTATCGCGATACGCTCCAGCAAGAGCGGTTGCATCTTTCTAAAGTGGAAGACTTTTTAAAAGACAAAGGCTGCTAAACCTAGCAAGCCTAAGATCTAAGGCTGCTAAACCTAACAAGCCTAAAATCTACTGGCTAAAGCCCTTTCACCCCCTCAAAAGGGGAGAAAGGGCTTTTGAGTAAAAAGTGTTTGCAAAATAGAGGGGGAACATTTAAAAGTATTTTTTTTAAGCTTTTTTCCCTCAATTTTAAAATAGGTGCTTTGATTTTATGTCTATCAATTTTAGCCAAGCCAATACAGCTCTTGCCTACGCCTCTTTGTTAAGAAAATCCCTCTATGAATATCTCGATAATTCAGCCCAGTCAACAGAGCTGACTCGCCTAAGCGGAATTTTCTTCGGCCTGGCTGATGGAGCAATCAACTTGGCAAGCAAGGTGAGCTATGTCGCAGAGGCGGCCTTTAAAAGCCTGGCCAATATTTTTGGCAGCCCCTTTTCCAGCAAATTCAGCTTTTTGCAAGGGATGCACCAGCTGGCCAACCACGTGCCCGAGAGCCTTGCCCTTCTCGTCACCAGCCCGGTTCAGATTGTTGTCACGACAGCTGTAGCCACAGCGGGCGTGCTGATCACTCCCGGCAAATATGCCAAAGTGCAGCTTTCCTTAAATCAGAAGGTGATTGCCGAGTTTGGCAAGACCGCCGAGACTGTCACTGCCACCTCCTTGAAGGTGGAGCAGGTGACCGAGAGCATTTCGCCCTTATCTCCTGCCGCAGTACCAGTTGTTGACCCAGCTCTGGATCAAACGGCCGTACCAGCAGATTTAGCGCATGCCACCGCTTAAAGGTTTTTAAAACTTTTAAGTCCCACAGAAGAAAGCATCGCCTATTCTTCTGTGGGGCTTTTTTTTTCTACTCTCGGTCGAGATCTCTTTGCACTGCGACAGTGACAGCCGTATCCGACCAGACATTGATCGCCGTTTCTAGCATATCTAATAGGGAATAAAAGGGCAAAATCGCTCCCATCAAGTGCAGCGGCACATCCATAGCCGCCAAGAAAGCGCTCGCCATGAAATAGCACCCCATGGGCACAGCCGCATTGCCAAATGCAGCAATTGTCGCCAAAGCAATCCAAAGAGTCATCTGTGGCAAAGAGAGGAGCGCCCCTTCCTTCATCGACACAAAGAGCACCGAAATCAGGATAAAAGCCGCGCAAGCATTCATATTGATCGTCGCGCAAAGAGGAAGTGAGAAGCGCGACACCTTAGGCGAGACGCCGCTTTGCTCTTCGCAGCAGCTGATGGTTAGGGGCAAGGTGGCGCTACTTGACTTAGAAAAGAACGCAAAGGTCAAAGCAGGCAGTACCTGTTGAAAATGCTGCATCGGCTTGACTCTCTTCCAGATTAAGAACAAGGGCAAGACGACGACAGCTTGCACTAAGTTGGCGCTGACGACAGTCACCAGATACCAAATGAGCGGCTTTAAGTCGAGCCCTTGCCTCACTTCGGCAGTGAATTCGGCGATGAAAGCCCAAATGCCGATCGGCATCAGGCGAATTAAAAAAGAGGTCATCTGCATGAAGACGGCAAACAGGCTGCCAAAAAAAGGCTGAAGCACGCGACGATGCTCTTTGGATAAAGTGATCAGCGATACGCTGAAGATGACAGCTAAAAAGACGACTCCAACGGCATTATTTTCAACAAAGGGTTTGACGAAATTGGCTGGAATCAACTGCACAAAATACTCGGCAATGGAAGTGGAGGCGGCGCTCGCTTCGCTGTTTGCCGTCAAGGAAGAGATCATAGAGCGCCCTGTCTCAGAGCGCATTCCCGCCGGGTCAATGGCCAAAAACAATCCAAGCGCTACGCTGGCTGCCAAGAGCGTCGTCAACAGGGCGTAGAGAAAGACGCGCTTGCCAAGCACTTTTACCTCTTGCACATCGTCCATCGAGGAGAAGGTAGAGACGATGGAAAAGAAGATGATCGGCAAGCTGATCAATTTCAAACCATTGATAAACAGCGTGGCGATGAAGTGAGGCAGGGCCAGAAAGTGACCTGGCAAGAAGCCAAATGCGGCACCGAGCAAAACCGCAGCTAAAAGTCGCTTGGGCGACATGGTGGGATTAGACATGAAAGAAATCCTCTTAAAGTGGATGCGTCAAAAATAAGCGGGGATTTTTGGGCCGCGAAAGGCCATATCAGCTTAAAGCGGACAGGCTCACGGGAGGGGCAAAATAAAAAAACAGTAGATTATAATACACTATTAATGCTTTATTTTGAATATCAAATTAAGATAGTAAAGGAAGAGGGGTCTTTTGAATGTTCACACTGCTCATGCGCAACTGGAAAGAGACCTTATCTCTCTACCCCCTGGCCATCAAGGTCAAGCTCAAGCAGCTGGCCACCTTTTGGCAAGAAAGGCGCGCCTATCACACGCACTCCCAATTTCGCAAAGTGGACCAACGGCTCTTTGCCAGCTACCTTTGGCAAAATCCCTACCGCACCTGCCACCGCTTTTTTCAACACAAGGGACAGGGTTTGCGCGAGCACTATGGGGAGACGCCGCTTTCTACCCTGGCCACAATTGCGCGCGAGGCCAACCTCTCCAAAGAGGATGTCGTCTTTGAGCTTGGCTCTGGCCGCGGCAGAGCGTGCTTTTGGCTTGCGCTCTTCATCGGATGCGAAGTGCATGGCATCGAGCTGGTGCCCCGCTTCATCGAAAAAGCGGAGCGCATCAAAGGGCATTTAAGGATCGACAACCTCCACTTTCACCGGCAAAATTATTTAGAGGGCGACTATCGGCAGGCCTCCTTTGTCTACTGCTACGGCACATGCCTAGAGGATGAAGCCATCTGGCGCCTGAGCCAAAAGCTCGAAGGCCTGCCCTCAGGCGCTCAGCTGCTCACCATCAGCTACCCCCTGCAAGAGATTGAGCCAAATGCCCCCTTTCAACTGCAAAAGACATTTCCCGTCTCCTTCCCTTGGGGAGAGACGATGGCTTACCTGCAAAAGCGCATTTAAAAGGCATGTTCACAAAAGCCTTTTTCCCGAGAGCATGTACCCTTTAAAAAGCCTATTCCTTTTTCTCTTCTCCCTTGTTGAGGCCAAGCTCTTGCATGGCCGATTGTAGATGCCGCATTGACGGCAGCAGAGGAGAGCCGCTATCTAAGTCCAGAGAAGAGAGCTGCTCGTACTCTTTTGATAAGATGCGGACCAAGCTCTGATGCATCCTCAGCCAAAACGCCTTCCGATCGCCTTCTTTTAAGAAGGGGTAGCTGGCAAATAGATCTTGCATATAAGACACTGAGATCTGATGAGAAAAATAGCGCGAAAGTGGGTTTTTGACGATATAGCTAATGATGTGCTCTTCCCACTTTCTAAATAGGTTAGAAAGGGTGTGAGTTGCCTCGGTAAATAGCTTTTGGGCAATGGCTTTTTCCAATGCCGAGAGGTAGAGATCGAGAAGGAGTTGATTGAGCTCTACCCTTTGCTGGATGGCCTCCTTATTTAAGAAATGGCTGAGGCTATGGCAAAGCTCTCTTGTGGCCTGCTCCAAAAAGAGGGGCGGCAAAGACAGATCTAAAAGCTCAGGCCAAAATAAAAGCAAAGATTGAAAAGGCTGGCCAATCGTCTCCGCATCTCGATGGGCCTCTAAAGCGGAAAAACAGCTTTTCAACGGTTCCAAAAACAAACCAAGTTTGAGCGCCCTTCCTTCGAAGCTTTGACAGCAAAGGATCAAAATCGACTGGACTCTATCCATTAAAAATTGGTTCCAGACCAGATTCCCCCTCATACTCTTGACCAAATCTTCGATAGCTAAAGAGGCGCTAGCCACCAACAGCATCGGCGACGCCTCCTTTTTTAAAATGGGCCGGCCCGCCAGCATAGATAGACGCAAAAAAGCCAAGGGGTTTTTCTTTTGCAGCTGAAACCGCTGCTCGAGGCGTTTTAAATAATAAGCTCCCTCCCCGCTCTCCTCCAATAAAAAGGCGCTTCGGCTAAAAAGAGCGGCTGTGAATTCAATTAAGCGTTCCTCCTCCCCAACAGAATCGGTGAGATAGTCAAAGAGGGGCGCGCACCAGGGTTTGGCCATTCCCTGATAGAAGAAAGGCCCCTTCTCTTGTATTTTAGGCAGCAAATAGTCTAAAAATGGGATTTGGATGTTTGGCAAAGAGCGGAATAGGTGCTGAAGAAAATGCGCCGCCTCTAGATGAAACTTGTAGACGTTCATGCTTTTAAAGAAGAGAAAGAGCGCTCCTTGCACCAAGTGCCAATCTTTTTTTTCTTGCAAACACCCTTGAATGGACTCAAAGAGAAGGAAAAAGTGACTGATCTTCAGCTCCAGCTGCTTTTTTTCTTTGGCTAGAAAAAATAAGCTGCGCGTCAAGAGAAGCCGGGCAGAACGGCTTTTAAAGTGCCTTTTTAAATGCACAGGGCTCAATGAACCGGCTTGGATGCTGTGATAGAGGCTTTGCCCGGCGACAAAAAACTGCGCATCGCTCTCGGGAGAAATTTGACCCAAAAAATCGTTCCATATCGCTAAGCGCTTTGCGCTATTAGAATCGGTGAGAGGGCAGCTATTTTTCATGAGGAAGAGATCGAGGGTCTCAAAGGAAATTTCGATTTGGCTAATTTTTGGGATCAAGGGAATCAAAGAAAGCGGCTCTAAGCGCTTTTCCTCGCTGATGGCGAGCAATAGGCGCTCGACTAGCTGGATGTCTTCGAAAGAGAGGGCTCCAGGGTCGATCCGCTCAAAGAGGGCGTAGACCTCTTGGTTCATCCCCTTTAAAGAGCGCTGGCGCTCCAAGTGCCTGTTTAGTAAAGCCAGAGCAAATGAGATGGGGGGCGCTATAGCTCTTTTGAGGCAAGAAGAGAAGAGAGACAGCTCAAAAGAGCTCTCTTCCGGCTGACGGGGCAAGCTCTCCAAAACGGGCCATACCTCTTGATAGCGATGCAGCACGCAAGAGGAAAGCCATGCGGGCTTTAAGGCGGCATAGAGGGCGGCTTTTTGAAAAAAGGGCTCTAGGTAGAGCACTTTTTCCCGCGCCGTCCACTTAGAGCGGCAAAGGGCTTGAAAGAGCGCTCCCTTGCCAATTAAAAACAGGAGAAAAGAATCGGGAGGGCGCTTTAAGGTGAGCAGCCGCTGCCAACAGGGCAATAGCTGTTCTATGGTTCGAGCCGGCAGCTCTTTGGAAAGGTCCACTAAGCTATCCACCGCTTGCAATAAAAGGGGCGCATCTTGCATGGCGCTAAGCTGCGAAAAGAATTTTTGCCAAAGCGCTGGATCCATTTTGGCCCCTTTTAATGCATTCAGGCAAAAGGGCAAATTCTGCCGTTTTTTCAAGAGAAAATGGAGCGTCTTTTGTAAGAGCGCATGCTCGACAAAGAGGCCTCGTTCATCGGCATTTAACTGCCGGTTAACGACTTCAGAGCTATAAAAATAGGCGATTAAGAGGTCGAGCTGCTCTTTTTTGCCCGGCTGGTTTCGCCTCTTCAAAGCCGAATCGAGCAGAGCGCTCGCGTCTAAAGGCAACGCTGACACTTGTTGCAATAGCAAGCGGCTCAATCTGGGCCCAGATCTAGACCCAGGTCCAGACCCAGATTCGGCCTCATCCTCGAGCAACAGCGAAAGTGCTTGATCGGCGCCCTCCCTTCTCGCCCCCGACCAGGCTATATAGCCAATCCTCAATCCTTTCTCTTGCCAAATGGGATGCTGGCCCTTAAAAATTGTCGGCCAAGCTGAAAAAAAGGAGGGGTCGAGCTGAAAAAACGCAGCGCCGCCGATCTTTTGAAAGAGCGGCTTCAACAAAGGCCACTCTCGGCTTAGCTGCATCCGCTCGCCCTTGGCAAGAGACAACGCCCAGACCAGCGCCTCGCGCTCATTTTTTTGACACCAGGCCTCATGCCAAAGAGAGTGCAGTTCATCTCTTAAAAGCGCGTGGTGCCAAAGGGAAAAGAGCCCCTTTCCCACTTGGGCAACTGGCCACCGCTCAGACATGGCGGCAAGTACTTTTATAGCGCGCTCTGGCCGCTTTTGCTTGAAAGCTTCAAATAAACAAAAGGAGAGGGTGTATTTTTCGATCCCCGAAAGGCCGATCCAACTTTGAAAGGCATAGGAGATGAGCTCTTCTCGGTCAGAGCTTGCCAAATAGGCAATCCAATCGGAGGGAGCCTTGGGCCAAAGAGAATGTAACCTGGCAAGCGGCTCTCTCCCAAAAGTGGCGCCCTCTAGCCAATCGATGAAGTTGTCGGCAAAGGAGGAGGGCTGACTTTGTTCGTAAAGCAGGGCTTTAGGCCATTGGCTGAGGTAAATTCTTTCAAATCCAAGAGGAGAACCGCTTCTTTTGAGAGCGGTTAAAAGAGAATAGCCAAGGTGACAGGCCAAAGAATGCTCATGACAGATGAGCGAGCAAAGGGGCTCTGAGAGCGGTTGGATTTGCCAGGGAAGAGGCAAAGAGCGCTCCACCCCCTTTCCTCTAAAGAGCGCTGCTCTATATAGAGGGGAAAATTGATCAAAAAAAGCGCCTTGCAAGGCTGGCGCGAGAGCGTCCAGCTCTTTGAAGAAAATAAGCAGCGCTTCCTCAGCAGAGGCAAACAGGAAAAAGGTCCGTTTAGAGCTTATAAAAGAGAGGGGAAATGAAAGGGCCGGCTTGCCAAAATGGCAGGTCAACCAAGTGCCCTCAGCGCCCCTTTGGTAGGAGAGCAGGGCCAGCAAAGTGAGGGCGCTTTCAATTAAAATTAAGGAAAAGCGCTGATCTATAAAGAGAGCGCCGATGGGATTTTGTTGGCTCAAGAGAAGCTGCTCGTTCGATAGCCTCTTTAAAAGGCCGTCTCTGACCTGCTCTAGATTGACAAAACAGCCATCCATGCCAAATGCGCGCAGCACATGCAAGCCTAAGAGTATTTTTGCAAAAAACTCCTCCGGATTCTTCCTTTGATAAAAGCCAATTAGGGAAAAGACAACTCCCAACTCCGGCGTATGGCTCAACGAAGCGGCCTGCCTGATAAAATTCTTTGGCAGCGCCCGCCCTCGCGGCCCATGAACGCGGTGACCTCTTAGCATTAAGTGCAGAGCGCGGCCAAAAGCCGCCACATTTAAATCGTCCCGCTGCCAGCGGATTTGGGAGAAGATGAGGTCAAAAACCCCTTGCGCCGGCTGGTAGGAGTCCGCTTCGCGATGAAAGGCGACGGCAATCGAAGAAAAGTCTAAAGAGAGCGCGAGATAAAGCCCATCTCGACAAAAGAGCTTTTCATAGATCAAAGAGCTGGGAAAGACCAGGTCAAAACAGATCCCTTTCCTGTTCCCGGCTATTTCAAATTCCCCCTCCAATTGCAAGAGGAGGTAATGCTCCTCCAGCCCCTGCTCATTTTGCCCGCTTTGGATGTCGATGCGAAAAGGCATGGCATGGGAGAGCTTGCCGCTCGGATCGATAAATTGTTCGGCACGCCGAGCCAGCCTCTCGCCCAGGGAGTTAAATTGCTCTGGCAGCTTGCCGCGCACTTGCTGAGGCAAGAGGATGCGGATGTCAAAGTCTTGGGGCAGTTCTTTTAAAGAAGCGGCAAACAAGGGCGCTGCCTCTTCAAGGGGCAAGTCGATCGAGAGATGGTGCAGGAAATTTTGAAAGTAAGAAGGCCCTAAAATATAAGGAACACCACTGCCGACGATCTCCAGGGAAAACGCATCGCTATGGATGCCGGTCAGGTGAGCGACCTCTTCTAATAGAGAGCGCAGGAGAACTATAAAGCCGCCCGTCTCTAAGGAGGAGGCATGTCTTCCACCTGCCGACTTTAGAGAAAAAGGCCCCTTAAATACCTCAAAAAGGTGCTTTAAGCTGAATACCTGTGAAATCCCTAAGGGTGCATTGAGCTCTAGCTCGCCAGCGGTGAGAATGTGGCGCTCCACCAGTTCTTGTAAAAGCTGGTCGCTCACAAGTTCGCTTGGCAAAAAGACCTCGCCCTCGGCTGAAGAGCGACCCTGAAAAGCCGCCACTGATAGAGATCCCGCCCAAGGCTCTTGCAGCGATAAAGAAGAGACATCCATTGGCAAACCTTTTAAAAAAATGGGAAAGATATCTCATTGGCTTTTTCCGCGCTGGATACATATCCCATGTCAAAGTGCCGCTGACTTTAAAGGGGATAAATTTAAAATTCAAGCAGTCATCTCAGAGATTGATAGAAAGCGCATGTGTTGTCCGGTGAACTGCTCGTCCCTAAAGAAGCGAGCTTCAAGCCTAAAACATGGAATGATTTAGGCTATTCGTAGCTTTTACAATTGGATGGGTGAGTGTAGCCGCAATTTGCACACTCTTGCAAAGTTTGCTCAGGGTTGATTTTGAAAAGAGCTTTTCCTTTGCGGCAGGCCTTATAAGAGAGATAGCACTCGAATAATGGCAAAAGTTTTTGCAAAGAGGGCTTAATTTCTTGCGCGCTTTACTTAATTTATGATGATTTTTTCGCAAGAAAAGGCCAACCTTATATCAGAACATTTCGCTCTTAGGGCTGGAAGGAACTGTATTTTTAAGAATGTTATCCATCTCGCCTTTGTAACTAGTGCCCGACCACAGATGTTGTTGCGCATGTTAAACGGCGTCAAAGCCTCTAGAATCGATCGATTCTAAAGAGCTTTCACGCTCGTTTGACACGTA
>JARBTN010000082.1 GCA_029240195.1 Chlamydiales bacterium
ATGAGTAAGCTAACATTTTTCTCAAAAACGGCCTCCTTACCCCCTCTTGTGGCCCGGTAAATCTTTGCTGTCCAGATCGCCCTACGAGCGGTCAATTGAGGATAGAACGATAGCTAAAACTTACAATTTGTTTTAGAGAGGGCTTAAAAGCCTTTCTCTCTTAAGCCTAAGATGGCCTAAAGAGTCGCCCCCGGGTGTTCATGCAAACCGATAAAAGCTAGAAGGAATAGCGATGGTTTTTCAAGGAATATCTAAAGGTCTATTGAACCTTTTTGCCCCAGCCCCTTTTATCCCTCTTCTAGAAGACCAAGAAGAGATTAAAAAGGCCTATCCTTACTGGCGACTGCGCATTTTCTATTCCATGTTCATCGGCTATGCTTTCTACTATTTTTCCAGGAAAAGCTTAGTCTTTGCCATGCCCAACTTGATCGCCGATTTAGGATTTACCAAGACAGAGCTTGGCTTTTTAGGCAGCACCCTCTCCATCTCCTACGGGTTTAGCAAATTCGTCAATGGAATCTTTGCCGACAAGTCCAACCCTCGCTATTTTATGGCTACAGGCTTAATTGTCACCGGATTGCTCAACATTGCCTTTGGGGCGTCTTCGACAATCTTTTACTTCACCTTATTTTGGGGACTCAATGGCTGGTTCCAAGGCTTTGGCTGGCCGCCTGCAGCAAGACTCCTTACCCACTGGTATTCCCAGTCTGAGCGAGGCCGCTGGTGGGCTCTTTGGTCGACTTCACATAATGTGGGCGGGGCTATCATCCCCATCTTGGGAGCGGCGGCGGCTCAATATTTTGGCTGGCGCTACGCCCTCTACATTCCCGGAGGCCTCTGCATCTTGATGGGGCTATTTCTCCTGGAGCGGTTGAGGGATACGCCTCAATCGCTTGGCCTGCCGGCCATTGAGACGTACCGCAATGATTTACCAAGCGGCTCGAGTGCTGAATATGAGGAAAAAGAGCTCTCTACCAAGCAAATTCTATTTGACTACGTCCTGGCCAACCGCTGGATCTGGATCCTGGCTTTTGCTTACTTTTTTGTCTATATCATCCGCACAGCCATCAACGACTGGACAGCGCTCTATCTCGTTGAGATGAAGGGATATTCACAACTTGCCGCTGGCGGCGCCGTCTTTTGGTTTGAAGTGGGCGGCTTCTTTGGCATGCTCGTCGCTGGCTGGATGTCCGACCGTTTTTTTGATGGCAAGCGCGGGCAGACCCTCTTCATCTACGGCGTTGGCATGCTCGCCTCAACTATCTTCTTTTGGATGACGCCGGCTGGCTATTGGCTGCTCGATAGCTTTCTTGTATGCCTCATTGGCTTCATGGTCTTCGGCCCGCAGATGCTGATCGGCCTGGCTGCCGCCGAGCTTTCGCATAAAAAAGCCGCCGCCACCGCCACCGGCTTCACTGGTTGGTTTGCTTACTTAGGAGCTGCCGTTGCCGGCTATCCGCTAGGCCGGATTGCTGAAGAATACGGCTGGCAAGGTTACTTTTGGACATTGACCATCTGCGCCGTCATTGCCCTGCTCCTCTTCATCCCTCTTTGCAAAAATCCCAAGCGCAAAGAAACAGAGGCGGAAAACTTCGAGCAAGCGGCTTAAAGAGAGGCGGCTCTTCTCCCCTCCAATTCAGCCAAACGGCTAAAGCCTCTTTACAATCCCTCCTATTTTATGAAGCGGCCCACCATTTCCATACGCTAGCGCGTCAGGAAATAGCGGGTCGCTAAATTTCTCCAAAATGTTTTTTGAGAAGAGGGCTTTTGCTCGCTCTCTTGAATCTTATTTTGCAAGGCCTGAGCTTGGGCAACTAGTTGAAGCCACTGTTCAAAGGACGGGACATTCTTGGTGTACATCGCACTACTGCCGCCCCAATATTCTTTATGATGATAGAAGTTATAGAATTTACCATCAGATATTAACCTTAACCAGATGGTCTCTCTAGATTGAGGACGGAGCGTTTTAGGATCGACTTCTTTTTTAAAGAGGACAATCTCTGGATCACCATTTTGTAAAGAGGTGCGGAAAAAGGTGAGCGGAGGATTTTTCTCATAAAACATTCTCATAAATTCTCTCTGCCACCTTTCACTCTCTTTGTATGGGATGAAAGGGATCTTCTCTAGATAAGCGCGCTCTGCTCCTCGGTAATAGGGAAAAGGAGTTGGGCAGCTAAGGAAAGCGTTTAGATTCTGCTCAGACAGCTCTTGGTATTCTTGCCAACCTGCAACCTCTCCTTTGGCGACAGAAGGCAATATTTTATATATGGTAGCCTTATTAGAAGTCTCCTGGAAGAAATTCTGCGATATCTTGCATCCAGCCTCCCTAGCACCTCTAGAGACTGCTCCCAGGGCAAGCTGGTCTTTAGGCGATAAGAAAGAGTAGAGGTGGCTAGCGGCATCGTGCGGCCCGACCTCTCGCGCACCAAAGAGCGGATGGATGAGATAGCAAAAGGAAAGTTCCCTTCCCTCTTGAAATTCAGTCGAGAGCTTTTTTTGAGGTGAAGTGCTAAAACATGCAGTTATTTTTTTCCCGAGTGCCTCTAAAAGGTGGACCGCCCAGATCAAAGTTTTTTTAACCTCGGCTTTCAACTTGGAAAAGCTCGCCCTTTCCATTGAAAAGAGAGGAGAAGAATTAATTCTTAACATAACGAACACCACATATAAAATTTTACCATAAAAGTTAACTTATTAATTTATTATTGTAAATTCAAAAACCTTTCAATTAAACGAACTATCTTTTAAAGAATTAAACTCCTATGTGCCTATAAAAAATGTGGGTCCTTTGGCTCACGGTTGGGGGCCTGAAGGAGAGGCGGCATTCCTTGCCCAGCTTTAATAGGCACTCCGCCCATTCAGTTTTAAAGTGCGTCAAATAGCGCCAAAGCAAAGTTTCCTTTCAGGAAAGACGCTCTTGGCATACAATAGTTTCGATACTTTTTCTAGCGAAACAAATAAGGATGCTATGACCTGGGTTCCCCTCCACGTTCACTCTCAATACTCTATTTTAGACGCTTCAGCCCCTATCGAAGAGATCGCCAGCAAGGGCAAGCAGTTTGGCTTTCCTGCCATCGCCTTGACCGACCATGGCAACCTCTTTGGCGCCGTCGATTTCTATAAGGCTTGCAAAGGGAAAGGGATCAAAGCCATCCTCGGCTGCGAGCTCTACGTCGCCCCCAAATCTCGCTTTGATAAGAAGAGGATGCCTGGGGAAAAGACTGCCTTTCACCTGACCTTGCTCGCCAAAAATGATACCGGCTATCATAACCTATGCAAGCTCTCTTCAATTGGCTATACCGAAGGGTTTTACTACAACCCCCGCATCGACTTGGAAGCGCTAAAGAGCCATGCCGAAGGAATCGTCTGCCTTTCTGGCTGTTTAAATAGCCACCTATCCCACGTTGCCCTGACCGCATCTTATGAAGAGCTAAAAGAGACGGCTCTCTTCTACCGGGAAATTTTTGGAGAGGACTACTACTTAGAAGTGCAGCGCCACCAGATGAGCGATGACGACCTGGCCAACGACGGCTTTCACGATGAAGCCTGGCTGTTGCATAAATACCAGGAGATGTGGGCCAAGCAGACCAAGGTCAACACCCTCTTTAGACAGCTCGGCCAAGAGCTCTCCATCCCCGTCGTGGCCACCAACGACAGCCATTATATGGAGCGCGCCGATTGGAAGGCGCACGAAATCTTGCTCAACGTCCAGTCGGGAGAGCCGTGTGAAATCTGGGAAAAGGATGCCTTTGGCAACCGCCAATTTCGATCGCCCAACCCCAAGAGAAATACCTACCCCGCCCATGAGTTTTATTTCAAGAGCGGCGAGGAGATGGCCGAAAGGTTTGCTGACTGGCCAGAAGCTTTAGCCAACACCTTGGAAGTGGCCGCCAAATGCCAAGTCGACCTCGACTTCAAAACCAAGCACTATCCCATTTACGTCCCCCCCGCCCTGCAAGGCCGACCCTACACGAAAGAAGAGCAGACCAAAGCCGCCGAAGACTACCTGTGGCACCTGTGCAACGAGGGGATCAAAAAGCGCTACACAGATGAGACTCTAGCCAAAGTGCAGGAGAAATTTCCCGAAAAAGACCCGCTGCAAGTAGTGAGAGACCGCCTCGATTTTGAGATGAATGTCATCGTGCCCAAGGGCATGTGCGACTACCTTCTGATCGTCTGGGACTTCATCGACTGGGCCAAGAAAAATAACATCCCCGTCGGCCCAGGGCGCGGGTCCGGCGCCGGGTCGATCGTGCTCTACTTGATCGGCATCACTGACATCGAACCCATCCGCTTCGATCTCTTCTTTGAGCGCTTTATCAACCCCGAGCGCATCTCCTACCCCGACATCGACGTCGACATTTGCATGGATCGGCGCGGCGAGGTGATCGCCTACACCGTAGAGCGCTATGGCAAAGCCAGCGTCTGCCAAATCATCACCTTTGGCACCATGAAAGCCAAGATGACCATCAAAGACGTCGGCCGCGTCTTGGACATTCCCCTCTCTAAAGTCAACGAGATTGCCAAGCTGATCCCCGAAGATCCCAATATGACGCTCGCCAAAGCGCTCGATATCGATCGCGATTTGGAGCGCATGTGCCAAGAAGATGAAGATGCCCAGCGCATCTTGGAGCTTGGCCGCAAGCTGGAGGGATCAATCCGCAGCACCGGCCTGCACGCCGCCGGCGTCATCATCTCCGGCGAAGCCCTGACCGAGCACATCCCCATCTGCATCGCCAAAGACTCTGACATGCCCGTCTCCCAATTCTCCATGAAGCCTGTGGAGATGGTGGGCATGCTCAAAATTGACTTTTTAGGGCTCAAAACTCTGACATCGATTCAGATTTGCGTCAACGCCATTTCCAGGCGCTTTGGCATAGCGATCGACTGGGTCAACCTGCCCCTGGACGACATCGCCACCTTTTCCCTGTTAAATCAAGGCAAAACTCTCGGCATCTTCCAGATAGAATCGGCGGGGATGCAGGAGCTAGCCCGCAACTTGCACCTCGACCGCTTTGAAGAGATCATCGCCGTCCTCGCCCTCTACCGGCCAGGCCCCATGGACATGATCCCCTCTTTCATCAACCGCAAGCATGGCAAAGAGCCCATCGACTACGACCACCCCTGGATGGAGCTCATTCTCAAAGAGACTTACGGCATCATGGTCTATCAAGAGCAGGTGATGCAGATTGCCCAAAAATTGGCCAGCTACTCCTTGGGAGAGGGGGACGTGCTGCGCCGGGCCATGGGCAAAAAAGATGCCGCAGAAATGGGCACCCAGCGCGTCAAATTTGTCAATGGCGCCAAAAGCAATGGCCTCTCTGAAGAGCTAGCTACCCTCATCTTCGACAAGATGGAAAAATTCGCCGCCTACGGCTTTAACAAATCGCACGCGGCAGCCTATGCCTATCTGACCTACGTCACCGCCTACTTCAAGGCCAACTACCCCAGCGAATGGATGGCCGCCCTCATGACGTGCGACCGCGATGACGTGGCCAAAGTCGCTAAACTGATCGGCGAATGCCAGATGATGAACATCGCCATCTTACAGCCCGATATCAATGAGGCCGGCGAGGAATTCTTAGCGACAGAGCCCGGCATTCGCTTTGCCATCAGCGCCATCAAAGGGGTGGGCGAGGGCGTCGTCCAAGCGATCTTGCTGGAGAGAAAGCTAAAAGGGCCTTTTAAAGGGCTCCTCGACTTTATCCAACGGATCGAGACCAAAAAAGTGGGCAAAAAAGCCATCGAAAACTTAGTCGACGCCGGCTGCTTTGACTTCACAGGCTGGAGCCGCGATGCCCTTCGAGAGAGCATCGAGCCCATGTACGACACGGCCGTCAAAGAACAAAAAGAGCAGTCGGCCGGCGTCATGAGCCTCTTTTCTTTAATCGAACCCGCTGAAAAGCAAGAGCCCAAACCGCCTACCGTTACCAAGCCCACGACCAAGCTGCAGCAGCTGCTCAAAGAAAAACAGCTCCTCGGCTTCTTCATCACCGGCCACCCCCTCGACGCCTATCGACCCCTCTTAGATCGCCTTTCAGCTGTCTCTTTAAGCCAAATTGGCGCGTTCAGCGGCGACACAGTCTTAAGGCTTTCGTTCATCGTCGAAGAGATTCAGGTGCGCATCGCCAGCAAGTCGCAGAAGAAATTTGCCATCCTGACCATCAGCGACGGCTTCGAACGGATGGAGGCCGTCATCTGGTCCGACCTCTACGAAGAAAAAAAGGGGTTGCTTGCAGAAAACCAGCTGCTCTATGCTGTCGTTCAGGTCGAAAAGAAAGAAGAAACGCTCAAGATGACCATCCGCTGGCTTGACGACCTGACCCGCGCCGATGAAAAGATGATCTTTGCCTGCGATCAAGCCTACGACCGCGCCAAATTCCAACTGAACCGCGCCCAGATGTTTCAAAACCCCAAAAAGGGAAAAGAGATGCCTCAAAAACCGCCTGCCGCTGCTGCAAAGCCCAAAGAGAGTGCCGTGCAAAAGTGGGTTGTCCAAGTCGATATCGACAAAATGCAGCTGAGTCAGATTCTGAAGCTCAAGGGGCTGGTCAGTCAAATGCCAGGAGCCCTACCTCTGGAGTTCCATTTCTTGAGCCAAGGCATAGAAGTGGCCTCCATCTTAGCCAGCCCCTCCTTCGGCATCGCAGGGCAAGAGGAGATGCAACGGCACATTCAATCCGTGCCCGGCATCATCGCCATCAAAGCCCATTAAAAATTTTGAGTTGCAGTACTAACCCCTCTCTGGCAAAGGGGCCAAGGCCCCTTTGCAATCCCTAGAGCTTAAAGCCAAAGGGAAAACCCATTGCCTAGCGGCAAAGGATTTTCCCTTTGGCTATTAAAGGCTTTGGCATGCATCAGAATTTATTGGACGAGGTACTTGTGAGAGATTGAATGCGTCGGTTCAAAGACCGGCAGAGCTTCAAGAAATTGCTGTGCTCTGAAAAGGCAAGGCGGTAAAGGGCGGGCGACTTGAGAGGGGCTGCTCCTGGGCGGCGCTTGAGAAGAGACGCTCTAAATACAACCTGCTTGCGCAGGCGAAAAATGCCCAGCAGATTGATCATCAGCAACAAGCTGCCCGACACCGACATCACCAACAGCGCCTCTGTCTGATCGAAGAGCGAAAAGAAGATGAGCATCGCCGTCGCAAAGATAAAATAGGCCGTCCGGCCATGCTTGGGATGCAAAAACTGCGCGCACTTGACCGCCACGCAAAAGTAGGCGATTATCGTCGTATAGCCTAAGACGACTAAAAAAAAGGGCATGAAGAGATCCATGAAGGGAAAGTACATGCTGAGCGCATCTTGCACCAGATTCGACGCCTCGATGTGCTCGGAAGAGCTCCAAATCCCCGTCGTCAATACAGTCAAAATACTTAAGGTGCAGATCATATTATCGATGAAGACGCCAAATAGGGCCAAAAGAGCCTGCCGCTCCGGCAACACCACCTTCGACTCGCTTTGAATGATCGAATCAGAGCCAATTCCCACATCTGCTGAATAGACCGCCCGAGATACCCCTTGCTGAATTGAGAGCAGAGCCGAACTGCCGGCAAATCCCCCCACAGCCGCATGCCCATTAAAAGCTGACGAAACGACATTGGCAATGATCCCTGGCAGCTCTGCAATGTGATGGGTGATCACAAAGAGGCTCATCCCCAAATAGATCACAGTCAGCAAAGGGATGACCCAGCTGCAAATTTTGCCCACCCGCGATACCCCCCCCAAGCCCGAATAGAGGACGCTTGCTAAGAGAAGGACGCTGGCCCCCAGGCGGTTGAACCCCCAGTTGGCTGAAAGGCTTTCTGTGATGACGGCAAATTGATAGATCTCCGTGCCATAAATGCAGAGCAAAAGAGAAACAAAGACCGCAATCGATTGAGATTTAAAGGCGTGGCTTAAGTAATACATTGGGCCGCCATCGTAGCCCCCCCTTTGATTGGCGACGCGGTGCTTGAGCCCTAAAAAGATCTCCGCATATTTGATGAGCGCCCCAATTAAAGCCGCCATCCACACCCAAAACAGCGCGCCCGGGCCCCCCAGCTGCACGGCCGTGACGATGCCCACTACATTGCCAATGCCAATCATCCCTCCCACCGAAGCGACAAAAGTTCTCAACGGAGGCAATCCCCTCGCCTTTGCCGAAGCCGGCGCTCGCCAAAAAAAGAGGAACGTCTGCATCAACGCAGGGATCGCGCGCAGCTGAAAGAAGCGCGTCTGCAACGTAAAATAAACCCCGAGAAGGCAAATCAATGAAAAGCCGATATATCCCCAAAAGAGAGTATCTACCTCCATCAACACTTCGAAGATTCTAATGGCCATCCTCCTGCCTTAAGTTATCTTAAGCACTCCCCCTAAAATCGAAGCGAGAAGACACTTATCTCCTCTTCTGCAGTTTTAGCAACAACTATTATCCATTTGAAGTGGGAATTAAAGCAATCATTCCCTTTCATGCCCTAGTACTGTAAATCAAAAGTTTTAGTCTATAAAACTTTTGATTTACAGTCCGATTAGACGCCAATTTAAATTTTTAGCTACAAAAGGAGAGGGAAAGGTCTCTAAAGCCCTCGGCTCTGGACGCCTTATTTATCTAATATACAATCGGTTGCAGACAAATATTCTAAAGGCAAGTGCTTGGCACTCCAGTTGCAGATTGGAGAACAATAAATCGCGGCTAAGAGCGCTTTGCCTACAAAAAATTTTACTTGAAACAGGCATGAAAATTTCCTTCCCTTGAATCTTTTAACCCTTTTAGTTATAATCACTTTTTCTTTGCATCTTGGCAAAATTAACCTCACCCAAGGAATGCCCATGAATTGGAAAGCCCTTTTTCTCTCCGCTCTACTTCCCCTAGTCTCTTTGGATGCCGCATGGACTTTAAAAAACGGCCGCCTTCATAAGAGTGATGAACTGGCCACTCTCAGCCCGGAAGAGCACTTTCAGCTAGGGCTCGAGTCCTTCGAAGCTAAAGAATGGGAAGAGGCCGCCCACCAGTTTCGCGTCGTCTCGTTCAACTTCCCCAATAGCCAGCAGGGAGAGACGTCTCTATTCTACTTAGGCGTCAGCCTATACTATCAAGGTGAGTTGGAGGAGGCAAACCGACAGCTTTCTAGCTACCTGGAAATGAGCAACCCCCAATATTTTCAAGAGGCCTTTGATTACAAATTTGCCGTGGCCGAGAAATTCCGCAAAGGGGCCAAAGCCCGCCTCTTAGGCTACTCCAAAATGCCCAAACTCTCCTCCGGCAAGGAGATCGCCCTCTCTATCTATGACGAGATCATCCAGACGCTCGGCAATCAAGGGCTCTCTTCCAAAGCTTTATTTGCCAAAGGGCTGATGCTGATGAAGGATGAGAATTTTGATATCGGCATCGACACCTTCATCACCTTCATTAAAAAGTTTCCCAAGCACGAGCTCACTCCCAATGCTTTTTTGCGCATCAATCAGCTCTACTACCTCAAAGCGCAAAAAGAGCAGCAAAACTCTGATCTGGTCTACTTAGCAGAGAGCAACGCCCGCCGCTTTAAAGAGCGCTTTCCCAAAGATGAGCGGGTCAAAGAAGCTGAAGATTTTGTGGCGCAGATTCAAGAGGTGTATGCCAATGGGCTCTATGAATTAGGCCTCTTTTATGAGCGCTGCGGCCACCCAAAGGCCTCTATCCTTTACTATGAAACCTCAGCCGAGCAATTTCCTCAGACAGCCTGCGCCAGCAAATGCTTAGAGCGGCTCAAACAAATCAAACCTTAAAGAAGAAATATGCGCCTCTTTCTACTCTTTGCGCTTCTATCTTCTTGCTGCGGTTATCACTTTCAATCGGGCACAGCTTTAGAAGGATATAAGACCCTCTCCATTGCCCCCATCGAAGGCGATGATGAGGGCACGCTTTTGACGGCGCTCTACCGCGAGATGACGCTTTTTGGCCACGGCCTGAAAGTGGCAGAGAGCGGCTCGTATACGCTGCAAGTGCAGCTCTTTGATAGCCGCGATGAAGACATCGGCTTCTTAAGCCATCGCGTGCCGGTCAAAGGGTCGCTCACCAAAAAAGTGGCCGTGCTCGCCCCCGTAGAGGGAAGGCGCACCACCATTGTCACCCTCACGCTCATCGAAAGCGCCAGCCAACAGATTGTCTTAGGGCCCGTCAAGCTCTCTTCGGCAATCGACTACGATTTTGACCCCTCTCTCATCCCAGCTGATCCCTTAGCGCCCTGCATCAACGTGGCCTCGCTCGGTCAGATTAATGACAGCGATACGGCCAAAGAGCTCGTCCATGAATCCCTGCAAGCGCAAATTGCCCAAAAAGTGGTCGCCTACCTCAACAACTATTTTTGATCGCCTATTTTAGGACCTCACCCTCTTAATTTTGATGCATGTGAAATTAAGTAGATGAGGCACTAGTGCCCGACCACAGATGTTGTTGCGCATGTTAAACGGCGTCAAAGCCTCTAGAATCGATCGATTCTAAAGAGCTTTCACGCTCGTTTGACACGTA